>JBIQJK010000015.1:0-48494 GCA_044507535.1 Planctomycetaceae bacterium | reverse complement strand
GGGGCGTGCGCCCAGGGCGGGGGAGGTGCGGGGGCCGGGGTGGCGGGATGGGCGGGAGTTCCACACGCGGGAGACGGTGGAGGAACTGCTGGCCGCGGCGGGGATGGAGGCGGAGATGCTGGAGGAGTTCGAGGGGGAGGGGAAGACGGCGCTCGGGGATGCGAAGTACTGGCACGTGTTTCATATCGTGGCGAGGAGGGGGTAGGCTGGGGAGGGGAAAATGGCCAAATGGCCAATTGGCAAAGGACCAAATTGAGGAAGGGCATGGGAAAGTTGCGGGCGCAGGATTATGCGGCGGTGGAGGACTGGCCGGGGTACTTCTCGACGATGGTCGGGAAGCCGGCGCGGGAGACGTTGGTGGCCGCGCTCGCTGGGTTCGAGCGCGAGCATGGGAAAGGATGGGCGGGGGTGGCGGTGGACGTTGGGTGCGGGGAGGGGCGGGACACGCGGGAGTTGCTGGCGCGGGGGTGGCGGGTGGTGGCGATCGATGGGCACCCGGAGGCGCTCCGACTGCTGCGGGAGCAACTGCCCGCGGGGGTGGAGGGGCGGCTGGAGACGAGGCTCGGGGCGTTCCACGAGGCGGAGTGGCCCGCGGGGGTGGACCTCGTGAACGCGAGCTTCTCGCTGCCGTTCTGCCCGCCGGAGCACTTCGCGGCGGTGTGGGGGCGGATCGTCTCGTCGATCCGGAGCGGGGGGCGGTTCGCGGGGCAGCTGTTCGGGGATCGGGATGACTGGGCGTCGATCCCGGGGCGGTCGCACCAGTCACGGGAAGAGGTGGAGCGGATGCTCGAGGCGTTCGAGGTGGAAGAACTGAGGGAGGAATCCAAGCAAGAGGGGCCGGAGGTGGAGCGGCCGAAGCGGTGGCATGTGTTTCATGTGGTGGCGAGGAAGCGGTAGAAGGGAAGAAAGGGCCAAATGGCAAAGGGCCAAATGGCCAAAGAGGAGTGGGTATGAGCGCTGGCGCTCGGCAGCTTGGTGGGGAGTGGGCGATGGACCTGGAGGAGGTCGCGAAGACGTACCGCGGGCGGGTGCACGCGCTGCGGGGGGTGTCGATGCGGGTGCGGCGCGGGGAGGTGTTCGGGCTTCTGGGGCCGAACGGGGCGGGGAAGAGCACGCTGGTGAAGATTCTGATGACGGTGATCCGGCCGTCGCGCTGCCGCGGGGAGATGCTGGGGGCTGAGGTGGGCGACAAGTCGGCGCTGCGGCGGGTGGGGTATCTGCCGGAGCACCACCGGTTCCCGGAGCACCTGACGGCGCGGGAGGTGGTGGACTATTTCGGGGCGCTGGCGGATGTGCCGCGGCGGGAGCGGAGGCGGCGGGGGGATGAGCTGCTGGAGCTGGTGGGGCTGGGGGCGTGGGGGGACAAGAAGGTGCGGGGGTTCTCGAAGGGGATGCGGCAGCGGCTGGGGATCGCGCAGGCGCTGGTGAGCGACCCGGACCTGGTGCTGCTGGACGAGCCGACGGACGGGGTGGACCCGGTGGGGCGGCGGGACATCCGCGGGATCCTGGTGGAGCTGCGGTCGCGGGGGAAGACGGTGTTCCTGAACTCGCACCTGCTGAGCGAGCTGGAGATGGTGTGCGACCGGGTGGCGATCCTGGTGCAGGGGCGGGTGTGGAGCCAGGGGACGCTGGATGAGCTGACGCGGGAGTCGCGGCGGTACGAGGTGGTGGTGCGGGGGGAGGCGCCGGCGTGGGCGGCGGGGATGGAGGGGGCGGAGGTGCGGGCGGAGAACGGCTCGTCGCGGCTGGTGCTGCGGGGCGTGGAGGCGGAGGGGGTGCAGCCGGTGATCGACCGGCTGCGGGGGGAGGGGCGGACGGTCGTGTCGGTGGCGCCGGTGCGGGAGTCGCTGGAGGAGCTGTTCATGCGAGCGGTGACGGACCCGGCGACGGGGGGCGTGCTGCCGCCGGGGGCGGCGTCGGGGAAGATCGGAGGCGGGGCGTGATCCGGCAGACGTGGGCGATCTTCTACGACGCGTACCGCGAGCTGAACGCCAAGCGGCTGTTCTGGTTCGTGCTGGCGGTGTCGGGGCTGGTGGTGGCGGCGTTCGCGGCGATCGGGATCAACGAGCGGGGGATCACGGTGCTGTGGTGGGAGCTGGAGCTGTTCGGGCTCACCAGCGAGATGGTGCCGCCGGAGCGGCTGTACAAGGCGATGTTCGTGCAGTTCGGGATCGGGTTCTGGCTGAGCTGGCTGGCGATGATCCTGGCGCTGGTGTCCACCGCGGGGATGATCCCGGAGTTCGTCGCCTCGGGGTCGATCGAGCTGGTGCTGAGCAAGCCGGTGGGGCGGCTGCGGCTGCTGCTGACGAAGTTCACGGCGGGGCTGCTGTTCGTCGCGCTGCAGGTGAGCGTCTTCAGCGCGGCGTGCTTCCTGGTGATCGGGATTCGGGGCGGGGCGTGGGAGCCGGGGCTGCTGCTGGCGGTGCCGCTGGTGGTGCTGGTGTTCAGCTATTTGTACAGCGTGTGCGTGGTGATCGGGCTGCTGACGAGGTCCACGATCGCGACGCTGCTGCTGACGCTGCTGTTCTGGTTCCTGGTCTTCGCGGTCAACGCGGCGGACGGGTTCGTCCTGCAGGGGCGGGAGGCGAACGCGATGTGGCTGGAGCGGCTGCCGGGGCAGATCGAGGCGCGGGAGCGGGCGGCGAGGGCGAAGATCGAGCAGGCGCGTGCCGCGAAGGGCGAGGCGGCGGAGCCGACGGACGAGGAGCTGGTGGCGGCGGAGCCGCGGCTGGCGCAGCTGCGGGAGCGGCTGGCGCGCATGGAGCGGAACCGGGGGCGGTGGGAGATGGGTGCGCTCGCGGCGTGGGCTGTGAAGACGGCGCTGCCGAAGACGGGGGAGACGGTGGAGATCCTGAACCGGACGCTGAAGGACCGGGCGGACCTGGAAGAACAGGACCGCAACGCCGCGGCGGCGCCGGAGGAGCTGGGGCAGATGGCGGGGCCGTTCGGGGTGGACCAGCGGGCGCTGGCGGCGCGGGTGCAGAAGGCGATCCACGCGCGGTCGGTGTGGTGGGTGATCGGGACGTCGCTGGCGTTTGAGGCGGTGATGCTCGGGATTGGGGCGTGGATCTTCTGTCGGCGGGATTTTTGAGGGAGAGGGAAGGTTCTCAACAGAGGCATAGAGGGAAGCACAGAGAACATGCAAAGAGCTTTCAACGCGAAGGTCGCGAAGACCGCGGAGTCAAACGCGAAGTGAAGCAGAAGAGAACGCGGGGGGAGCGGGGGGAGCGGAGAGACGCGGGGAAGAGAAAGGCGGGAACACGGAGGACACGGAGAGCCACAGAGGTCACGGAGGAAGACAGGGATTGGGGAGAGGGGGTTGGCAAGGACGCTCTGCGGCCCGACCATGGATTGGTCCCCGACCGCTCGTGCGTGGCTGCTCCCCCTCTGTGACCTCTGTGGCTCTCCGTGTCCTCCGAGTTCCTGCCTTTTCCTGCCCCCTCTTCTTCCCCGCGCCCCCCGCTTTCTCCGCTCCCCCCGCGTTCGGATTTGCCCGACCAGGCGGCGGCGTAGGAAGGATCAGCCGCTTGCGAGTTCGCGGCCGCGGTCGCGGGCGGCGGTGATGGCGCGGATGATGGCGTTCATGGCGTCGGCGCCGTCGAGGGCGTGGGTGGCGGCCTCGGTGGTACCTCCCTTGCTGGTGACGGCGGCGCGCAGGTCGGCGGGGGATTCGGGAGACTGGGCGAGGAGCGAGGCGGAGCCGGCGAGGGTGGTTTTGACGATGTCGCTCGCGGCGGTCTCGTCGAAGCCGAGCTGCGTGGCGGCGCGGGTCATCGCCTCCGCGAGGTAGAAGAGGTAGGCGGGGCCGGAGCCGGCGACGGCGGTGAAGGCGTCCATGAGCGATTCGTCGATCCGCAGAACGAGCGGGCCGATGCCGCGGAAGAGCGCGAGCGCGAAGTCGTCGTCGCCGGGGCGTGCGCCCTCGCCGAGGCAGATGGCGGTGGCGCCCTGACGGATCCGCGCGGGGAGGTTGGGCATCGCGCGGACGACGGCGGCGTTCGGGCCGAGCAGGTCGCGGATGGCGCTCGTCGGGGCGCCGGCGAGGATGGAGATCACGATGCGCCGGCGGTCCAGGTGGGGACGCAGCTCGGCGGCGACGCCGGGGAGCGACTGGGGCTTGACGGCCAGCAGGATCTGGCCGGGGAGGTCGGGCGTCTCGTGCTCGCGGAGCCAGCGGACGGCGGCGGGGCCATCGGGGACGACGGCGCCGGCGAGGGGGGCGAGCTGCGTGTGCTTCGCGGCGTCGGGCTCGGCGACGGCGACGCTGAGGGGATGGCCTGTGGCGCTGGCGCGGAAGCCGGCGAGGATCGCCTGCGCCATGTTGCCGCCGCCGATGACCGCCAGGGGTGGATGATGAGGTGCTGCTGCCATGGAACGGACTCCTGGGCCGCCGCTTGCCCCCACTCCCCGCGCGGCCCTCGGGCACGATAGCAGGCACCAACATCGGGCCGTGCCCGGCTGGGCCGGCACCTACACTTTGGGATCACCTCGGCCGCGGTCGGTGCGGCCCGGATCGTGCCTCCCCACGGGCCATGGAGCGTCTGCCGGACATGAGCAAGTACTACAAGCTCGACTTCGAGAAGCCCCTGGAAGAGACCGAGCGCCGGATCGAGGCGATCCAGGATCGGCTGCGGCGGGTGTCGGCGGGGCAGGAGGTGTCGGCGGAGTCGGAGCTGCCGAGCGACGAGGGGGAGCTGGCGGGGATGCTGGAGGACCTGCGACGGGAGTACCAGGAGAAGCTGGCGGAGATCTATTCGTCGCTGAGCCCGGTGCAGGTGGTGCGGGTGGCGCGGCACCCGGACCGGCCGCAGACGCGGGACTACATCGAGCGGATCTGCAAGGACTTCTGCGAGCTGCACGGGGACCGGCGGTTCGGGGACGACCCGGCGATGGTCGTGGGGTTCGCGCGGATCGGGTCGGTCAAGTGCCTGCTGGTGGGGCACCAGAAGGGGCGGACGACGCAGGAGAAGATCGCGTGCCACTTCGGGTGCGCGCACCCGGAGGGGTACCGCAAGGCGCTGGCGAAGATGAAGCTGGCGGAGAAGTTCGGGCTGCCGATTGTGACGCTGGTGGACACGCCGGGGGCGTACCCGGGGGTGGGGGCGGAGCAGCGGGGTCAGGCCGAGGCGATCGCGGTGAACCTTCGGGAGATGAGCCGGCTGCGGACGCCGATCATCAGCGTGGTGATCGGGGAGGGGGGCTCGGGGGGTGCGCTGGGGATCGCGGTGGCGGACCGGGTGGCGATGATGGAGAACTCGTGGTACACGGTGATCAGCCCGGAGGGGTGCGCGGCGATCCTGTGGAAGCAGGCCAACGAGCAGACCAACGCGGCGGCGGCCCGGTCGCTGCGGCTGACGGCCCGGGACAACATCGAGCTGGGGATCATCGACGACATCGTGCCCGAGCCCCTGGGCGGGGCGCACCGCGACCCGGCGGGGGCGGCGGGGAACCTGGAGCGGTGGATCCTCAAGACGCTGGATGAGCTGCGGTCGCAGAACCCGGCGACGCTGCCCGGGCGCCGGTACGAGCGGTTCCGGCGGATGGGGGCGTACACGGAACTGGAAGGGGCGGAGGCTGGGGCGGGGCGGGCGTAGGGGCGGGCCGGCGGGGGGCTGGGGGGGAATAAATGCGGGTTTGCCCGGTTTCACACCGGCGGTCCCCCCCGGGCCGGGTGCTTTGACTGGTTCGGGTGCCGGCCGTAGACTTGCCCCGCTTTTGACTGCCACGGACCGCCCGTAGCAACCCACCGGACCCTGGACCCGGCGGCGTCCCCGCCGCATGAGGTGATTGAGACCGTGGGAACGAAGAAGAAGACAAGCAAGACGACGAAGAAGGCGCCTTCCAAGACGTCGAAGACCGCGGCCAAGCCGGCCAAGGCATCGGCGTCGAAGGGGACGACAACCGCGCGCGGCAAGACGCCGGCGAAGAAGGAAGCGAAGGCTTCGAAGGAGTCGAAGATCAGCAAGGACACCAAGGCCGCCAAGGACGTGAAGGTCACCAAGAAGGCTGCCACGACCGGCGCCCGCAAGGCGGCGGGGGGCGAGGCGGGGGCGAAGGCCGGCGCGAAGGCGAGCGACGCGAAGGTCAAGGGGAAGGTCTCCGCCAAGGCCGCCGCGGCGACGGCGCCGGCGAGCAACGCCAAGGCGCCGGCCGCGAGCGCGGCGGCGCCGGAGGCGGGCGGGGCGGACAAGAAGAAGGCGGGGCCGAAGGGGATCACGATCGTCCACCAGAAGCCCAGCAAGCCGAGCAAGCCCAAGGCGAAGTTCCAGCTGCCGCAGGGGGAGCCGCTGCTGAAGCCCGGGGCGAAGTGGAAGCCGCTGATCCCGTCGGGCCCGAGCGCCCCGCCGCGGAACGACCTGGAGCAGGGCGGCCAGGCCGACGGCGAGCCGATCAAGACGAAGCTGTCGAAGAAGGAACTGGAGAAGTACCGGCAGGTGCTGCTGGCGAAGCGCGCGGAGCTGGTGGGGGACGTGCGGAACATGGAGAGCGAGGCGCTGCTGCAGAGCAGCGGCTCGCTGTCGCACACGCCGCAGCACATGGCCGAGCAGGGGACGGACGTCTTCGACCAGTCGCTGAACCTGGACCTGGCGGCGGTGGACCGGACGCTGATCCGGGAGATCGACGCCGCGCTGGAGCGGATCGACGCCGGGACCTACGGGATCTGCGAGTACACGGGCAAGCCGATCAGCACCGAGCGGCTCGACGAGCTGCCGT
Source organism: Planctomycetaceae bacterium (assembly GCA_044507535.1). Classification (GTDB taxonomy): domain Bacteria; phylum Planctomycetota; class Phycisphaerae; order Phycisphaerales; family UBA1924; genus CALAFV01. Next base: position 41,780 of record JBIQJK010000015.1, on the reverse strand, counting down.
GGACGCGGTACTCGATCGAGGCGGCGCGGGAGCGTGAGCGCCGGTCCTACCAGCCGTGACGCAGCCAGCGGACAGGCCGGGCGGGGATGGGGCGGGGGCCGGCGAGGGGGGCAGCCCCCCCACTGCCGCCGTCGCGTCCGCCTCGTCGCCGCCGCACGGCGCGGGGCGCGGCTCCGCGCCGGCGGAGAGGTCGCGCCGGGCGTGGCTCGTGCTGCTGATCGCGACCGCGGCGAGCGTCGGGCTGGACCTGGGGAGCAAGTGGCTGGCGTTCGAGCGCGTCGCCGGGACGCCGGTGCACGTGACGCGCGAGGACGTGACGGCGATCAGCGCCAGCGACGCGCGGAACGTGGGGATGCTGATCCCGCCGCACGAGCCTGTGGTGGCGATCCCGGGCGTGCTGGAGTTCACGCTGGTGCTCAACCCCGGTGCGGTCTTCGGGATGGGGCCGGGGCAGCGGTGGTTCTTCGTGGGGTTCACGGCGATCGCGCTGGGGTTCGGCGTGTGGATGTTCGCGAAGTGGACCCGGGCGCGGGACCACTGGGCGCACGCGGCGATCGGGATGCTGCTGGGGGGCGGGCTGGGGAACCTGTACGACCGGCTGGCGATCGGGGTGGTGCGGGACTTCCTGCACCCGCTGCCGGGGCTGAAGTGGCCCTTCGGGCTGCGGCCGCTGGGGGGCAACGGGGAGATCTGGCCGTACGTGTCGAACGTGGCCGATGCGCTGCTGCTGGTGGGGATCGTGATCCTGCTGGGGTACCTGTACCGGCGGGAGCGGGAGGAGCGGGCGGCGGCGATAAGGGCGCGGGGGCGCGGGGAGAGAGAAAAGGCATAAGTCCATGGGTCCGATGTGACCTGCAGGACTTATGAAACAGGGCTTATGAACGTTGCTTAGCTGGCCGCGGGGGCGTTCGCCTCGGCGAGGATGCGGTCCATCATCTCGCGGACCTCGGTGGCCATGCGGGTGTTGGGGAACTCGTTGATGATGCGGCGGCCGATGGCGGCGGCGGCGGCCCAGCGGCGGTCCTGGACGGCGAGCTTGAACTGGGCGCCGAGGTTCTCGCGGGCCTTGCCGATGACGCCGCGGGCGACCTCTCGGTAGGGAGCGGCCTCGGTCTCGGTGAGGTAGGTGTCGAGCTCCTTGAGCAGCTCCATGGCGTCCTCGACGCGGCTCTCCTGGGCGGCCTCGAGGAAGCGGCGCTCCAGGTCGGCCTTGTAGACCCCGCGGGCCTGCTCGACGCGGGCGCGGAGGTTCTCCACGCGCGGGGAGTCGGGGAAGAGGCGGCGGATGCGGGCGGCCTCGCGCAGGGCGGTGTCCCAGCGGCGCTGGACGATGAGTCCGTCGAGCTGGGCGATGGCGTCGGCGACGCGTCGCTCCTGGACGACGGAGCGGGCCTGTTCGACGCGGGCGCGGAACTGCTCGGCCTCGACGCGGTAGCCGAAGCGCTCGGCGAGCTCGTTGCACAGGACGGTCGCGGCGTCCCACTCCTCGGCGGCGATGTCCTCCTCGATGGCGCGGACGAGCAGCTCGCGCTCCTGCGCGCGGTTGAGCAGGCGGCGGGCGTCGTCGGAGAGGAGGGAGTGCTCGTTGAGGCGGCGGATGGCGAGGGCGAGCTCCTCGATCTCGCGCCCGGAGCGGCTGTCCACGACGGCGCGGCGGACGGAGGCGAGGGCGGCGATGACGGTCATCGCCAGGACGACCAGGAAGGCCGCGGCCCCGCAGAGGACCAGGGCGGTCTCGACGGGGACGGCGCTGGTGGCGAAGAGGGCCGCGACGAGCGGGGCCGCGCCGGCGACCAGGATCAGGGCGTACTGCCAGAGGGGCATCGCCCGCGGGCGGGGGGCGGCCTGCTGCGCGGGGGCGCCGCCGGGGCTGAAACTCACGGGCTGGTTACCGGGGCCGAGCGGGTGCGCGGACATGGATCGTGCTCCTTGGCTGCCGCCGGCGTGGCGGGGGCGAAAGCCGCGTGGGCCGCGGGGGGCGACGGGGGCCGGATGTTCAGGATCCGGGCGTGGGGTCGCCGCAGTTGCGGTTCACGGGCACCAGACACAAGAATCGGAGCCCCTCGGGGCCCGCCTTGAACTGGTGCTGCTCATCGGCGGGAACATAGACGACATCACCGGGGCGGATGGGACGCTCGGCGCCGTCGAGGTAGACCGTGCCGGAGCCGCCGACGACGAAGACCTCGTGCTCGTAGTCGTGGCTGTGGAAGGGGGCGTGGCCGTGGGGCTCGACGCGGAACTGGCGGAGGGCGAAGTTCGGGGCGCCGTGCTCCCTGCCGACCATGACGGCCATCTTCACGCCCTTGACGCCGTCCATGACCACGGGCGCCCCCTCAACATCGTCGATGTTCCTGATAACCACGTCGTTGCTCCTGGTCTGCTGCGGATCACCCCTCGGCGCCCCGCCGGTTGCGGGGTCGGAAGCCGGGCGGGGCCACCGGGGTATTATGGCCACGTGACGCCCTCCGTGCCCCCCTCCGACGACACGCCGCGGCCCCCAACACCCCCCATGCCCACCCCACCCCCCTCCTCCCCCACTGGTGTCGGGGCCCCCGTGCCGGTGGTCGAGGGTTTCACGCTGGGGGAGTTCCAGACGAACTGCTACCTCGTGCGGGTCCCGGGGGCGGCCCAACAGGGGGAGGCGGGCGGGGCCTGCTGGATCGTGGATGCGGGATTCGGGCCGGGGCGGCTCATCGAGCGGGTGAGGGAGCTGGGGCTGCGGCCGGCGGCGGTGGTGCTGACGCACGCCCACGTGGACCACATCGCGGGGGTCGGGGAGGTGGTGCGGGCGTTCCCGGGGACGCCGGTGCTGGTGCACCACGCGGAGGCGGCGTGGCTGAACGATCCACTGCTGAACCTCTCGGCGATGATGGGGATGGCGGTGACGGCGCCGGGGCCGACGCGGACGCTGCGGGACGGGGAGGAACTGGAACTGGCGGGGACGCGCTGGCGGGTGCTGCACACGCCGGGGCACTCGCCGGGGGGGATCACGCTGTACCACGCCGCGTCGCGCCAGGCGCTGGTCGGGGACCTGATCATGGCGGGGTCGGTCGGGAGGTTCGACTTCCCGGGCTCCGACGGGCAGGTGCTGGCGCAGTCGATCCGGCGGCGGATCTACACACTGCCGGAGGACACGACGCTCTATCCCGGGCACGGGCCGAAGACGACGGTCGGACGGGAGCGGCGGAGCAACCCGTTCGTGCGCGGCGAGTGAAAACAACCGCGGCGGCACGGGTAGCCCCGTGCCGCCGCGGCGAAGGAGTGGTCGGCGTGTGCGCGGCGGTCAGTTGGCCGCGTCGGGGTGGGTGGCGTAGGTGGGGGCGCTCAGGGCGTTCATCAGGGCCGTAGCGGAGGCGTTGCCGGGGTCGATGCGGAGGGCGGCCGCGAGGCTCTCGCGTGCCTGCTGCGGACGGCCGAGGTCCTGCTGGATCAACGCGTGGAGGATCCAGGGGCCGGGGTCGGACTTGGAGAGCTTGGCGGCGGTCTCCGCGCTCTTGAGGGCGCCGGGGAGGTCGGACTGACGGCGGAGGTGCAGGGCGCGGAGGAAGTGCCCCTCGTAGGCGTCGGGGGCGAGGGCGATGACGCGGCTGGAGGCCATGCGGAGACGGGCGGTGTCGTTGAGGGTCGCGGCGACGTTGCCCATGAGGATCCAGGCCTGGAGGTCGCCGGCGCCCTCGGCGGAGCTGGTGAGCTCCTGGAGGATGGAGCGGGCCTCGACGGGGCGGTCGAGCTTCATGAGGCAGGCGGCGCGGAGGTGGAGCAGGTCGCGCCGGGGCTGGGCGCCGGCGGCGGTGATGAGCCGGCCGAGGTTGAAGTCGGCCTCGGCGAAGCGCTTGGCGGCGAACTGGGCGCGGGCGAGGTCCTCGAGGATGGCCAGGTCGTCGGGGGCGAGGACGCGGGCCTCGTCGAAGAGCCGGGCCGCGGCGGGGTAGTCCTTGCGGATCATCTTGACGTGGCCGAGGGTCTGCCGCATGGCGGCGTTGTACTGGAAGTCGGCGTGGCGCTCGGTGAGGAGGGACTCGGCCTCGTCGAGCATGCCCATCTGGGTGTACATCTCGGCGGCGGCGACGACGTACTGGGCGTTGGAGGGGTCGTGGGCCATGGCGGCGCGGTAGCGGTCGAGGGCGAGCCGGGCCTCGTTGAAGCGCTCGTGGATGATGCCGAGGTAGTACTGCGCATCGGCGAGGGTGGGGTCGAGCTTCTCGGCCTCGAGGAAGGAGTTGCGTGCGGCCTCGAGCTGGCCCTTCTCCATGAGGATGCGGCCGCGGAGGAGGTGGCTCTTGGGGACGCTCTCGTTGAGGGCGATGGAGCGGTCGACGCTCTTGAGGGCCTTGTCGAGGTCGCCGGCCAGGAACTGCTGGTGGGCCATCTGCCACTCGGTGCCGCTCTTGAGGAGGCTGAGCTTCTCCTGGGCGGAGTTGATGTGATCCTGGGTGTAGGCGCCGTGGCCGGAGCAGCCGGTGAGGGCGGCGGCGGCGATCAGGGCGGCGGGGAGCAGCGCGAGGTTGGAAGTGAGTCGGCGGGCGGGGTGGCTCGTGGCGGTCCGCATGTCTGGGAACTCCTGAAAAGCGGCACGCCCGCGTCGGCGCGGGCGTGCCGTCGGCGTTTGGATGTCATCGACCGTCCGGGCGGGGGAGTTAATCCAGGTTGTCCGGAACGTTCGTGATGGTTGTGCCGGCGGCGCCGGAGCCGGGGGTGTTGAGGGTGAAGAAGTCGCTGGTGGAGGCGGTCCAGTTCCAGCTGGTCAGGCCCGCGAACCAGGGGGAGAACTGCGGCTGGGGGATGAGGTAGAAGGCGATGGGCCCGGTGGAGCGGGAGGAGCGGCGGCCGGCGATGCCCAGGTCGGAGGGGCTGAGGCCGGACTTCCGGACCAGGGGGGAGTTGAAGCTCTCGCCGGGCTGGGCCCCGCTGTCGCCCGTCTGCTCGGCCGCGACCTCCTGGAACTCGGGGAGGGTCTGGTCGAGGATGGCGGGGTCCAGGAGCATGGAGGTCTCGGCGGCGGGCTCCTCGACGGCCGGCTCCGCGGCGGGGTCCGCCGGGGGGCGGAGGGCCGGGGGGGCGACGGGGGTGCGGGGGACCGGGTGGTGGCCGTAGGGCTGCTTGTGCTCGGGGAGGGACTCCGGGGGAACGATGGAGTCGAGGATGCGGCGGGTCTCGTCGCCGATGGCGTCCTCGAGGAGGCTCAGGTCGGGCCAGAGCTCGCGCTCGCCGGTGATGCGCTCGCGGAGGCGGAAGGCCTCGGGCTGGATGGGGTTGAGGGCGAGGGAGCGCTGGATGTGCCAGAGGGCCTTCTCGTACTCGCCGCGGCGGGCGAACTGCTCGGCCTCCATGTTGTGGATGGAGGTCATCTTGTCGCGGCTCCAGGGGAGGAGGCCCTGACGGGTGCCGGCGCGGAGGCGCTCGATGTCGGCCTGGGCCATCTGGGCCGTCTGGTCGATCATGGCGTCGTTGATGATCGTGGGCGTGATCATGAAGATGATCTCGCTGCGATCGGTGTCGTTGTCGTGGCCGCGGAAGGCGGCGCCGATGACGGGGATGTCGCCGAGGAACGGCACCTGGCGGCGGGCGAACTGGGTGGACTCGCGGAAGAGGCCGCCGAGGACGATGGTCTGGCCGTCGTTGACGATCACGTTGGTCGTGATCTCCTGGGTGACCTCGTCGGGGATGGAGACGGCGGCGCCGGTGGCGTCGGCGGCCTGGCGGATGATGGCCTCGGAGACCTGCGGCTTGAGCTCCATGCGGATGGAGTTGTCCCTGCCGACGAAGGGGCGGAAGAAGAGCTGGGTGCCGGTGTCGAGGAACTGGACGGTCTGGGTGGTGGACGTCTCGGTGGACGTGGTGTTGAGGTAGCCGACGCGGCGACCGACGAGGACGCGTGCGGGCATGCGGTTGAGGGCGAGGACCTTGGGGTTGGAGATGATGGTGGTGTCGGAGACCTCGTCGAGGAGCTTCATGAAGATCGAGACGTCGTCCGCGATGACGCCGACCTTGAAGGTGGAGCGGCCCTCGGTGTTGCCGGGGTTGGAGCTGATGGCGGTGCCCTGGTTGTCGGCGGGGGAGAGGCCGTCGGGGGCCTGGCCGGAGCCGCCGAGGACGAGGGCGTCCGCGGCGCGGCGGGGGCCGCCGACGCCGATGAAGTCGGTGAAGTTCAGGTCGCCGATGATGGAGAAGTCAACGCCGAAGGCGTTGGCCTCGGTGAGGGAGGTCTGGAGGACGGTGGCCTCGACGAGGACCTGGGCGGGCTTGGTGTCGAGCTCGCTGATGAGCTGCTCGATGGCCTCGATGTTCTGCTCGTAGTCGATGATGACGAGGGTGGCGCCCAGGGCGTAGGAGTCGGCGCCGACGGGGGCGGTGTCGGGGATGGAGAAGTCCGCGGTCTTGGCGGAGGTCTTGATCTCGCCGCCGGCGGAGAGGAGGGGCTTGACGAACTCGGCGGCGTCGGCGGCGTTGAGGTAGCTGAGGTGGATGACCTTGGCGATGCGCTTGGAGAGGGCCTTCTCGATCTCGTCGATCTCGGCGAGGGTGTAGACGTAGATGAAGTTGCCGCGTTCGATGTATCCGAAGCCGTTGACGTGGAGGATGGCGTCGAGGGCCTCGTAGAAGGTGACGTTGTAGAGCGTGGCGGAGACGCGGGCCGAGACGCTCTTGCTGGCGATGATGTTCTTCTGCGTCTGGATGGAGAGGAGCTCCAGGACGCTGGCGAGGTCCTCGTCCTTGACGTGCAGGTCCACGGTCATGTGGTCGCTGACGCGGACCTGGGGGCCGCCGGTGGAGGCGGGCTGGCCGGCGTCGGGCTGATTGAAGCCGGGGACGGAGATGCGGGTGACGGGTGCGCTGCCGCCGGGCACCGGCGCGGCCGAGTCCTGCGCGGCGGCGCCTCCGCACGCCACGGCCAGGGCGAAGGCCGCGGCCACGGGGAGGCGGCCCGCGTTGCGGGCGAGGTCGAGGGGAGTCGGACGGGTCGTGCTCAAGGCCATTGGGGTGCTCCGAGGGGAGTGCTGTCGGGACTGGGTTTCGGCGGCCGCCGGGCGCTGGTCAGGTTGCGAAGAGCGACTGGGGCGCGTCGGCCGACATCAGCACATTTGTCGTCCGTCGGAGGGTGGTACTTTGGGGAACTCAGCGATTTGTGGAAGTCTGGGGGAGATAGGAAGACTCCCGCGCGGCCCGCGGCGATGTTCCCGGACCTTCGGGGCCGGCGCGGCCGGAGGGCGGCGGAGCCGGGGAGCCGGAGCCGGGCTTGATGGCGGGCTTATGGACGTTGCAGGGGCGGCGAGGTGACCGCGGCCGAGAGGCCTGAGAGGCGGAGCGCGGGGGCGTCGGTTATTCGGCGCCCGGGGCCGCCGCGGGGGCGGGCTCCGGCGCGGGGTCCGCGATGGCGGTGCGCGGGTGGTTGGTCACCAGGAGGAGCTTGGCCCAGAGAAGCAGGCCGAAGACGATCGCCACGACCAGGCCGCCGAGACGGTGCGAGCGGGAACGGAAGAACGCGGGCCTGGTCTGGGAGATGCTCATGACGCTCCTGGCGGACTCGTACGGAGGGACGGGCTTGGCGAGAACTCAGGGCTCCGGTTCGGGCTCGGGCTCGGGGTCGCGGGCGACCGAGACGCGGCCGGTGAAGGCCTCGACGGTGATGATGAACCGGGAGCCGGAGCCGGTGAGGCGGATGAAGCCGCCGTTGCCGGGCTCGTTGCTGGCAGGATCGCGGACGGGGCCGCCGAGGGCGTCGAAGATGAGGTAGGGCTCGCCGTCGAAATCGACCTCGGTGATGCGGGAGCCGCCGAAGCGGGCGTCGAGGAAGTCCACGATGTAGAGGCCGCTCGGACGGGCGGGGTCGTACATCGTGTTGGTCTCGGGGTCGAGCTCGTCGCCGGGGACCTCGAGGAGGCGGTAGCTGGAGGTGGGGACGTCGAAGAGCAGGGCGCGCCGCTCCTGGAAGGCGACGGCCTCGGACTGGGCGAGGGTGATGTCGGCGACGATGGTTCGGACGGCGGCCTGGACGCGGAGGACGTGCGACTCGCCCATCGCGGGGATGACCAGCGCGCCGGCGAGCCCGAGGATCGCCACGGTGATGAGGATCTCGATGAGCGTGAAGGCTCGTCGGGGGGCGTGCTGGCGCTGGCGTCGGGCGGGGTGGGGCACGTGGGGCTCCTGCCGGGCGAGGCGGCTCGGCCTGGGGGCGGTCAGTGCCGCGGCTCGGGCATCTCGGTGATCTTGACGGCGGGCATCTCGGTGACCTTGACGGAGAGGCCCTTGTCGAGCTTGTTCTCGATGCTGGTGAGGCGGCGGTTGATGCTGTCCAGGGCGGCGATCACCTGCTTGCGCTGCTCGGCGGCGTTGGGGATCTGGGCGACCTCGGGCTGCATGAGGGGGGCGTTGGCATGGGCGGCGGATCGGCCCGCGGGGAGGTTGGAGGCCTGGACGAGGAGATTCAGGCCGAGCAGGACAGCGATGACGGTCAGGACGGTGTTGAGGTACGAGCGGCTGGGCATGGGGTGCTCCCGGTGATCACGCGGTGGTGTTTCTCAGCTTATCGCCACAATCCGGCCAGGCCTGAAGTCGGGGCGTGAAGACCGGGGTCGTCCTCAGGGGGCGCGGGGGAGGGGCTTGTCGTCGGCGTCGAATCCGGCGGCGTAGACGGCGCCGGTTTCGGGGTTGTAGATCCATCCGTACTCGGTGTGGAACTCGGCGTCGGGGCCGGCGCCGAAGACGACGATGCGTCCGTTGCTGCCGCCGACGTAGGCGTTGACGGGGGCGTTGAGGAAGTACTCGCCGGAGTTGCTCACCAGGGGCCCCCAGGGGCCGTCCCCGTCGTCGGCGCCCAGGGCGTCGCCCTCCTCGATGGGGGGGAGCGCTCCCTCGCGCACCTGGTAGACGCCGACGGCGCGGCGGAGCTTCTGGAGGTCGGCGTAGGTGGCGTTGACGGAGGAGTCCTGGACGGCGCCGGCGAGGGAGGGGATGACGATGGCGGCGAGGATGCCGAGGATCACCACGACGATAAGGATCTCGACGAGGGTGAACGCGCTGCGGGCTTGCTTGGTCATGGTTCGATCTCGCGGTCAGGAACGGGTGCTGGCCGTCCGATCTTCACTTGCGAAACCTGCCGACCCCCGGTAAGAGGCCGGCAGGGAAGAGTTTCGTCGAACGCGAGCGTGGATTACTCGTCGTCCATGAACCAGGTGTTCGTCTCCTCGTCGAAGCCGACGGCGGCGAACTCGCCGGTGTCCTTGTTGTAGTACCAGCCCGGGCCACCCGAGACGGCCTCGGTGGTGGCGGCGGTGGCCTTCGGGGTCTCGTCAGCGGCGACCTCGAAGCTCTTGTTGCGGGGGTTGAGCGGGAGCGAGCTCATGTAGATCTTCTGCTCCTGGCCGTAGCTGTTGTCGACCCGGAGGGCCGCGACCGCGGCGTTGGTGCCGCGGCGGAGGTCGATGAACGCGGACGCGTCATCGGCGCCCTCGAGCTCGGGGGCGTTGCCGTTGTTGCGGACGCGGAAGAGCTCGATCTGGCTGCGGATGGTCTGGAGCTGGGTCTGGACGTTGCCGACCTGCGCCTCCTCGCTGGCGCTGGTGAACTGCGGGATGACGATCGCGGCGAGGATGCCGAGGATCACCACCACAATGAGGATTTCGACCAGTGTGAATGCCCGATTGACGCGGCTACGCATACGAGAGATCTCCTTGCAAAGTTACCAACGGACCGTTGACTCGTCCTCTCGGCACCAGCGCCGAGCGTCGCTCACTGACGCGGGACGGCGGTGGGCCGCCCGCTGCGTCTCGCCGTCGCGAACGCCGCGCCGGGAGCGGGCGGGTGCGCCGTCGCGGCGCGCCGCCCCGGGGCCATAGGCCCCTGCAGGAGAGAAGATCGGATTCAGCCGGCGAACCGTTGATGATGCGTCGGAGTTGGCGCGGCGAGAGGGGCCGTCTGTAGGGGCTGCGTGCTGTGCGCGACGCCGCGGCGGGCGGGAGAAGGGAGGGCGGGGTGCTTCTCGGGCGTTGGGCTGGGGGGAGCGTGGCGGCTGTGGGGCGGTGAGTCGAGCGGTCAGCGGGGATCCGCGGCCCGGTGGCAGACCACGCAGGCGACGCCGCCGGCGCGGCCGAGGATGAAGGGGGGGTCGTTGGCGGGGTCGGCGTCGGCAAGGCGGCGGGCGCGGCCGTGGAGGTCGGCGAGCCGCTCCTCGGCGAGGTGTCGGTACGGCCAGGAGTCGTACCCGGGGCGCTCGCGTGCGGCGGTGAGCATCGCCGCGGCCCGCTGGCGGTTGCCGGCCTTGAGCTCGTAGTCGGCCATGGCGAGGAGGAACCCCTCGACGTTGTGTGGCCAGCGGGGAGCGTTGAGGGCGGATGGATCGTCGGGATCGCCGACGAGGGCGCTTCGCATCGCCGCGAGCCCCTCGGCGAAGGCGTCCGAGTCGCGCGGGGCGTTCCAGCGGAGGATGCCCACGGAGACGGCGTGGAAGGTGGGGTCGTCGGCGTAGGCGCGGGCGAGGGCGGCGTGGGCGGCGGCCGCGGCCGGCGCGTCGCGCTCGAGGTCGGCGATGACGAGTTCGGCGGCGCAGAGCCAGCTCGGGATGCGCGTGTCCTCGGGGCGGAGCGAGGCGGCGCGGGAGAGAAAGTGGCGGGCGAGGATGGCGTCGTCGAGGAGCGTCCACGCCTCGCCGCCGTCTTCGGCGAGGACCCAGAGGTGGGCGAGGCCGAGCCAGAGGTTCGTCGCGCCGTCGGCGGGGTCGGCGGCGACGGCCTCGGTCAGGGCGTCGATGGCTGCCTGGCGAAGGGAAGCATCGTGATTGAGGGCGAGGAAGAAGAGGGACTCGGCCTCGGCGGCGCGGGGGTGGCGCGGCGCGGGCTGTGGGGTCCACTCGGGGAAGGCGGCGGAGACGCCGACGCTCATGGAGGCCGCGGCGATGGCCCCGGCGGTCGCCGCGGCGGCGCAGATCGCTGCGAGGGGGCGGGCCGCGCTCATGGACGCACCGCCTTCATGGAGGAGACCGTCCAGTCGCACTGGGGTTCGGCGGGGCTCATGTAGCCGGAGATGTCGAGGAGGGTGAGCATGTAGACCTCGGCGGGGTTGAAGGTGGCGGGGCCGCGGCCGCGGTTCTGGTAGGGGTCGAGCTCGACGTCCTCGGCGCGGAGGACGACCTCGCGCGGGGCGCCCGGCTGAACGGAGATCGGGCCGAGGGTCCAGACCGAGCCGTCGGACTGCTTGAGGTTGAGGAAGAGGGTGTGGGAACGGTTGCCGGAGATGGAGAGAGAGATGGACTGAAGGTCGGTGAGGGCGCCGGGGCGGACGACCAGGGCGGCGCCGGCGGGCTGGCCGCGGGTGCGGGTGTAGGCGACCTTGAGGGCCTTGCCGCCGGTGACGGCGACGCCCTCGCGGATCGGGCGCCAGGGCATGGGGTCGGCGCCGTGGAGGGGAATCGTGACCGCGCCGTCCTTCACGGGGAGTTCGGGGAGGGTCCTGGCGTGGTCGAGGACGAATGATGGGGAATCGGCGGGTGCGGCTTCGGCGGCGGGCTGAGCCGGGGTGATGGTTGCGGCGACGGGGAAGGCGGAGGCGAATGCCGCGGCGAGGAGGAGGGTGGCGTGACTGGGCATCGGCATGGTGGCATCTCCGAGGATGGGTGTTGCGGCCGCTGGGTACGGCCCCGCGGCGCTGGACATGCGGCAAGTCTCGGCGATGCGCGGGCGGGGGCCAATGTGCCGAAAGTCACGGGTGTGACTTCCGGCAGGGGTGGCGGGGCGGCGCGGCGTGACGGGGGCGATTACAGTTGCTCGCAATGGAAACCGCGGTGGTCACCACGGAGTTATCGAGCCGGCGCCGGCACACGGACGCCGCGGGGCTGGTGACCTGGGCGCTCGTAGGGGCGCCCGTGGCCCTGTCGCTGGTGCAGGGGCGCGAGATGTTGTCGGACCCGGCGGTGGCCGGGTGGATCGCGGTGTACGCGGCGTTCGGGGCCGCGCTCTGGTTCTCGGCGTGGCGGTGGCGGGAGGCGCTGCCGCTGGGGATGCGGCGCGGGCTCGTGCTTGCGCAGGCGGCGGCGGGGGCGGCGGCGAACGCGCTCATCCCGCTGCCGATGCCGGGGATGCCGATCGGCGGGATCCTGCTGGTGGTCGCCGCGGCGAAGGGGGCGGAGGTCTTCCCGCCGCGGGGGGCGATGGCGCTGGCGGCGGGGCTGACCGCGGCGGCGCTCGCGGCGTTCCGCCTGCACTGGCCGTGGACGCCGGCGCTGGCGACGGCGGCGGCGTACGGGGCGTTCGTGCTCTTCGCCTGCATGGCCGGGCTGCTGGCGAAGTCGGAGGAGCGGGCGCGGCGGGAGCTGGCCGCGTCGCTGGCGAGCCTGCGGGAGACTCAGGCGATGCTGGCGCAGAACGCGGCGATCGCGGAGCGGGCGAGGATCGACCGGGAGCTGCACGACGTGCTCGGGCATCACCTCGTGGTGCTGAGCCTGAACCTGCAGACGGCGGCGGGGATGTGCGAGGGGCGGGCGCGGGAGCTGGTGCGGGGGGCGCACGGGCTGACGCGGCTGATCCTGTCGGACCTGCGGAGCATGGTGCGGGAGCACGGGGAGGTGGGGCCGGTGGACCTGCGCGGGGCGGTGGAGCGGCTGGCGGCGTCGATCCCGGGGGTGGAGGTGCGGGCGAGCGTGGCCGAGGGCGTGGGGCCGCTGGAGCCGGCGGTGGCGCACGCGATCTTCCGGTGCGTGCAGGAGTTCCTGACCAACACGCTCAAGCACGCCGCGGCGAGCCGGGCGGGGGTGGAGATCACGCGGGCGAACGGGTCGGTGCGGCTGGAGGCGTCGGACGACGGGCGAGGGGCGAGGATCGGCGGCGGGGGAGAGGGGGGCGAGTACGGGCTGGGGGCGATGCGCGGCAGGATCGAGGCGCTCGGGGGGACGCTGGAGGTGAGCAGCGAGCCGGGGGCGGGGTTCAGGATTGTGGCGACGGTGCCGAGCGGGGGCAGGGCATGATCCGCGTGCTCGTCGTTGACGACCAGACGCTGGTGCGGCGGGGACTCGCGGAGCTGCTGGGGCAGAGCCGGGACATCCGGGTCGTCGGCGAGGCGGGGGACGGGGAGGAGGCGCTGCGGCTGGCGAGGGAGCTCGCGCCGGACGTGGTGCTGCTGGACGTGCGGATGCCGGAGATGAGCGGGATCGAGGTGCTGCGCGAGATGCGGGCGAAGGGGCTGCCGTGTCGGGCGGTGATGCTGACGACGTTCGACGACGATGAGGCGCTGAGCGCGGCGGTGCGGGAGGGGGCGAAGGGGTACCTGCTGAAGGATGCGACGCTGGAGGAACTCGTCGGGGCGATCCGGGAGGTCGCGGCGGGAGGGACGCATGTCCGGCCGGTGGTGACGGCGCGGGTGATCCAGGGGCTGCGGGAGCTCCAGGGGGAGACAGGGGCAGGACCCGCGGGAGGGGGCGGAGGGGCGACAGAGGCGGCGCCGGACCTGACGCCTCGGGAGGTGGAGGTGCTGCGGCTGATGGCGGGCGGGTACAGCAACCGGGAGATCGCGGGGGCGCTGGGGGTGGCGGAGGGGACGGTGAAGAACCACGTCTCGAGCCTGCTGGGGAAGCTCGGGGTGCGGGACCGGACGAGGGCGGTGCTGAAGGGGTTGGAGATGGGGTGCATCTAGGGGAGAGTGCCGGGTGCTGGGTCGCCGGTGGAGGGAGGGAGGATGGCGGTGGGAGCGGCCCCCCCACTCTTCTTGCCGGTGATGGGGTGCGCCCGGGGGCCGGGTGACCCCCTACCGTCTGGGGACCGTCGGCAGGGACGCCGGCACTGCGCCCGCGGAGGGAACCATGCTCATTACCCGGAAGATCGGCAAGGTCGTGCGCGGCGGGGTGACGCCGATGCAGGTCATGATGGCGTGCGTGCTCGGCGGGGTGCTGGGGTTCATCCCCGGGTTCTGGCAGGCGCCGGGGCTGCTGATCGGGACGATCCTCATCCTGATCCTCGTCAACGCCAACCTCTTCCTGGTCGGCGTGGTGGCGCTGCTGGCGAAGCTGGTGTCGCTGGCGGTGATGCCGGTGCAGTTCGGGGTGGGGCAGGTGATGCTGGACGGGCCGACGCGGCCGGTCTTCGAGGCGGCGATCAACGCGCCGGTGCTGGCGCTCGCGGGGTTCGACTATTACGCGACGACGGGGGGGCTGGTGCTGGGGGTCGTCTTCGGGATCGTCGTCGGGGTGGCGCTGATCCGGCTGCTGGGGGCGCTGTGGAAGAAGCTGGCGGCGATCGAGGAGGGGTCGGAGCGGTACAAGAAGGCCACGGGGAAGAAGAGCGTGCGGCTGCTGTCGTTCGTCTTCCTCGGATCGAAGAAGGGGTCGTACGCGGAGATCGCGGCGAAGAAGTTCGGGAACCCGATCCGGCCGCTGGGGGCGGTGTTCGCGGTGCTGGTGGCGGCGCTGCTGGGGCTGGTGTACCTGCTGGCGGGGGAGCCGATCACGACGGCGGTCGTGCAGCGCGGGCTGGAGCGGGCGAACGGGGCGACGGTGGACGTCGAGAGCGCGAAGCTGGACCTGAAGGGAGGAAAGTTCATCATCACGGGCCTGGCGATGGCCGACCCGGAGAACCTCTCGACGGACCTGGTGCGGGCCAAGCGGATCGAGGGGGACATCGGCGCGGCCGACCTGCTCCGCAAGCGGCTGGCGATGGATGAGGTGGTCATTAGCGAGGCGAGCCAGGGGGAGGAGCGGGCGCTGCCCGGCGTGGCGATCCGGCCGCGGCCGAAGCCGGCCCCGCCGCCGCCGGCGGGTGAAGGGAAGACGATCGACGACTACCTCCGTGAGGCGGAGGTGTGGAAGGAGCGGCTGGCGCAGGTGCGGCGGTGGCTGGAGGACCTGCAGGGGCCGGAGGGGGACGCGCCGGCGACGGACGAAGACGGCAAGCCGGTCGTCGTCAAGCGGGACGAGACGCTGCGCGAGCGGCTGGAGCGTGAGATCGCGGAGCTCGGCTACAAGAACGTGCGGGCGACGCACCTGGTGGAAGGGGCGCCGACGCTGCTGGTTCGCCGGCTGGTGGCGGAGGGGGTGCGGTCGCGGGAGTTCGGCGAGGAGCCGCTGGACATCACGGCGGAGAACATCTCGACGCACCCCGCGCTGGTGGGCGAGCCGCCGCGGGTAAGGGTGGCGTCGCGGCAGGGGACGCTGCTGGCGGATGTGAACCTCGGGGTGGCGAAGACCCCCGCTCCGGCGAGGGTGGAGGTCGCGCTGCGCGGGCTGAGCACGGACCGGGTGGCGGGGTGGCTGGCGCCGGCGGATCCGCCCCTGATCCGGGGGGGCACGACGGACCTGACGCTCGCCGGCACGATCGGGGCGGGGGGGCTGGGGAGCATCGACCTGCCGCTGACGGTGACGCTGCGGAACGCGGTGGTGTCGCTGCCGCGGGCGGGGTCGGTGAACGTGGCGGAGTTCATCCTCCCGGTCGGGGTAAAGGGTTCGCTGGATAACCCCGCGATCGTGGTGGACGGCGATCAGCTCAGCGATGCGCTGGTCAAGGCGGGGGCGGGGGAGCTCGCAAACAAGGCCCGCGCCGAGGCGGGCAAGCAGATCGACAAGGCCCTGGAGAAGGTGACCGAGAAGCTTGGCGAGGAGGTCGGGGGGGAGATCGGCGAGAAGGCGAAGGATGCGCTCAAGGGCCTCTTCCCGGGTCGGTAACACGGCGGCCCGGGCGACGGCGCGGTAAACGCGATCCGGCCGGCTCGAATTCGGCGGTAGCGCCTTGCGTCGGCCGGACGATTGATTATGCTGGCTGGGGTCGGGTTCGGGCGCTTCGCCCGCACGGCCGCGGCGGTTTGTCGTCGGGGCTTCGGCCGATCGTTCTGGATCGGTCCACCTCGTGTGGGAGCGGCACCAACGCGCCAAAGGGACGCCTCGGGCGTCTCCGTCGGCGGCAGGGCGCATCGCACCGGGCCAGACCCAAGCGTGGGTCCGGCGGCCGAGAGGTGCGGCGAGCCGGACCGTGTGTCCTCTATCGCCCCGCGGGAATCGACGTGCGCTGGTTCCCGCGGGGTTCTTTCCTTTAGAGGACCGGTGATTTTCTCAGACGCCGGCCGCGGCCATCCGCTCGCAGGACTGGGCGCAGCGGCGGCAGACCTCGGCGCACTGGCGCATCATCTGGTCGCCATTGGCCATGCGGTCGCACTCCTCGGCGCAGGCGGTGCAGATCTCGGCGCACTCGCGGCAGACGGCCATGGCGTAGTTGGAGTTGCGCGACATGAAGCCGACGGCGACGGCGCAGATCTGCTTGCAGTCCTGGAGCAGGCCCTGGTGCTCGGGGCTGGCGTGACGGCCGCCGAGGCCGAGGCAATGGTGCGCGGTCTGCGCGCAGATGGTCGCGCACTCGGCGCAGTCCTTGATGCACTGCTGCATCTCACGAGAGGGCATCTGGGTGGGCATGATCGGGTCCCCTGTCCGGGCCGCGGCGGGAGAGGCTCCGACGCTCGGGCCGGATCCGCCGGGGCTATCCCCTTGATAGGGGAGAGCACCAAAGAGGGGCGTGGATCGGCGGTGAGATGGGGCTTAAGCGTGGGGCGTGCCGCGGAGCGGCCGGGGGCCTCTGAGGAGGGCCGAGCGCGGACCGCAAAAATGACAGGAGCCCGGAAACCCGGGCTCCGATCGAAATGCCCCCCGTAGGACTCGAACCTACGACCCGCTGATTAAGAGTCAGCTGCTCTACCAACTGAGCTAGGGAGGCCCTGACCGCGGGGCGCCCGGGGGAGGGCGGCCGCGGCGTCGAACTCCAAAGTTTATCATCCCGGCGGGCCCTGTCCAGCGTCCGGGGGTCTTGGGACGCTCGGATTGACTCATCCGGGGGGCTTCCATACGCTTCCCGGCTCCGTCCCGGACCCGAAATTCCAGGCTGACCGAGCGCCCGCGGCGGCTCGTCCCGTCGCCGGTATCCTGATAGAGACCCCAGATCAAGACGGAAGGTTCGACGATGCTTCCTCCCATGAGAGTCAGCTACGGCCGCACCCGGAGGCGGCGTTCCCACCACGCTCTGACGGGCGTGAAGCCCACGCTGGACCCGCTGAGCGGGATGCCCAAGATGCACCACCGGGTGGCCAAGGAGTCCGGGTACGTCCGCCCGGGCCTGCGGATCAGCGTTCCGAAGCTCGGGATCGGCGTACAGAAGGACTGAGCGGATGCGTCTGGCCGTCGACGTCATGGGCGGAGATCACGCCCCCGACGCGATCCTCAAAGGCTGCATCGACGCGCTCCCCCTGCTGGCCCCGACTGACCAGCTCGTCCTGGTCGGGAACAAGCGCGACATCGACGAGATCCTGTCCGAGCGCGCCGTGAGCGACGCCCGGCTATCGATCGAACACGCCTCCGAGGTCATCGGGATGGACGAGAGCCCGGTGGAGGCGGTCCGGAACAAGAAGGACTCGTCGATCGTGCGGATGGCGCTGCTGGGCTCCCGGAAGACGGAGCGGGTGTGCGACGTGGTGCTGTCGGCGGGGAACACGGGGGCGTGCGTGTCGGCGGCGACGATGCACATGCGCCGCCTGCCGGGGGTGCACCGTCCGGGGATCGCGGTGACGATGCCGTCGTTCGGGGGCGCGGTGGTGCTGTGCGACGCGGGGGCGAACCCGGAGCCGCGGGCGACGCACCTGTGGCAGTACGGGGTGATGGCGGAGGTGTACGCCAAGAAGGCGCTGGGGATCGAGAACCCGCGCGTGGCGCAGATGAACATCGGCTCGGAGGAGGGGAAGGGGACGGACATGGTCCAGCAGGTTCACTCGCTGCTGAAGGCCACGCCGGGGATGAACTACATCGGGTTCATCGAGGGGCGGGACTTCTTCGACGGGGCGGCGGACGTGGTGGTGACCGACGGGTTCGTGGGGAACACGGTGCTGAAGCTGGCCGAGGGGCTGGCGCGGTCGCTGTTCCACAACCTCGCGCAGGAGTTCTTCACGCGGGACCCGGACCTGGCGATGCAGATGGAGCCGCTGTTCAAGGAGGTGTACGCCTCCAAGGACTACCACGAGTACGGCGGCGCGCCGCTGCTCGGGGTGAACGGGGGGTGCATGATCGCGCACGGGTCCTCGGAGGCCCGTACGATCAAGTCGGCGATCAAGAACTCGAAGGCGTACGTCAACGCCGCGGTCAACGAGGCGATCGTGCAGCGGCTGGCCGAGGTCGAGCACGTCGCGCAGCACCTGCGGGAACCGGCCTGATGCCGGACCCGAAGTCAGGAGCCCCACCAGTGCCCACCCCGCCCGCTCCACGACGCTCGGGCGTCCGCATCCTGGGCAGCGGCTCGTCGCTCCCGGAGGAGAGAGTCACCAACGCCGACCTCGAGAAGATGATGGACACGTCGGACGAGTGGATCGTCCAGCGGACGGGGATCCGCGAGCGGCGTCGGGTGAACTTCGCCGCGGGCGAGTCGACCCACACGCTCTCGACGGCGGCCCTGCGGGCGGCCCTTGCGGACGCGAAGATCGAGCCGGACGAACTGGACCTGGTGATCACGGCGACGATGACGCCGGAGATGGCCTGCCCCCCCACCGCCTGCCGCGTGCTGGCGGAGGTCGGCGCGAGCCGGGCCGGGGCGTTCGACCTCTCCGCGGCGTGCTGCGGGTTCGTCTTCGGGCTCAACACGGCGCACGACCTGATCCGGATGGGGTCGTACCGGACGGTGGCGGTGATCGGGGCGGACACGCTCTCGAAGCACCTGGACTACTCCACGGCGGGGCGGTCCACGGCGATCATCTTCGGCGACGCGGCGGGGGCGGTGGTGCTGCGGGCGACCGACGACGAGAGCAAGGGGATCCTGGCGCAGGCGATGCACGCCGACGGGCCGGGGTGGAAGGAGATCTACATCCCGCAGTGCGCGTGCGACTTCCCGCCCGAGGTCGAGCCGGACCCGAGCAAGCACGGGTACGTGCAGATGGCCGGGGCGCAGGTCTTCAAGTTCGCGGTGGGGACGTTCCCGCGGCTGATCGCCGAGACGCTGGAGAAGGCGGGGATGACGGCGGACCAGGTGGACATGTACGTCTGCCACCAGTCCAACGCCCGGATCCTGCACGCGGCCCGCGAGCGGTTCAACATCCCCGAGGAGAAGCTGTACGTGAACATCGACCGCGTCGGGAACACCGTCGCGGCGAGCGTGCCGCTGTGCTTCGACGAGCTCCGCAAGGCGGGGCGGATCAAGGACGGGGACGTGGTGATGTTCGTGGCGTTCGGCGGTGGGCTGACGTGGGGATCGAGCCTCTGGCGGATCTGACGGCGGATCAGGCCGGCAGCAGGCTCCCCGACTTGCCGCAGGCGAGGGGCCAGGCGTTGAACCCCGGCTTGCACCGCTCGAAACGCGGCCTGATCGTGCCGTCGTCGTCGATGTCGGCCAGCTCATGGTCGAAGTAGACGACCGGGCGCTCCTCCCCCTTGATCCTGGACGTGTCGAGCGCGAAGCATCCCCCGCGGCCGTCCTCCGCGACCACGACCATGGCTTCGGGCCAGTCCAGCTTCCGCCCACTCCCGCATGGCCCTGGTGGCCTTCAACGCGCCGTAGTCCCCGCCGATCCCGAGGATCTCTTCCGAGTCGATCTGCACGTGGCCGCACGCCTCCAGGAAGCGGCGGTAGCTCGCCGGGAGCGTCACGCCGAGCTCGCGGGCAAGGCGTTCGACCTGATCCTTGCCGGCGCCGCGGCCGACCCGCACCCGCACATCCGGCCCGACCTGTTCTCTCAGGTGCGCCTCGCCCTCGGACTCGGCCGCCGGCGGGCGCCGGGGCGGCGGGCACATCCACGGGCACGGCCAGGTGCACCATGTGCCGCGATGGATCCTTCGCCGGCGGCTTCCCCACCTCGGCCGGGGCCTCGTCGAATCCCCACCCGGTGAGCTTCGCCCGCTGGATGGCCTTCCTGAGCCGGTCGGTCACGATCGTGTGGTTGCTGCCGTGGACCAGGAAGACCTCCGTGCCGGGGGGCACCCGCGACGGGTCGATCACGAGGTGCGCCTTTCATCCTCGCGGGAGCGGCTTCCCCTTGAGGGGCTCGACGCCGTGGCGCTGCCGGTACTCGTCGAGCATCCGCCGCTCCCCCGCCGCGAGGTTCCAGCAGTCAACCTTCCGCGTCCAGTTGGCAACCCAGTACGGCCCCCACGGCATCGGCTTCCTGCGGTGCACGAGCGTGATGGGCAGCCAGTGCGCATGATCCGGAGCGAGCCGGTCGATCAGCTGCCGCAACCGATCTGAAACGACCGGACGGGTGACCGGCCCGGCGGTCGCATCGCGCCAGATCTTGCCGCTGTCGCACGCGAGCGTCGTCCCGGGGTCCCACGATTCGACAAGCCCGAACTCGTCGTACGTGTCATAGACGGGGATCGCGGGCTGCAACCGCTCATCGACCTCGCTGCTGCCATCGGCGTGCATCAACGAATCCATCAACCGATCGGGGAAGATGCCGATGCTCCAATAACGCGTGCCGACCTCTTTGCTCGCCTTGGAATCGCTCGCCGACAGATCGTGTGAACCCGCAACCGGTCGCGAACTTACCACACTTCGGAACGCCGGCACAACGAGACGGGATGAGGCGGCCCCGGCGATTCCGACGCGCACGTCGCCGGATGAAGCCATGGGCTACCGGACCTAAACTCCCCCCATGACCCCAAAGATCCTCCTCTGCCCCGGCCAGGGCGCCCAGGCCGTCGGCATGGCCAAGGCCTGGTATGACGCCTCCCCCGAGTCCCGCGCCGTCTTCGCGGTTGCCGAGAAGCTGCTGGGCGACCAGCTCGGCGCTCCCTTGACGGAGTTGTGCTTCTCCGGCCCGGCGGAGCGGCTGAACCAGACGGACGTCTCCCAGCCGGCGCTGTACGTCGCGGGAGTGGCGTCGCTGGTCGGCCTTTGCGCCCAGATGGGGGTCGCGCCGGCGGAGCTGCCGCTGGCCGCGGCGGCGGGGCTGTCGCTGGGAGAGTACACGGCGCTGCACGTCGCGGGGGCCCTGACCTTCGCCGACGGGCTGGAGTTGGTGACCCTCCGCGGGCGGGCGATGCAGGATGCGGCGACGGCGGTGCCGTCGGGGATGGTGGCCCTGATCGGGGCGGACGAGGCCCAGGCCGCGGCGGTGTGCGAGGAGGCCCGGGGGGGGGAGGTCCTGGTGCCGGCGAACTTCAACGCCCCGGGGCAGATCGTCATCTCGGGGTCGAAGGGGGCGTGCGATAGGGCCGTAGAGGTGGCGGGGAAGATGGGGCTGCGGGCGACGGCCTTGGCCGTGGCGGGGGCCTTCCACTCCCCGATCATGGCCCCCGCGGCGGACCGGCTGCGGGAGGCCCTGGCGAGCACCCCCCTGAAGGCTCCCCGGTGCCCGGTCGTCTCCAACGTGACCGCCCTGCCGCACGCAGCGGCCGATGGCGTTACCATGGAGGCATCCATCCGGGACCGGCTGGTGGAACAGCTGACTTCACCCGTCCGCTGGGCCGAGAGCTGCGTATATCTCGGGAGGACGTTCGGGGAGGGTGGGGAGCAGGGCGGGGCCGAGTTCCATGAACTGGCCCCCGGCAAGACGCTCGCCGGCCTGATGCGCCGGATCGACCGCTCGATCAAGGTGACGACCCATGACGACTCGACCCCTCCCGCACACTAGCCCCGCCGCCCGCTGGGTCCGTTCCCGGATCGCGGCCCTCGCCATCGGCGGGATCGTCCTGCCGATGCTCGGCTGCCCGTCGAAGCCGCCACCGCCCACCCCACCGCCGCCGCCGCCCCCGCCGCCGAAGAAGGCGCCCGAGCCGGAGCCGGTGAGGACTGACGCCCTGCTTCAGACCATGGGCGTGGATGCCCGCGTGCAGTTCCCGCAGGCGAAGGCGCCGACGGACGAGGGGCTGGCCCGGGCGGCGATCTCGCTCGCGGACGCAATCGTCCGCGGGGATGCGGACAAGCTGCGGCCGATGCTCTCCGTCCCGGCCCGCTCCGTGCTCGAGCAGCTCGGCAGCAGCGGCGACTGGGACGAAGCGACGGGCAAGCTCGACGCGGCCCGCATCGTCTACGCCGGCACCAGCCCGATGGGGGGCGGCATGCTCACGGTGATCGCGCTCCAGGACCCCGACGGCGCGTACCTCCTCGGCTGGGCGGGCGCCCGCACCGGGTCGGGCTGGACCTTCACGAACATACCGACGGCGGGCGATGTGAAGGCGCGGGCCTCGGAGTGGGACTCGGTCTCCGTGAACGGGCTGATCGACATGGGCGCGGCCGACTCGCTGCTGGACAGCCTCCCGCCGGAGATCGCCGACGCCGCCCGCGAGGCGCTCGACAAGATGACGCAGCCGGATGGCCAGCCGGATGAGTCCGGCCCGCCGACGAAGCGGACCCCCGTCGGCCCGGTCACCATCCCCAAGCCCGGCGGCGCGTGATCACCGCGCGGGCGCCCGGCCCGCGATCCGGTCCTCGCTCGAGTTTCGGCCGATATCCGACGACCCGAACCGGGGCGGGCCGCGCCGCGGCCCCCGCTCCATCATCGACCCACCACGCTGAGCCTACACCATGTCCGACGCCCCCACCCGTATCGCCGTCGTCACCGGCGCCTCCCGCGGCATCGGCCGCGCCATCGCCCTCCGCCTGGCCCGCGACGGCCGGCACGTGGTGCTCATGGCCCGCTCCGAGGGGCCGCTCTCGGAGCTCAAGGCGCAGATCGAGGCCGCGGGAGGGAAGGCGAGCTACGCGGCGGTGGACATCGCCGACAGCGCGGCCTTCGGCGCGGCGATCGAGAAGGTCGCGGCGGACCACGGGCGGCTGGACATCCTCGTCAACAACGCGGGGATCACGCGGGACAACCTGATCCTGCGGATGAGCGACGAGGAGTGGGCCTCGGTGATCCAGACGAACCTGACGAGCGCGTTCGTCGCCATGCGGGCGGCGGCGCGGCCGATGATGAAGGGGCGCTTCGGGCGGATCGTCAACATCGCCTCGACCAGCGGGATCGTCGGCAACGCGGGGCAGGCGAACTACGCCGCGGCGAAGGCGGGGCTGGTGGGGCTGACCAAGACGGTCGCCCGCGAGCTCGGGTCGAAGGGGATCACCGCCAACGTGGTGGCCCCGGGGTTCATCGAGACGGACATGACCAAGGACCTGCCGCAGCAGATCAAGGACGGCGTCATGCAGATGATGGCCGTCAAGCGGCTGGGGGCGGGCGAGGACATCGCCGCGGCGGTGAGCTACGTCTCCAGCGACGAGGCGGGGTTCCTGACGGGGCAGGTGATCTGCGTGGACGGCGGCATGACGATGTGCTGAGCGGGCGGGGCCTCGCGGGCGCAGCGCCGCCCCCCGCAATCATGCGGGCGTGCGGCGGTCATGATCGCGCTCTGAGGCTCGGCGCGGCTCGTATCGCGCCCGCGATGTTCCTGGAGCTGGTCGAAGCAGCGGCGGCGGAGGGGGCGCGGCCCCCCGGCCGCGCCCCCGCGTCGCTCCGCCCCCCCCTGCCCGATCCCCCCGCCTCCCCCGCCCGCCTAGATCGCGGAGACGCCGAGCAGCACGAGGATGATCAGCAGCACCGCGATGATGAGGAAGATCGCGAAGAGCACCTTGGCGATCGTCGCCGCGCCGCGCGCTACGCCCGTGAAGCCCAGTGCGCCGGCGATGACGGCGATGATGAAGGCGATCACCGCCCACCACAGAAGGTCCATGTGAGAGCTCCTTTCCGGCACCCGGACGCGGTCTGACCGTCAGCCGCCCCGGCGTCCCACAGCAAGGGTGCGCGGGGGGCATGGGCGTGGGATGGAGCACGGGTGAATCCGGGCTCAAGGCGGCTCCGGGCGCACCGAGCGGAGCCAGGCCTCGAACAGTCGCATGTTGCGCATGTTGGCCCGGAAGGCGAAGTCGAAGGCGTCGCCGACGATGGGGATGGCGCCGATGGCGAGGTCGGCCGCGACGTTGGCGGCCATCCTGCTCAGCAGCGCCCGCGGGGCGCCGAGGCGCCGCGCGTGGTCGATGATGAAGGCGGAGATCGCCACGCTGGCGACGTCGCCGAGGCCCGGGAGGAGGCCCAGGAGAGGGTCGAGTCCGAAGCGGAACTCCGTGCCGGGGAGGGTGATGGCGGCGTCCATGAGCTTCGCGAGGGCGCGGAGCCGCTGGATCATCCGCTCCCCCTCCGGGGAATGGGGGTGCACGCCCATGGCGCGGGAGCGTAGGTGCCGATGCGTGCGAGGCGGCGGCCTGATGAAAAGAGCCCGGCCGGTCGCGGTGCGTCCGGCCGGGGCCGTCGTTGTTTCGCCTCGAAGAGGCGAGGACCGGGCGGGTCAGCGGTCGAGGTTCCTCAGGTAGCGGTCGATCCCGCGCCGGGTGCGCAGGTCGACGTTGTAGTCGTCGCGGTTGATGCGGGCGCTGCCGTCCTTGGCCGAGATCGACTCGGCGAGGAGCGCGGGCCGGCCGTCGATGGAGCCCTCGATCCCCCGGACGACGATCACTTCGCCCTCGTCGAGGTCGTCGAGGTCGTCATCGAGGTCGTCCGAGGGGCCGAGGTCAACGACGATCTCGCCGCCCCGCTCGAGGGTGACGAGGGCGAAGGTGTGCTCCTCGCCGTCGTGCTCGACCCGGTCCTCCCAGGAGTCGATCACCCGGCAGCGCAGGTTCTGGCCCTCGAGGCCCATCTGCTGGAAGCCCTGATTCTGGAAGCCCTGGTCCTGGAAGCCCTGGTCCTGGAACCGCTGCTGCTGGAACTCCTGATCGCGGTAACGGGCGGGGAGCGTCTGGCTCTGGCCCATCTGGCGCGAGACGGTGATGGTCTGACCGTCGGCGCCGATCCGGTTGACGAGCAGCACCGGGCGGTTGTTGATGAACCCCGGGGTGCCCATGAGGGTGACGCGGTCGCCCTCGCGGAGGTTCAAGCGGTCGAGCTGCCGCTCGGCGCCCAGGTCCACGTGCTTGGTCTGGCCCGTCTCGGTCTCGACGACGGCGACCAGGTGCGGCTCGCGCTCGCCCCGGAGCTGCACGGAGGTGATGTTCAGCAGCTCGCCGCGGATCGTCTGCATCCCGCTGGCCTGGGAGCGGCCGTAGTAGTCGTCCGTCGTCTGGCCGCCCTGCCACTGCCGGCGCTGCTGGAAGCGGTCCTGCTCCCACTGGCGCTGGAAGCCGGTGTCGTCCATCCGGCCGGGCTCGCTCTGGAAATCGCGGAAGCCGCCCTGCTGGGTGCGGTACCAGGGGTCCTGCTGCTGCTGGAAGCGCTGCTCCTGGTCCCACCACTGCCCGCGGAACCGCTGCTGCTGCTGCTGCGGGCGGCGCTGCTGGAACTGGTCCATGCCGCCGGGCTGCATGCGGCCCTGGCCCTGCCACGAGCCCCGCATCGACTCGAACTCGCGACGGCGGTCGCTCATGGCGCCGGCCTGCTCGAGGTCGGCCATGTAGATGTAGGACTCGCTGTCGAAGTTGCCGTCGTCGTCGAAGTCGATCGCGATGCGGACCCACTGGTCGGACTCGCCGCCGAACTGCGACCGCATGCCCTGCTGGGGGAACGCGGTCTGGCGCCCCATGGGGCGGCGGCCCTGCTGCTGGCTGTACCAGTCCTGCTGGCCGGAGCGGCCCTGTTGCTGGCCGTACCAGTCCTGCTGGCCGGAGCGGTCCGGCTGCTGGCCGTACCAGTCCTGCTGGCTGTAGCGGTCCTGCTGCTGGCCGAACTGGGCCTGCTGGCCGTAACGGTCCTGCTCGAGCTGGCGCTGGTACGAGCGGCCCACCTGGGTCTCGCCCTGCCGCATGGAGCGGCCCTGGCCCTGCTGGTACTGCTGGGCCAGGCCGGGGGCCGCGGCCGCGGCCACGACGGCCGCGGCCAATGCGATCCGCCGCCCCGAGGCGGCCCTCAGCGCCGTCACCATCCTGCTGCGCATCATGATGCCTCCTTTGCGTCTGGTTCGAGGGGTGTCGTCCGTGATGCCCCGGCGTCGTGCCATGCGTCGCACGCTTCAGCGGTTGCGGTCGTACCAGCGGTCGAAGTCGCTGCGGCCGCGGTCCCAATCCTCGGTGTAGTAGCTCCCGGGGGCGCCGGCGGGCTGGTAGCGGGCGGGCCGGGAGTCGTAGAGGCGGGACTCGCCGGAGCGGCGCACCTCGCCGGGCTCCTCGCCGTAGTAGCTGAACTCGCCGTAGCCCTGGTCGGCCTCGTAGTTGACGTCGCCGTAGCTGAGCCAGCGGCGCCGCTGCGGGTCGAGCGCGGGATCGACCGCGGGCTGGTAGACGACGTCCTCGCGGATGTCGGTGCGGATGGTCCGCTGCTGCTGCCGATCATCGAAGCGGGCCGTCTGCACGGTGGAGGGGCGGGACATCTGCTGGTCGGGGGCGAGGCTCATCTGGTGGATCGTGACGCTGGTCTGCGGGAGGTCGCGCCCGCCGCGGACCATCGACTGCTCGTACATGCCGGCCCGGTGGACGCGGTTGTCGTAGTCCGCCGTGTACGGCTCCCGGTACTGGACGGCTCTGGTGGTGGAGCGGTCCGTGGTCTCGCGGGTGCGGAGGTGGTCGTAGCGGCCGGGGGGGTAGTCGCTGTAGTAGGCGAAGTCGCCGTAGTCGCGGTCCTCGGGGTAGTTGACCTGGCCGTAGCTCCCGCGGCCCTCCCGGTCGCCGGCGCGGGCGCCGTCCCGCCAGGCGGGGTCGTCGGTGTAGTAGCGGGTGGTGGCCGTGGTGGCGGCGGCGCTGCTGCGCTGCACGGTCCCGTGCCGATGGTCGGGCTTGTCGGGCTGGGCCCACACGATCGGGGCCGCGGCGGCCAGGGCGATCGCGGCGCCCGCGCCCGCCAGCACCCGGCACGCCCCCCGGCCCGCGCGGCCGGCGCGATCGCTGATGATCCGCGAGTTGGTCCTGCTGTTCATGAGCGGAACTCCTTTCCCTTGCGTGGCCCCCGCGGCCGCGACCGGCCTTTCCCCCGCGCACCCACGCGGTGCGCGCCGCCCGCCGCCGCTCCTCCCGCGGCGGCTCGGCGGGCCGCACTCGACGGGCCACCGACGCCGTGACAGCTACATTATCTCGGCCCACCCCTCGATCAACGGCCCCCCGCAACGAACTCTCTCTCATCGCCGCGAACGAAACACAACTCTGAGTGAAAGCAGACCGGGCGACCGTCCGCGGCCCGTGCGCGGCGGCCCGGACCGGCCGCGGGGTTTCACGGGTTTCCCCGGGGCCGGGGCGCAAGCGGCCCCGGCGGGCGCGACGGGGGCGGCGCGGCCGGGCTCATGAGACAACATTCGCCCGACGGCCCTCGCGATTCCCCCTCGGATGCATAGTGTGCCTGCGTGCCCCCGAACTCGTGTGCGAGTTCCGCTCGATCGGGCGAGCGGGGCGGCCGATGGGGGCCCCGAGCTAAGGAGGGTCTGCGAATGGTCAGCAAACGTATCGCTGCCGGGGCGTTGGTGGTGGGGATGGTGGCGCTGGGGGCGTGCGAGCCCACCGGCCCGCAGAACGGCGCGGCGCCGGGGGGCGGCGCGGGCGGAACCGACACCCAGACGGCGCCCCGCACCACCACCCCGACGACGCCCGAGACGGGCGGGGCCGCGGGCGACAACGCGCAGAAGGAGCAGGCGATCAACTCGTTGACGCAGCGGCTCGAGGCCGCGCGCGGGCGGATCGAGGAGCTGCGGGCGGCCGAGAGCAACGTCCCGCAGGACCAGCGGGCGGCGTTCGAGTCCGCGATGGCCAGCGTGCAGTCGTCCTACTCCAACGCCGTGCTGCAGGTGGACCGCCTGCGCGAGGCGGAGGGGGCGGAGTTCCAGCGGATGCGCGGGCAGGTGGACCCGGTGCTGTCGTCGCTGGACTCGGCGATCAGCCGCGCCGAGAGCATCGCGCAGGGCCGGGGCGGGCCGCAGCAGCCCGGTCAGCAGCCTGGCGAGCAACCCGGTCAGCAGCCGGGGCAGCAGCAGCCGGGCCAGGATGAGCCGGCGACGCCGCCGTCGGGCGGGAACTGATCCCGACCGGGTGCGCTGAGCCGCGGCCGGGGCCCGAATCAACGGCCGTCGGCGCCCCCGGGCGGGCCGAACCCGTCGCCCGCCCGGGGACGCCGCGGCGCACGGCGCGCGGTGCTATGGTTCCGCCGCCATGCGTCTGATCACGCTCATCACCTGCGGCGGCACCATCGAGAAGACGTACGACGAGCAGAGCGGCGCGCTGGAGAACCGCCGCTCGATCGTCCGGCGGATGCTCTCCCGGCTGAGGCTGGAGGAGACGACGGTCAACGTCATCGAGCTGATGAGCAAGGACAGCCTGCACATGACGGCGGACGACCGCCGCCGGGTCGCGGAGGCGGTGCACGCCGCGGGCGGGCTGAGGGCGCTGCCGACGGAGTGCACGGGGATCGTCATCCTGCACGGGACGGACACGCTGGCGATGACGGGGGAGCACCTGCTGGCGGAGGCGTCGGCGTCGGCGGACCGCGCGCCGCGGGTCCCGATCGTGCTGACGGGCGCGATGCGGCCGTACGAGATGAAGCGGTCCGATGCGCTGCAGAACCTGACGGAGGCGATCTTCGCCGCGGGGGTCCTGCCGGCGGGGATCTACGCGGTGGCGCACGGGCGGGCGCTGCGGTTCCCCGGCGTGCAGAAGGACCGGGAGCGGGGGACGTTCGTGGGCGGGGAGGCGGTCGAGTAAACGTCCGGGGCGTCGGGAAAGAAGAAGGGCACGCGTCGGCGACGCGTGCCCTTTGCGCTTCGGCCTGGTCTTGTTGCGCCGGGCGGCTCAGCCCTTGATCGCGGTCACGCGCACCTTCGTGTAGGGCTGGCGGTGGCCGGTCTTGCGCTTGTAGGTCTTCTTGGGGGCGTGCTTGTAGATGTAGAGCTTCTCGCCCTTGGCGAGGGGCTCGACGATCTCGGCGGTGACGCTCGCGCCGGCGACGTAGGGGGCGCCGATCTTCGACCCGTTGGCGACGCCCTCGCCGCTGAGCAGCAGGACGCGGTCGAAGGTGATCGCCCGGCCGGCCTCGGCGTTACCGCCCTCGACGAGGTCGATGAGGAACTCGTCCCCCTCGGACACCTTGCGCTGGCCGCCGGACTCCTCGATAACTGCGTACATGGACATGATCAGACCATCCATCTCTTCCGCGCGGGTACGGAGGGGGCGAGGTCGGCGCCCCGGCTTGGGCAGCCCGTCCTACAGCGGGTCCGGATGGTAGGCGTCGCGCCGGGGCGGGTCGCGGCGGGAAGCGGACGGGAGCGGGCGAGTCAGGATAGTGGTCGGGTGGTCCCCTCGGGGCCGCGGGCGAGGTCGCCGCTCTGCGGGTCGGCGGAGAGGCGGGCGCGACGGGATTCATCCGGATCGGACGCGCGGTTTGGGGGCTCCTCGATGTCCCCTGGGCGGCCCGCCCGCCCGGAACCGGCCTCGCGGCTTGCGATTCGACTCTCGCCGCTCCGGGGAGCGTCGGACGCGGGCGGCCCGGCGTCGGCGAACCTCGATTCGAGCCAGGCCGCGAAGCTCGGGGCGACCGGGCGCGAGCGGTAGGCCCGGCCGGGGGCGCGGCCCCAGTACGCGACGGGGCAGTCGCCCCGCTCCTGGCGCGAGGTATCGAGGCAGTCGTGGTTGCCCATGCCGTCGGGGCAGATGGGGATCAGGTGCGGGGGCATGGACGAGCCGGGCTCGTCGCCTCGCTCAAGGTCGGCGTTGACGACGAGGTCCAGCAGCGGCGGGATGTCGTCGCCGAGGCCGTAGACGACGAACTCGTCCGTCTCGGCCCAGCCGAGCGTGGTGAGGAACCGGCGGTAGGAGGCGGGGAGGTCGACGCCGAGCCTGGATTCGGCGTCGCGGACCTGGGCCTCGGTCGCGCCGCGGCCGTGCCGGGCGCCGGAGGACTGGACCCGCTTGATCGCGTCGGTGATGTCCATCGTGGTGCTACGTATCGAGGAATGAGCGCCGGCTCACACCAGCACGCTCTACCCGTGCTGGTCCATCCACGGCGCCCTCTTGAACGTCCGGTCCGGCGGCTCGGTCGGGAGCGGGAACCCGCCGGCCGCCAGCGCTGCGGTGAACTGAGCCAGTCGTTCCTCGGATCGGAACTCCGCGTGCACGACGCCGTGGTGGTCAAGCAGAAGGATGATGTCATCATCATCCGGGAGCAGGTAGGCATCCTCGGTCCAGCTCCAGCCCTCCGCGATCAGCGCGATCAGCAGGGCATACAGAGCGTTGCCGTCCCCGCCGTCGAAGCGGATCGCCCCATCGGTTCCGAGCGGCTCACCGATGCGGGCCGCGATGAATCGGAGAAGGGATGGATACCCCGGCAGAACCGCCGCCCTCAGGTCCGATCCCCAGTCTTCCACCTTCGGCCAGACTTCGATCGACCGCCAGCGCATGGCCTCCAGGAGGCACCGCAGGAACCCGCTCGGGTCGCTGCGGTAGTCCCAGTGCCGGCGGTGCGCGGGGCCACTGACGAGCGCCAGGTTCCGCGGCCAGTCGTGCTTGTAGCGGGCTCGATCCCGATCCCTCGGGACGCCGCGGCGGAGAGGAAAAGAGCCTGAGGGATTGCTTCCATTGGCGGCGGCCCTGAACCGAAGTCTCGACGGTGGTTACGCCCCCGCCGCTTCCTTGTCCCGCGCCTGGCGCTCGGCGCGCTTGCGGGCCGACTCGTCGAGGATCCGCTTGCGGAGGCGGACGGAGTTCGGGGTGATCTCCACGAGCTCGTCGTCCTCGATGTACTCCAGGGCGGCCTCGAGGGTGAGCTTGCGGGGGGCCTTGAGGACGACGGTCTTCTCCTTGCTCGCGGCCCGCATGTTGTCCAGGTGCTTTACGCGCGTGATGTTGACGACCAGGTCGTTGTCGCGGTTGTGTTCGCCGACGACCTGGCCGGCGTAGACCTTGTCGCCGGGGACGACGAAGAGGACGCCTCGCTCGGCGAGCAGCTCGCAGGCGTAGGTGGTGACCGGGCCGGTCTCGTTGGCGATGAGCACGCCCTGCTGGCGCTGCGGCGGGGGGCCGCTGACGGGGGCGAAGCGCTCGAAGGTGTGGTGCATGATCGCCTCGCCCTGGGTGGCGGTGAGCAGGCGGGAGCGGAGGCCGATCAGGCCGCGGGCGGGGATCTCGAACTCCAGGTGCGTCACGGCGTCGCCGCGGGGCTCCATGGTCTTGATCTCGCCCTTGCGGGAGCCGACGAGCTCCATGACGGCGCCGACGACGTCGTTGGGGGCGTCGACGACGAGCCACTCGATGGGCTCGTGCTGGACGCCGTCGATCTCCTTGATGACGACCTGGGGCTTGCCGACGGAGAGCTCGTACCCCTCGCGGCGCATGTTCTCGAGCAGGATGCCCAGGTGGAGCAGGCCGCGGCCGGAGACGATGAACTCGTCGGTGGTCGCGCCGGGGGCGACCTTGAGCGCGACGTTGTGCTGGAGCTCCTTCTCGAGGCGGTCGCGGATCTGGCGGCTGGTGACGTAGTCGCCGTCCTGGCCGGCGAAGGGGGAGTCGTTGATGCGGAAGACCATGGTGAGCGTCGGCTCGTCGATGGTCACCGGGGGGAGGGCGACGGGGTTGTCGGGGACGGCGATGGTGTCGCCGATGTCCACGGACTCCAGGCCGACCAGGGCGCACAGGTCGCCGGCGGAGACCTCCCTGGCCTCCTCGCGCCCGAGGCCGACAAAGCGGAGGACCTTCTGGGGGCGGTCCTGGAGGACCGTGCCGTCTCGCTTGATGATGGCCACGGGCATGCCGGGGGTGATGCGGCCGTTGTAGACGCGGCCGATGCCGATGCGGCCGACGTAGTCGTTGTAGTCCAGCGTGGTGATGAGCATCTGGAGGGGGGCGTCGGGGTCGTCGTCGGGCTCGGGGACGTGGTCCACGATCGCGTCGTAGAGGGCCTTGAGGTTCTCGGTCTTGACGTCGGGGTCGTGGGAGGCCCAGCCGTCGCGCCCGGAGCCGAAGATGGTCGGGAAGTCGAGCGCGTGGTCGTCGGCGCCGAGCTCGACGAGCAGGTCGAAGACCTCGCTGACGACCTCGTGCGGGCGGGCCTCGGGGCGGTCGCACTTGTTGACGACGACGATGGGGCGCAGGCCGTTCTCGATCGCCTTGGAGAGGACGAACCGCGTCTGGGGCATGGGGCCGTCGAAGGCGTCCACGACCAGGAGGCAGCCGTCGGCCATGCGCAGGACGCGCTCGACCTCGCCGCCGAAGTCGGCGTGGCCGGGGGTGTCGATGACGTTGATGTGGTAGAGCCTGGCGGTCCCGTCGGCCTCGGTGCGGGCGTACTTGACCGCGCAGTTCTTCGAGAGGATGGTGATCCCCCGCTCCCGCTCCAGCGGGTTGGAGTCCATGATCAGGGCGTCGTGCCCGCCGGCGAGCTTCTCGAGCTCGCCCATGCGGAACATCCCCGACTGGCGGAGGAGCTGGTCCACGAGGGTCGTCTTGCCGTGGTCGACGTGGGCGATGATGGCGATGTTGCGGAGGCTGGGGCGCAGCGCGGGGGGCGTGCCGGAGGGGGTCGCGGCGGTGGGCGTGGCGGGCGGGGACGCGGCGTGGGGTGTTGTCGGCATGGGCGCTGGGCTCACACAAGGAGGGCCGGCGACGTCATCGTCGTGTTCGCGGCGGGCATGGATGCTCGGTCGGATCGATCCGGGATTCCCCCCTCCCGCCCCCTCTGCTCCCCCGCTCCCGCCCCGCCCCCTCCACTCTGGCCGCTTCGTCGGCCGCGGGGCGACCCCGACGCGGCACGAACTATAGGCGGGCGCCGAGCGCTCCCTCGCCCGCCTCTTCGTGATTCCCGCGGGGACGCCCGGTACGCGCCATCCAGCTGAGGGGCGGCCCGAGCGCTACCGGACGCGCCGGCGGCGGGGACGGGTTTCCCAGCTTGCGCAGGCCGCGCCCGCGGCGCGGTATTCGAACGGCCCGGCGGCGGCGTGCTGGCCCGGATCGCACGAGGCGTCATGCTCGTGGTGCCGCCGCCCCGATGCGGCGAGGGAGAGCCGCCCCCGCGCGAGGGAGACGCGGGCCGGCACGGCACGGAGGTCCAATCAGCACAGGCGTGAGATGCGCGGCGTCAGCGCAGCCGCGGCGCGAGGGGCGTCCCTCGCCCGGCGTGCGCCCGCGGGATCGCACGCACGCCCGGCGCGGCGATGACCCGGGCCGGCGAGAGATCGCACGAGCGAGAAGAGAGAAGAGGTGACGGCCATGGCACGGTCCCACGCGGCGACGGCGGTGTTGGCGGTCGGGGTTCTGTGGGCGAGCGCATCGGGCGCCGGCGCGCAGACGATCTACTTCGAGGACTTCGAGAACGAGGCCTCGTGGCCGGAGTGGTCCACCAGCATCACCGCCGAGGCGTACCCGACGTTCACGCGGTTCCTCGGTCGGTTCATCAACCACCGGGCGACGCTGAGTGTGAACCTCCCCGCGCTGCCGCAGGACTACACCGTCCCGGGCGAGGGGCCGACCTGGACGTACATGCTCGACTTCTCGTTCTACTGCATCGACTCCTGGGACGGCTCGGACACGCTCCACGGGCCGGACCGGTTCCAGGTGCTGGTGAACAACGAGGTGATCTTCAGCGAGACGTTCTCCAACCAGCACGAGCTCCAGACCTTCCGGGGTGCGGACCTGGGCCCCGCGCCCCTGGGCTTTGATGAGCGGTGGATGGACTCGATCTACCAGATCTCGCTGCCGTTCTCCGCGCCGGCCGGGATGAACCAGATCTCGTTCGAGGCGCTGGGGCTGCACGGCGCCATCAGCGACGAGTCGTGGGGGATCGACAACGTCCGCGTCCGGATGGCGCTCGTCCCCGCCCCGGGGGCGGGTGCGGCCGCGGTTCTGGGCCTGGGCGTGCTGAGCGTTCGGCGGCGGCGGTGACGGCGAGGAGCCCGCGACGACGGCGTCCGGTTCATTCCTTCGTCGGCGCCCCCGCTTCCTTCAATCCCCCGCTTCCCCGCCGCTCATCTTGATGTGCACGGCGCCCTCCAGCACGCCGGCGTCGCTGACGCGCACGCCCCATGACAGTTCCCGGAGCCGGCGCAGGAGATCGTGCGCCGGTGCCGCCGCGGCCGGGGTGTGGCCGAGCCTGCGCAGGATCGCGGCGGGGCGCAGCACGCCCTGGGAGATCCACCTCGCCTTGGTTCCGGCCTCCGACGGGCCGCTCGCCAGATTCGTCGCCACGCGGCGGACCAGGCCCGCCGCGTCCGCCGGTCCGGACTCGCTCGCCGCGGCGGCGATGACCCACCACCCGCGCCCCTTGTTCCGCCCCGTCTCGGCGAAGACCCACGCCGCGCCGACGCCCATCTCGGCCCCGGGGGCGCCGCCGCACAGGAGTTGGCAGAACGGCCCCGGCGTCCACCGCAGCGGCACGGACCGCACCGCGCCGGGCGCAACGCCGCCGAAGTCCGGCACGCCGCCGCCCACTGCGCCCTGCTCGTCCTCCAAGCTTGATGCGAGCGAGGCGAGGAAGCGGTCGCACTCGGGCGAGGCCCCGGGGATGTCCATGAGTTCGAGCGCGACGGCGACGCTGAGCCCCGCGGCGCTCCTGTCCGAGGGCGCGACCTCTGCCGCGACGAGAGCCTGCCGCTGGCCGAGCCGCTCCCGGACAGGGGCGGGGATTCCGAGCATCCGCAGCACAACGCCCGCGGGGTTGGCCTCCGGCGTGTCCTCATCGCCGCCGGCGATGCGCGTCTCCATGATCGCGGCCAGAGCGTCCTCACGGAGAGCGAGGAAGGCCGCATCGCTGCTGGGCTGGATCCGGAGGAGTTCCGGCGCCAGCGCCGCATCGTGGACGCTGAGGCTGGTGGACCATGCCTCGCCCTGCTCGCGCCGGATCGCCACGGCGGCGTAGTCCGACCACGCCTCGCCCGCCCCTTGCGGCCAGCGGTAGAGGACCGCGACATCAGCCCTGCCGAGGCCGGCGAGGGCGCGGTGCGCGGGGGTGCCGCGCATCGGGGCGGCGGCGCCGTCGGTCAGCACGCCGATCATCTCGTCGAGCAGAACGGCGTTCTTGGTCTCGGCGAGGATGAGCGTCGTCCGGGCGTTCGTCCCGGGCCGGCCTTTCGGGCGGTGGACGGCCAGCTCGTACGTGCCGCGCTCGACGGCCAGGAGCTGGCAGCCGCGCACGATGTCGCGCGGCGAGGCCGCGAGCCGTTCGAGGAGCCGCCGCTCGGTCTCCGCGGAGACCTCGCTGATCAGGGCCCAGCGGACCTCCGGGCCGTTGACCGCCCCCTCGCCTCCATCCCCCAGGATCCCGACATGGCCCGGGAGGCCCTGAACCACCAGCGCGACGCGTGAGCCGAGGACGCGGTCGAATGTTTCCTCCGACGTCCAGCCGAGGGTCTGGGCGAGCCGGTCCCACGTGTCGGCCAGCGCGGAGGTGTCCCCCAACGCCGGCCGGAGCGTTTCCCACAGCGCGGACCGGCGCAGGCCCGCGGCCCCCTCGAAGACGACGATGAGCTCCGCGCTGCGGGGCATCTGCCCGGCGAGGGAGGAAGCGGAAGATTCGACGTGGTCGGCATCGGGCTGCCGGGCCGGCGCGGGGATCGCCGCGAGGAGCGCAAACAGCGCCGCCAGCACACATGCACCCACTCGCCGCATTGCAGCACCCCTCAGCGAGCCGCCGTTGACCGCTCCGGGGATCACCTCGGCACGGCCGTGGCGCCCTCGTCAACGCCCGCACCGGCGGGCGTCAGCGAGTCTATCACCCGGGCCCCGTCGATCCAGACGCCGGCGCGGGGCGCAGCGCGATCGATCCGGGGCAGCGCGGGGACTCCCAGCTCCCCCGGCTCGAGCATCACCGGGACGGTCAGCGAGGCGGAGGGAGAGGTCGAGAGCCGGCCGCTGGCCCAGTAGACCATCGACGGGTGGGCGTTGGCCGCGAGCGGACGCGGCATCAGGCCCGGGGCGAGACGCACGGCGGAGATCACCGGCGCGGGCGTGGCGCCGGGGTCGCTCATCGCCGCGGAGACGTGACGCGGGCGGTCGTTGCCGGGCCCGAGGGCGAGATAGGTCGCGCCATAGGCCGGCGGGAGGGGCGCGAGGCGGGCATCGATCAGACCGCCGGCGTCTGCCCCCCCCACTCCCCCGCCGTCGCCCTCCATACTCCGGTCGCGGCGATTCAGGCCGAGCTCGCCGCCCGCCGCGGCGAGGGTGCCGACGGAGGAGAAGGTCGTCCGGATGGTCTGATACCGCGCCGAGGCCTCGACCTTGGCGGTCTGCATGACGTCGGAGACGGGCTGGGGGACCTGGCGGAGATTGACCAGGTCGGGGGCGGCGCGGTGCAGGAGCGAGATCCCCACGGCCGCGACGGCGATGCTCGCGGCGAAGCCCAGGCGGCTGATCCAGATGAGGCGGCGGGTCTTCTCGGAGACGAAGGGGCGCTCCTCATCGACGCGGGCGAGGATCGCCGCGGTCAGGTCTGGGGCCTTGACCGGCCGGCGGAGCTCGCTGGCGACATCCTGGATGTCGCGCAGGCGGCGTCGGCGGGCCTCCGCATCGCCGAAGTCGGAGCCGGGATTCCAGGGCTCGCCGGGCCCGCTCACGACCAGACCTCCTCGATGTTGGCCAGGTGCTGCGCGTGGACCTCGAGGGCCTCGCGCATGCGGCGACGGCTGCGGTGCAGGTGGCTCTTGACGGTCCCCTCCGGCATCCCCATGTACTCGGCGATCAGCGTGATCGGCCAGTCGAGCTGGTAGAACAGGATGATGATCTCGCGCTGCTCCTCGGGGAGGGCCTCGAGGGCGTGGCGGACGGCGTCCTTGGCGTTGCCCTGCACCTCGCGATCGACCATCGCGGCCCAGGGGCGTTCCCCGACCCCCTCCCAGCCCCCGACGACGTCCGAGTCGAACGCCGGCTTGTGCTTCTGGCAGGCGTTGACGTAGAGGCGCTTGGCGATGGTGAAGAGCCAGGTGGAGAAGCGGAAGCGGAAGTCGAAGCGGTCGAGGTTGGTCAGGGCTCTTACGAACGCATCCTGAACAATATCCTCGGCGACGTCCGGGCGGCCCGAGAGGCGGAGCATGTAGGCGTAGAGGGAGCCCTGGTGGGCGCGGATGCACTCCTCCGCGGCCGCCCGGTCTCCCGCGATCGCCCGCTCGATCATCGCCCTTTCTTCGGCCCGGGTCATCGAAGCGAGTATACAGCGGCGCCACCCGCCCGGTTTCAGCGGGGGGGGGGCGGGCCGGCGGAAGCCCGGGGGCCCGCGCGTACCATCGCGCCCGTGCCCCGAACCGACGCCGCCAGCCCGACTCCGACCGCCGCCGAGGCCAGCGCGGCCTCCACGCGGGCGGGGCTGGCGTACGGGGTGGCCGCGTACGCGTGGTGGGGGCTGGTGCCGGGGTACTTCAAGCTGCTCGCGCACGTGCCGGCGACGGTGGTGCTCGGGCACCGGATCGTCTGGTCGGTGCTGCTGCTGGCGGCGATCCTGGGGGTGCGGCGGCGGTGGGGCGAGGTGGGCGCGATCGCGGGTCAGCGCACGCTCTGGCCGTGGCTGGGGCTCTCGACGCTGCTGATCGCCGGCAACTGGCTGGTGTTCATCTACGCCGTGGCGACCGGCCGGCTGCTGGATGCGAGCCTGGGGTACTTCATCAACCCGCTGGTGATGATCCTGCTGGGGATGGTGTTCCTCGGGGAGCGGATGCGGCCGGCGCAGTGGGCCGCGGCGGGGATCGCGGCGGCCGGGGTGGGGCACCTGTCGCTGTCGCACGGCGGGCTGCCGTGGATCGCGATGGTGCTGCCGGTCTCCTTCGGGCTCTACGGGCTGGTCCGCAAGCGGGCGCCGGTGGGGCCGGTGAGCGGGCTGTTCGTGGAGACGGCGCTGCTGGGGCCGGCGTCGGCGGCGTACCTGATGTGGTTCCACCTCTCGGATGGGCCGGGGGTCGAGGCGGCGGGCACGGCCGGCACGCTGGGGCTGCTGCTCCTGGCGGGGGTGGTGACGACCGCGCCGCTGCTGTGGTTCGTCGCGGCGGCGCAGCGGCTGAGGCTGGTGACGCTCGGGTTCCTGCAGTACCTCAGCCCGACGCTGCAGTTCTTCACGGCGGTGCTGGTCTTCGGGGAGCCGTTCGGGCGCGACCGGGCGATCACCTTCGCGCTGATCTGGGTGGCGCTGGGGATCTTCGCGGCGGACTCGATCCGTCGCGGCGTGCGGGGCGCGCCGAAGAAGCCGGAGGCGGGCGTGTCGGAAGCCGCGGCCAAGGCCGAGCTGGGGGGCTAGGCGGGCCAGGCCTCGTCGCGCTCGTCGAACTCGAAGCTGGGGCGGGCGAGGCGCGGGGGTCGGCGGGTGGCGATGTTGACCACCAGGCCGGTCATGATCCAGACGGTGAGCATCGAGGAGCCGCCGTAGGAGACGAAGGGGAGGGTGAGGCCGATGATGGGGACGATGCCGATGTTCATGCCGACGTTGATGAACATCTGCGCGGCGATGATGGTGGCGCAGCCGATGACGACCAGCCGGCCGAAGGGGTCGCGGCAGACGGCGGCGGTGAGGAGCGCGCCGGCGAACCAGACGAGATAGATGCCCAGGACCGCGACGCCGCCGAGCATGCCGAAGCGCAGGACGATGACCGAGTAGATCATGTCGTTGTGCCGCTCGGGGAGGCGGTTGAAGCGGACGAGGGAGCGGGCCTTGGGGTCGGGGTTGCCGGTGAGGCCGCCCGCGCCGGTGAGGGTGCGGGCGGTGAGGGACTGGAAGTTGATGCCGTCGGCGCCGGCCTTGGAGTCCTGCATGACGTGCACGAGGCCGATGATGCGCTGCTTCTGGTGGGGCTTGAGGAGGGGGTAGGCGGCGGGGGCGGCGCACATGGCGATCAGGACGACGAGGGTCAGGTGCTTGAGCTTCGCGCCGGCGGCGACGAGCATGGCGAAGACAGTGGGGACGAAGAGGGTCGCGGTGCCCAGGTCGGGCTGGAGCATGATCAGCGCGACGGGGACGAAGGCGATCAGGCCCACGGGGATGAGGCCGACGAAGGTGCGGTGGTTCTTGCGGTAGCGGAGGTAGTCGGCGACGACCATGATGAAGGCGATCTTGGCGACCTCGGCCGGCTGGAAGTCCACCGGTCCCAGGTTGATCCAGGCGCGGGCGCCGTTGCGGGGGGTGACGAGCCACGTCGGGACCTGCGGGATGAGCAGGAAGACGAGCAGGCCGAGGCAGGCCCACATGGCGGGCCAGGCGACGAAGCGGATGAAGCGGTAGTGCGGGAGGACGACGGCCGCGGCGGCGGTGATGCCGACGGCCATGAAGATGAGCTGCTTGAGGGCGAGGCCGGAGAGGGTGATCGGCAGGATCGAGCCCGCGGGGGGCGGGGGCGCGCTGGCGAGGTCGATGGTGTAGACGCCCAGGAGGGAGAGGGCGAGGGCCGCGAGGACGCTGAGCCATCCGAAGTGCCGGAGGGTCAGGTCGCGCCCGATCAGGAGTTGGAGGGTTTCGAGGTTCACGGACGCAGCGCGGCCCCCGTCGAGGCGGTGCGGGCCTTGACGTCGGGGAGGTACCCCTCGGCGATCAGGGCGTGGACGATCTGGTTGGCGATGGGGCCGGAGACCTTGCCGCCGGAGCCGCCGTAGTCCACGACGACGGCGACGGCGTAGCGGGGGCGGGCCCCGCCGGCGGCGTCCTCGGGGCCGCAGAGGACGACGGTCCAGGAGTGGTCGCCCTCGCGGAGTTTGAGGGGCTTCCCGTCGGCGTCGGTCTCGGTCCGGCTGAAGAGGGCCGCGGCGTCGGCGGTGCCGGTCTTGCCCCAGATCTTGATGCCCTGGGCGTTGAAGACCTCTTCGTAGCGGGGGGGCTCGTCCGGGCCCTCGACGCGGATGCGGTAGCCGGTGCCGCCGCGCTCGGAGACGGCGGCGTGCAGGCCGCGGAGGGCGGTGTCGATGGCGCGGGGGTCGATGCCGAGGTCGAACTCGCGGGCGGGCTCATCAGCGCGGAGGCGGGGGACGATCCGCAGGCCCATGCGGCCGAGGGTGGCGAAGGCGTCCGCGGCGTGGACGGGGGTCCAGGCGATGCGGCCCTGGCCGATGGCCATGAGGACGGCGTCCTGCGGGGAGACGTTGGGGACGTTGGGGTTGGCGTGGCCGCCGATGGGGCCGAGGGTGCCGGGGAAGATGCGGGGGCGGCCCTGGTCGTCGCGGTGGTCGCCCAGGCCGAGGGTGGGCTGCTCGGCGTCGCGCCCGACGCCGAACCTGGTGAACCACGAGGTGAGGCCCTTGGGGCCGAGGCGGCGGCCGAGCTCGTAGAAGAAGATGTTGCAGGAGGCCATGATGGCCTCGGCGCCGTCGGGGGCGTGGCCGAGGCTGCCGTCGTGGGTCTGGGCGCCGCCGGTCATCTTGTAGATCCAGCAGCGGTAGGCGTCGGGGTTGTTCTCGTAGAACCGACCGGTGCAGGAGATCCTCGCGCCGTGCTGGAGCTGACCGGAGGTCAGCGCGCCGACGAGCATGAGGGGCTTGACAACCGAGCCTGGCTGGTAGGGGACGTTGATGGCGCGGTTGAGATAGGGCTTGAGGATCTCGTCCTCGAAGATGGACTTGGGGTCGTTCTGGAGCTGCTCGAGGGTGAACGAGGGGGCGGAGACCATGGCGAGGATGTCGCCGGAGTCGACGTCGATGACGACGGCGGCGCCGGTCAGGACCGCGCCGTCGGGGAGGACATGGTTCGCGTGCCAGGGCTGGCTGACGGTCAGGCCGATCGCGGGGTCGAAGAGGGCCTGGATCCGGGCCTGGAGCATGATGTCGATGGTCAGGGGGATGTCGCGGCCGTGCTCCGGGGGCTGGGGGGGGTCGATCTCGCCGGTGTCGAGGTGGGTGACCTCGAAGCCGCGGAGGCCGCGGAGCTCGCGCTCGAGGGAGGCCTCCAGTCCGGCGGCGCCGATGGCGTCGCCGGGCTGGTAGTGGCCGCGGTCGATCCCGACGATGCGCTTCGTGCCGTCGGGGAGGGTCTCGACGATCTCCTTGGGGCGGGCCTGGACGTCCTCGGCGTAGATCTGGGAGCGCATCCACCCGAGGATGTGCGTGGCGACGCCCTCGACGCGGACGGGGATGGCGCTGTCGGTGCGGAGGTTGGCGGGGAGGGTGGAGCCGTCGATGGACAGGTCCACGGTGGCGAAGGGGTACTCGCGGACCTGCGCATCGATGACGTGCAGGCCGGGCATGGGGGCGGGGGCGAGGGGGTCGGCGTCGCTGGGGGCGGGCGCGCCGCGCTCGGGGGGGACGAGCTTGGCGAAGGCGAAGGCGGTCTTGTCGTCCACGCCGCGGAGGACGACGTGGGGGACGGTCTGCTCGCGGATGGGGCGGCGGGGGCGGCGGGCGAGGGCGCGGAGCTCGGGGTGGTCGGCATCCTCATCGACGAACTCGCCGCGGCGTTCGAGTCGCTCGAGGATCTCGCGCCGCTCCTTGTGCTCGCGGGCCTGCCAGATGGAGGCGGCCATGAGCTCGACCTGGGACTGGATCTGCTCGCGGCGCTTGCTCACCTCCTCGAGGGGGACGCCGGCGATGAAGGCGAAGCGGGTCCAGGAGGCGTCGAGCTGATCCTGGAACTGGGGGAGGTAGCGGTCGATGAGCTCGTCGCGCTGGGCGGCGCTGAGCTCGCGCCACTGGGCGCGGTGGAGGGAGCGGGCGTGGCGGGCGGCCTGGTCGCGGGCCCACTCGCCGGTGATGACGGGGTAGTCGACGGCGATGTCGTAGCTGGGGCGGTTCAGGGCCAGGATGCGGCCCTTGCGGTCGAGGATGCGGCCGCGCTGGGTGGGGAGCCAGCGCTCGAGGATGAGCTTGCGCTCGGCGTCGCGCCGGAACTCCTCGCCGCGGACGACGGTGAGGTAGGTGAGCTGGAGGATGGGGAGGAGGGCGGAGAGGGTGAGCAGCCCCCCGATGAGGAGGACGCGGCGGAGGAACATGCTGGGGATGAGTCGAGCGAGCATCGGGTCTTCTGGCCCCCTCTCCTCTCCCCCCTGCGCCCCCAACTATCGGCCCCTT
>JBIQJK010000145.1:0-7967 GCA_044507535.1 Planctomycetaceae bacterium | reverse complement strand
CTCCCGCGGGTGACCATGAGGGTGGGGGGGTGGGGGTGGAGGCCGAGCGGGCGGCGGGATTCGGCGGGAGGGGCGGTCGCGACGGCGGCGGGGCGGAGGATGGGGGGGATGACGGTCCAGTCGGCGGCGTAGGTGTGGGAGGGTGGGATGGGGAGTGTGGTGAAGATGCGGGGGCGCTGCGCAGCGCGGGGGGAGGCGGTGCGGATGCGGCGGGCGATCCAGCGGTTGGCCTTGCCGGGGATGGCGTCGAGGTTGAGCATCGTGACAGGCGCGTGCTCGACGATCGCGGCCTGGACGAGGGGGGCGGCGACGAAGCCGCCGAGGGCGACGAGGTGGAAGTTGTGGCCCGCATTGCGGGCTTCGCGG
This sequence comes from Planctomycetaceae bacterium, assembly GCA_044507535.1. GTDB lineage: Bacteria > Planctomycetota > Phycisphaerae > Phycisphaerales > UBA1924 > CALAFV01. Next base: position 7,601 of record JBIQJK010000145.1, on the reverse strand, counting down.
ATGGCTTGCCGGCCGAGGCGGACGGACTTGCCCCAGGAGGAGAGGAAGCGGGCGAGCGGGCGGGGGCGGATGGAGAAGGGGCGCGCGGGGACGGGGCGGAAGTCGGCACGTTCCTGGGTGAGGATGCGGGCGTCGATGGGGCGGTCGGAGCAGAGGAAGAGGGCGCTGGTGGAGTCGGGGGCGAGGGTGCGGAGGGCGTGGGCGATGGCGAGGCCGGGGTAGAGGTGGCCGCCAGTGCCGCCGCCGGCGAAGAGGTAGGTCGTGGGGGAGGAAGAGTTTTCACCACGGAGGGCACGGGGGGGCACGGAGGGGTTGGGAAGGTCGTTGTGGTTTCGTTGCATGCTTTGATGGAGCAGATTGGGTTGAAGAGGTGAAGAGGTGAGCGGGTGTGGAGGTGAGGAGGGCGTGGGTAGGGATGGGCGCGTGGGGAAGTTTGGGAACCCACCCCCAACCCCCTCCCTCAGGGAGGGGGCATTAAGAGGCTCGTGGAGGGCTTAGGAGGCGCGGCGGGAGGTGGCGGGCCAGGTGCGGGCCGCGGGAGTGACGACGATCGGGGCGGGGGAGGAGTTCGGATCGTCGGCGGATGCGCCGGCGCTGTCGGAGGCGGCCAGGGGGGAGAGGGATTGGGTGCGGTCGATGGCGACGAGGAGGCCGAGGCTCGCGGCGGTGAGGATCCAGCCGGTGCCGCCGGAGGAGAGCAGGGGGAGGGCGATGCCCTTGGTGGGGCCCAGGCCGGTGACGACGGCGAGGTTGATGACGGCCTGGAGGCCGACGGTGGCGACGACGCCGAGGGCGAGGAGCTTCAGGAAGGGGTTGTGCTCGCGCTTGATGATGGTCAGACCGGAGAGGAGGAGGCCGGCGTAGAGGGCGATGACGACGGTGGCGCCCATGAGGCCGAGCTCCTCGCAGATGACGGCGAAGAGGAAGTCGGTGCGGTCCTCGGGGAGGTAGCCGAACTTCTGGAGGCCGAAGCCCAGGCCGCGGCCGAAGACCTCGCCGTTGGCGACGGCGACCATGGACTGGATCATGTGGTAGCCGGTCCCCTCGGGGTCGGCGTAGGGGTTGAGGAAGGCGAGGATGCGGTTGACGCGGTAGGGGCTGACGATGATGGCGCCGACGACGGCGGCGACGCCGAGGGGGGCCATGGCGGCGAAGTGCAGGACGCGGGCGCCGGCGGCGACGAGCATGATCGCGGCGACCATGGCGACGAGGGCGCCGGTGCCGAGGTCCTCCTTGATGATCATGCCGGCGATGACGCCGACGGCCAGGAGGGCGGGGAAGAGGCCGTGCCGGAAGCGGGGGAGGAGGTGGGCGCGGGTCGCGCCGTACCAGGCGATGATGAGGACCAGGCCCCACTTGGCGAGCTCGCTGGGCTGCATGGAGAGGCCGCCGCCCGCGGCGGGGTCGGCGGCGCGGCCGCCGATGGGGAGGGCGATCCAGCGGGCCGAGCCGTTGACCTCGCGCCCGATGACGGGGAGGTAGACGGTCAGCAGGAGGGCGGCCAGGGCGAGGACGGCGAACCACATCGGGCGGAGGGAGCGGAGGGCGCCGGCGAGGGTGGCGGTATGGGCCGGCGCGCGGCCGGAGGCGGCGAGGTCGGCCAGGGGGCGGATGGGGAGGCAGGCGACCGCGGCGAGGGCGGCGAGGGCCAGGGCCATGTACGCGCTGGAGCGGGAGAGGACGATGGACTGGAAGGTGACGGCGTGCTTGGGGTCGATGCTCATGCCGGCGGAGTTGACCATGACCACGCCGATGGTCAGCAGGGCGATGACGCAGAGGACGACGGTCTGGCCGGGGCGGAGCATCGGGGGGTATATCGGTAGGGGGAGAGGAGGGGGTGCAATGCTCGCCCGCGGGGCGTTGTTGTGGGCGTGGGCGGGACTCGGTACGCTCTCCGTCCGGGTTGTGCGCCCGTGGTCGGGCGATCACAGGGAGCGGCGCCATGGCAAAGAGGGCTTCCACGAGGGTGAGGGGGGCGGATGCGGCGGATGGGCCCGGGCGGCTGCCGGAGTCGATGGCGGCGTTCCGGCGGATCGTGGCGGCGGCGAAGCGGGAGCCGGCGCGGGAGGAGCTTCTCGTGCGGGTGTGCCGCGAGCTGCCGCGGTACGAGTCCGTCGTGCTTGGTCGGAGGCTGGCGGAGGTCGGCCGGACGCCGGAGGGGCGGCTGTTCGAGGCGAGGCTGCTGGAGTTCGTGCGCGAGCCGAAGGTCGGTCGGAGGTACGACGGGGGCTTGCAGCTGAGCCATCACAGGGCATGGGGCGATCTGGTTGCGCTGCGGTCGCGACGGTTCGTGACCATGCTGCGGCGGTGGATCACCGATGACGACCGGATCCTCGCGGCGGAGGCGGGGCAGCACCTGGCACAGCTGGGGATGGACGCGGACGCGTCCCGCGTGGTGGGCGCGCTCGAGGGGGGGACGTGGCGCATGCGGCGCGGGATCGGGCTGGGGCTCAAGCTCGGCGCGGACGCTGGCCTGATGTCCGAGCGCTTCCGGCGTCGGGTGTTTGATGCGGTCGTCCCGCTGGTGTGCGGGGAGGTGAACATACCGCGGACCTGGGCGGCGGAGTTCGCCGTGTGCAACTTGACGGATGCGCTGGTCGCGATGGACCGGCAGAGGGCCCTGGCGGTGTTGTCGAGCGGGCGGGCGCTGCACGGGCGCAACGGGGGGATCCGCGAGGTCCTGCTGAAGCTGGATCACGAGCGCGAGGGCCGGCCGCGGCAGTTTCGCGCGGTTGACCCGGAGCTTTTGTGGCCGCTGTACGGGGCGCTGCGGGACGGCCGGTTGCGGTTGCAGGAGGATCGCGAGGGGACGAGGCAGTGGCGAGTACATCAAGCGATGGGCCTGATCCTCACGCTCGCGGCGGACCGCGACCCGGTCCGGACGGCGCGGGAGGCCCGCGGGGTGCTCAAGACGAAGAAGGAGTCCGAGTGGGGATGGCTACGCCGCGGCGCTCGAGCTGCGCTGAAGCGGTGCCGCAACTTCCCCGAGCCGGAGGCCGTGCTGCGGGCGCACTGGAAGGGGCGGGTGAAGTTCCGCGGCGAGGCGCTGAAGGTGGTCCAGGCGTACGCGCTGCTGGAGCACGTGCTGAGCGACGGGCTGCCGGCGTACTTCGACAACATGGGGGACGACTGGGCGGGGGCGCACGCGGGGCTGCTGGCGATCGGGCAGAAGGAGGCGGCGGGGATCGTGGCGGAGGGGGCGAGGGTGGTGATGGCGTTCGCGTCGCCCAAGACGAAGGGGTCGGTGCGGGCAGCGGCGCTGGAGATGGACGAGGCGGCGACGGCGAAGCTCGAGCGGCTCAACGACCGGTTCTACACGCACATCGACCGGGTGCGGGGCGCGGTGGAGCGGTACATCGCGGGGCACGCCGGGGCGTTCGGGGCGGTGGCGCCGAAGAGAAGGAAGGGGGCGTCGGGCCGAAGATGAGCCGTTTGCCTTCCCGCGGTTTCGCCGTCTCTGTCGCGTTGGCTGGTTTCCACTGCTCCCACTTCGGTTCGCCTCCTCGCGGGGAGCGGCACGGGCCGGGAGAGGTATGACGCATCGGTCGTGGGCCCGCGCGGGCCGGGTGCCCTCCACATCGGTCGACGCAGAGTTCCGGCGGGATCCTGAAGTAGACTTGCGCCATGGGCAAGACTCGTACCACCGTCGGCGGCGATGCGCTACCGGCCTCGGCCGCGGCGTTCCGCCGCCTTGTTCTCGCGTGCCGGACGGAGGACGATCGCAACCTGCTTCTCGATCGGATCCGCGCGGAGTTCCCGTCCTTTAAGGTTGAGCGGATCCCATGGCCGCGGCGTCCGGCGGTGCTTCCGGAGAAGGCCCGCCGGTTCGAGACGCGGCTGCTGGAGTTCGTCCGGACGCCCAAGTTCGGGCGCGAGTTCGGCCGGCAGCTGCAGCCGAGTCACTTCTACGCGTGGCATGACCTGACGCGGATGCGGTCGCCCCGGTTTGCCTCCATGCTCCGGGCCTGGATGGACGGCGATGACCCATTTCTCGCCTCCGAGGCGGCCGAGCGTCTCGCGTGGATGGCGGTCGACCGTGACCTGCCCCGGTTTGAGCGGCTCCTGACGGATGGCCCGTGGCGGCTGCGCGGCGGCATCGGCCGCGGGCTCGCGGGGACCTCGTCGCACCGATGGGCCTCTCGAGCGTTCCGGACGCGGATGTTCGAGTCGCTCGCGTCGATCGCCTGCGGGGAGGTCCCGATCCCGATCCGCCGAGAGGTCGAGGACGCGCTGGCTCAGATCGGGGACGGGCTGCGTGGGCTAAACCAAGCGGGGATGATCAGGCTCTTCCGCAGCGAGCGGGCGCTGCACCCGCGGAACCGCGCGGTCGCGGGGGCCATCTTCGCGCTCGAGTTCGAGCAGCAGTACGGCGATGCGCCGTACAAGCCGGTGGACCCGTGTCTGCTGTGGCCCGTCTTCGAGGCGCTCCGGGGTGGGCAGCTGCGGCTGCCCGTCGATCCCGGCAGCGGGCGCGAGACGGGGCCGGAGCGCACGATGGGCGGCATTCTGCTGCTCGCGGCCGATGGTGACCCGGCTCGGGCCGAACTGGAATGCGGGGCGATCCTGCGCGGGAAGCGCCGGAGCGACGAAGGGACGCTGGTCCGGTACGCGAGGGCGGCGCGGCGGCGATGCCGCAACATCCCGGAGCCCGACGCCGTGCTGCGGGTGGCCGGGCGGGGCGGCGCGATCCGCGGGGACGCGCTCAGGATCATCGGCGCTTACTCGCTGCTCTGGGATGCGGTGGAGGAGGGGCTCGCGTACTGCCTCAGCTCCCTCGATGATCGCTGGCGTCGCGCCCGTGATGGCCTGCTGGTGCTTGGGAACGACCGGGCGGCGGCGATCCTCGAGGAGGCGGGGGCGATCTTCGAGCGGTCCGCGCTTGCGCGGCTGCCCCGATCGCGACGACTCGATGAGGAACTCGATGAGGCAACCAGGCGTGCGCTCGAGGCTCTCGACGTGCGGCTCGGTCGCCACTGGAGAGCCGTGAGGCGGGCCGTTGAGCTCTACATTGAGGAGCACCCGGGGAAGTTCGCCGCGGCGGCACCGAGGCGGCGAACTCGCTCATCCTCGGCGTGACAGGATGGTCAGTCCCACGCGCTTCTCGAGGTCCTCGACGGGGCGGGCGATGAGGTCGTAGCCGTCGCTGGCGACCACCGTGCAGCGGACGAGCTCGCCGGGGGCGAGGGGCTTGGTGGAGTGGACGTAGGTGACGGCGTCGATGGTGGGGGCCTGGAAGTAGGTGCGGCCCTGGTAGAGCCTGGCCTTGGCGGAGACGCCGGGGGTGTTCAGGCCGGCGGTGCCGGTCTCCTGGTCGATGAGGACGTCGAACTGCACGCCGGTGGTCGTGGGGCTGCTCTCGTCGAACTGCTCGGCGAGGTAGGCGGCCTGCTCGAAGGCGATCTGCTGCTGGAGGGCCATGAGCTCGTCGCGGCGGCGCTTCTTGGTCTCGGGTGGGACGGCGAGGGCGGGGTCGTTCTCCATCGTGCCGGCGACGGTCCCCTCCTCGTGGGAGTACTCGAAGACGCCCATGGCGTCGAAGCCGACCTCCTCGACGAAGGCCATGAGTTGCTCGTGGTCCTCCTCGGTCTCGCCGGGGAAGCCGGAGATGAAGGTGGTGCGGACGGCCATGCCGGGGATGCGCTCGCGGAGCTTGTGCATGAGCTCGAGCTGGTGGGCGGCGGTGACGTTGCGGCGCATGGCGGTGAGCATGCGGTCGGAGGCGTGCTGGAGGGGGATGTCGATGTAGGGGAGGACGCGGCCGCTTTGACTCAGCTCGGCCATGGCGTCGATCATCTCGTCGGAGAAGTTCGTCGGGTAGGCGTACATGAGGCGGATCCAGCCGCCGGCGCGGCCGCGGGGGGCGCCGGACTCGTCGAAGGCCTTGTCCACGGCGCGGAGCATGCCGGGCATCCCGACGCCCGCGGCCATGCCCAGGCCGATGTCGTCGCCGTAGCTGGTGGTGTCCTGGCCGATGAGGTGGAGCTCGAAGGCGCCGTCGGCGATGAGCTCCTTCGCCTCGGCGACGATGCGGTCCAGGGGCTTGGAGCGCATCTTGCCGCGGATGCTCGGGATGGTGCAGAAGGCGCAGTTCTGGTTGCACCCCTCGGAGATGCGGAGGTAGGCGTAGTGGCGCGGGGTGAGGCGGAGGCGGGCGGAGTCGTCCTCGAAGTAGCCGATGCCCTTGCCGTCCTTGCCGTTGACGGTGAGGCCGGTGGTCTGCATGCCGCGGTCTTTGGCGGCGGCGAGGGCGTTGGCGGCGATCCAGTACCTGGGGCCGTCGGAGGCCTCTTCGAGCGTGGCGCGCCGGGTCTTCACGCCGCGGACGGCCTCGATGATCCTGTCGCGGTCGAAGACGCCGATCATGGCGTCGATGCCGGGGGCCCAGTCGAGCATCTTGGCGCGGTGTCGCTGGACGAGGCAGCCGGCGACGACGACGCGCTTGAGGCGGCCCTCCTGCTTGGCGCGGATGGCGTCGTGGATGACCTGGAGGGACTCTTCTTTGGAGGCCTCGAGGAAGCCGCAGGTGTTGATGACGATGGCGTCGGCCTGGTCGGCGGCGTCGTCGGCCTCGGGGTCGTGGGAGACGACGGCGAGGCCGTCCTGGGCGAGGAGGCCGAGCATCTTCTCGGAGTCCACGAGGTTCTTGGGGCAGCCGAGGGAGACGAAGGCGACGGAGCGGATGTCGTCGGCCGGGGAGGCGTCGCCCCTGGCCGCGGGCGCGGGGGCGGTGCTGTTGGTCGTCGTGCGGGGGGGCATGGGGGAGGGAGTCTAGGAGCGGACCCCGGATTGTGCGGGGGCTCTCCTCCTGGAAACGCAGCGGGCCCGCCGGGAGAGAGACCACGGGCGGGCCCGGCGCTCGGCCGCGGCGGCGGTGAGAGGACCGCCGGCGCGGGGATGGGGCGGGCTCGGGCTTGGGCCGGCCGCATCCTCATCCGAGAGGTGGGTGGGGGCTGGGATGGAGGGTCAGAGGGCCTCGATCGCGCTGGCGGGCGAGCCGGCGACCATCTCGGGGCTCATGCCGTCGATGGGGTAGTGGCGCATGAGGGCCTCGCCGAGGGGCTCGGGGTCGGCGAGGACGAACAGGCAGGTGGCGGGGATGTTGCGGGTGGCGAAGTTGACGGCGCGGACGAGGTGCTCCTGGGTGGTGCAGACCAGCAGGGCCCCGGCCTCGTAGCGGAGGGGGAGGATGCGGAACTGCCACGCCTGGCGGCGGGAGACGAGGGGGAGGACGATGGGGTCGACGCGCTCGGCGACGGGGTTGATGTGGTCGCTGAGGCCGGCGTACTGCTGGGCCCAGGCCTTTTCCACGTCGCGGGTGCGGACGCCGAAGACGGTCTCGGCGATCTCGCCGAAGGGGCGGCCGGTGAGGCGCTGCTCCTCGAGGATGCAGACGCGCTGCTTCTCGGTGATCACCCCCATCCGAACCAGGTAGTCGCCGATTGGTGCCGTCATGGCTTGCTCCTGAGCACGAGCCCGGCCGCGTGTGGCCGGCCCTCCGTGGTGGTCAGGGGAGTGCATCGGATGGCGGGGGGGGCATCGTCAGACGCGGGGGCGGGTTGGGATGCAAGGGGGGCGCGACGGCGCGGCGTGGGCCGCCGCGG
>JBIQJK010000144.1:0-8003 GCA_044507535.1 Planctomycetaceae bacterium | reverse complement strand
ACGGCTTCGCACCCCGACCCCGCCGCGAGCACCACCCCCGCGGCCACCCCGCACCAGGCCACCATCACCACGCCGCTGTGAAGGAACCCCCGCTTCGCGGGGCCGTACAGTGATTGACTGAGCATGCCCGTACGATATCCGAAGGGAGGGACCACGCCGGCCCGCCCCCGCCGCGAACCCCGCGGCGCCCCCGCGCGGGCCGAGCCTCGGAGTTGCTGATGCAGACCCAGACCTCGCCGACCCCCCCGGGGCCGGCCGACCCCGCCGCCTCCAACGCGGGCACCCCCACCCCGATGCCCAAGGCCGTCCTCTGCCCCTACTGCGGCCACCTCTCTCTGAACACCGCCCGCTGCGAGGTCTGCCGCGGCTATTTCGACCCCCTCTCCCGTCAAGCCTCCCAGAACTCCATGGGCCCCTGGTTCATCCGCGACGAGGCCCTCCCCTTCCGCCCCGGGTGCTCCTACGAGACCCTCCGCACCCTCATCCAGCGCGGTAAGGTCACCCGCGACACCGTCATCCGCGGCCCATCCACCCGCCAGTTCTGGGGCTGCGCCCGCAACGTCCCCGGCGTCGCGCACCTCCTCGGCGAGTGCCACTCCTGCCACGCCGCCGTTGACCCCGCCGATGAATCCTGCCCCAGGTGCGCCGCCTCCTTCATCTGCGAAACCGATCGCCAGTACTTCGGCCTCGCCCCCGTCCACCTCCTCCCCGGCCATTCCTCCCCCGAACTGATCGCGGCATCCGCTCTCTCCGCCGCCGATGTCCCCCTCGCCGCGCCCGCGCCGCGCGCCGTGTCTCAGTTCCCCCCGCCCCCCGCCGAGCCCCCGCCGCTGACCCCCGCGCTCGACCGCCTCGCCGCCCCGCGGGCCTCGCGTCGCCGCGGCCTGAGCCAGGCCGCCGTCGTCGCCATCGTCCTGGGCTCGATCTGCACCGCGATGGCCGGCGTCATCGTCTACCTCGCCGCGGGCGAGCAGCTCGGCCTCGTCTCCCCCAAGCCTCTCCCTGCCCCGACAACCACCCAACCCGCGACGGCTCCCGCTTCCCCCGCGCCCGAGCCCGCAGCGCCGGCGTCACAGGAAACCCCCGAGGCCGCGCCCGCCCCCGACACGGAATCGGGCGGCGACGCCGGGGGTTCTCCCGCACTTGATCCAAACAATGAGCCCGGTGCCCGTGCGCCCGACGACTCCGACCCAATCGCCGATGCGCTCGCCCGGGCTGCTTCCCTCGCTCGAACCGACAGCCCCGCCGCCCTCGCCGAGGCCGAGTCCCTGCTGCGCTCCATCCGGGACCGGGCAGACGCCGACCGGGCCGCATCCATCGATAACCAGTTGGCGTTTCTCAACATCCGGCGGATGGAACTGGCGCTCCGTGCCCGGCTCTGACCCAGTTCTGTTCCAGCTTGCAGGTTTCGAGCCGATGATGTAGAATTCCGCCGCTGCCTTGCATCCTTCTTTTGCGGGGCGGCGTATCGGCAGGTGTCGAGATCTCACTCGACATCAGGGGCGGAGGGGGAGCAGCGGGAAAGTGGACACGCACGGTCCCACTGAGTAGGGTTGCACCGTTTTTGCTCTCTCGTCAATGGCGCTGCGTTCTGCGGCGTCAACCCTTGGAGGCGCAAGATGAAGTTGAGACACCGTTCGGCTGTTCCTCGCGCGTTCACACTGATCGAGCTGCTCGTCGTCATCGCCATCTTGGCGCTGCTCGTTGGCATCCTCCTCCCGGCCATCGCCGAGGCGAGGAAGGTCGGTCGCCGGGTTCAGTGCGAATCCAACCTCCGTCAGTTCGGCATCGCCGTCAACGGCTACGCCTCTGACTTCCAGGACCGCATCGCGTCCTTCACCGAGGGCTCGGGCGTTGCCGGCGCCGCCGAGCAGGCCTGGAACATCCTCAAGGAACTCACCGGCAACCCGAACCACTTCCAGAACCCGCCCGCGGCCTGGATCCCCCACATCCTCTACAGCCACCTCGTGCTGAACGCCTACCTCCAGCAGCGCCTCCCCGAGCGGATGGTCGCCTGCACCGAGGACCGCCTCCGTCTCCGCTGGCAGGACAACTACGAGAACTTCGAGAGCGCCTTCATCGCGCCCATCGAGCGCCCCACCGGCACGGGCCCCGAGGTCCGTCGCTGGCCCTTCAGCTCCTCCTACCAGATCGTCCCCGCGGCCTTCGCCCCAGCCGACTCCGGCGACGGCGTCTACCAGCCCATCGGCGGCGAGCACAACCGCTACGTCACCACCGCGACCAACCTCGGCACCCGCAAGCTCGGCGACGTGAGCTTCACCGCTCAGAAGGTTCTCTACTTCGACGGCCAGTCCCGCCACTTCGCCAAGCGGCAGCAGTTCTACGCCTACGAGAGCTCCCGCGCCCCCATCCTCTTCTTCGACGGCTCCGTCCGCACCGTCCGCACCGGCGACTGCAACAAGGGCTTCTACCCGCCCAACCCCACCAACATGACGCAGTTCACCCGCGTCATGTACACCCCGGATGGCGGCCTGAACTCCTGGGAGTCCCTGCCCCTCAACGGCCAGGCCACGCAGCTGGTCACCAGCTACTACCAGTGGACCCGCGCCGGTCTGAAGGGTGTTGACGTTGGCGGCGGCGAGGTCCGCGCACGCCCCGCTCCCACCAACTGACCCGCGTTCCGATCCCGGCGGCGCTCAAACGCCTCCAACACAGCGCCACCACAACGCTCCCGCCCCGCGGCGGGAGCGTTTTTTATTGCCTTCGCCGCTCGCACCCCCCGGCCGCGCGCCGCCCCCGCATCCCGCCCGCTCCCCTTTGCGTTATCGACACCTACAATCCGCTCCACTTCCTCCACAACCCCCGCGTAATGGAGTACGAACGAGTGAAAGTCCTCATCGCCGACCAGTTCGAGCAGTCCGGACGCGACGGCCTCGCCGCCCTCGGGTGCGAGGTCGTCTTCGAGCCCTCGCTCACCCCGGACACCCTCCCCGACGCCCTCGCCAAGCTCGACCCGCAGGTCCTGGTCGTCCGCTCCAAGAAGGTCCGCCCCCCGGCCATCGACGCCGCCAAGAGCCTGAAGCTCATCATCCGCGCCGGCGCCGGCTACGACAACATCGACCTCCCCGCCGCCACCGCCAGGGGCGTCGCCGTCTGCAACTGCCCCGGCATGAACGCCGTCGCCGTCGCCGAGCTCGTCTTCGCCCTCCTGCTCTGCTGCGACCGCCGCATCCCCGACCAGACCATCGAGCTCCGCCCCGCCGGCGAGGGCGGTGGTGGGGGGGGCGGGTGGAACAAGAAGGAGTTCGCCAAGGCCCGCGGCCTCAAGGGCTCCACCCTCGGCGTCATCGGCGTCGGCGCCATCGGCCGCGCCGTCATCCAGCGCGCCAAGGCCTTCGAGATGGACGTCTGGGCCCACTCCATCAACATGACCCCCGAGCGCGCCCAGGGCCTCGGCGTCCACTTCGGCGGCCGCTCCCGCGCCGACCTCCTCGCCATGGTCGCCCGCTGCGACGCCGTCTCCCTCCACGTCGCCGGCACCCCCGAATCCGAGAACATGTGCGACCGCGAGTTCTTCGACGCCATGAAGCCCGGCGCCTACTTCATCAACACCGCCCGCGGCAGCATCGTGGACGAGTCCGCCCTCGCCGACGCCGTCCGCTCCAAGGGCATCCGCGCCGGCCTCGACGTCTACCGCGGCGAGCCCTCCGAGGGCAAGTCCGACTGGACCACCCCCCTCGCCGCCCTCCCCGGCGTCTACACCACCCACCACGTCGGCGCCTCCACGGACCAGGCACAGAACGCCGTCGCCGACGAGGTCGTCCGCATCGTCAAGGTCTTCCAGCAGACCGGCAACCCCGAGAACAAGGTCAACTGACCCCGTCTCTCCTCTCCCCATTTGGCCCTTCGGCCATCGCCAATTGGCCTTTTCAACCCGTCCTACGCTTCCGAAATCCACCCCAGACCCAACCTCCCCGGAGCCACCCCCATGACCATGACCGCGTCCAACCCCGCCGCCGTCGCCGTGAGCGCCGCCTCCAAGCGCATCTTCAACTTCTCCGCCGGCCCCGGCGTCCTCCCCGAGGACGTCCTCCGCCAGATCCAGCAGGACGTCTGGGACATCGCGGGCTCCGGCATCGGCATCCTCGAGCACTCCCACCGCGGCAAGGTCGTGGACAAGGTCTGGGAGGAGGCCGAGCAGGACTGCCGCGACGTCGGCTCCATCCCGGGCAACTACAAGGTCCTCTTCCTCACCGGCGGCGCCACCAGCCAGAACCACATGGTCCCCATGAACCTCTTCCCGAAGGGAGGGGCCTGGAAGACCGCCGACTACATCGTCACCGGCCACTGGGCGCAGAAGTCCTTCGACGAGGGCAAGAAGCTCCTCGGCGACGCCGCGCACCTCGTCTACACCACCGAGGACCGCAACCACTCCTACATCCCCGCCCAGGACCAGCTCAAGTTCTCCGACAACCCCGCCTACGTCCACTACTGCTCCAACAACACCATCTTCGGCACCGAGTGGTTCTCCGAGCCGGCCGCCCCCGCCGGCGTCCCCCTCGTCTGCGACGCCTCCAGCGACATTTACTCCAAGCCCATCGACGTCTCCAAGTACGGCATGATCTACGCCGGCGCCCAGAAGAACCTCGGCCCCGCCGGCTCCACCGTCGTGATCATCCGCGAGGACCTCCTGGAGCGCTGCCCCAAGGAGGTCCCCACCATGCTCCAGTACCGCGTCCACGCCAAGGACGGCTCCCGCCACAACACCCCGCCGGTCTTCGCCGTCTACGCCACCGGCCTGGTCTTCAAGTGGATCAAGGCCCAGGGCGGCCTCGAGACCATCGCCAAGCTCAACCAGGAGAAGGCCAGGATCATCTACGACGTCCTCGACGCCTCCTCCTTCTTCAAGGGCCACGCCGACAAGCCCGCCCGCTCCCTGATGAACATCACCTTCCGCACCCCCTCCCCCGAGCTCGACGACAAGTTCGTCAAGGAGGCCAAGGCCGCCGGCCTCGACGGCCTCAAGGGCCACCGCTCCACCGGCGGCATGCGCGCCAGCACCTACAACGCCTTCCCCAAGGCCGGCTGCCAGGCCCTCGCCGACTTCATGCGGGAATTCGAGCGGAAGAACGGGTAAGCCCGGTAACTTGGGCAAGCCAATCTGGGCAAGCCCGCCCCCGCCTCCCCCGGCTCCCCCCTCTCCGGGTGGACGATTTTGACAGAACCTTGAGCCGCGACGGCCCCCACGCCGTCGCGGCTTTTGTCTACGCTATCGGTCTCACGCGGGCCGCCCGGGGACGCCCCCGGCCCGGCGCCGCGGCCGTTCAAGCAAGCGTCCCGACACCCGTTGTTTGTTTACAGGAGATGAGAGATGACCAGGCCCATGCTCGCACTCGTTCTCGTCGGCGGCCTCGCCGCATCCGCCAGCGCCCAGGTTGACCTCGCCAACTGGACCTTCGAGTCCAGCGTGCCCACCACCGCCGGCCCCCACGCCGCGGAGCTCGGCGTCTTCGCCGATTCTTCCTTCGCCTCTTCCAACGGCGCCGGCGTCTTCTCCAACCCCGTCGGCAACGGCTCCCAGGAGTCCTTCAGCGCCAACGGCTGGACCGCCGGCACCTACTACCAGTTCACCACCTCCTCGATCGGCTACGAGAACCTCACCTTCTCGTGGATGCAGACCCGCAGCGGCACCGGCCCCGACCTCTTCGACCTCGAGCTGAGCATCGACGGCGGCGCCTTCACCACCCTCCTCAACGACTACGTCGTCCCGCAGGTCACCTGGTCCAGCCTCGCCCCCGCGGTCGACACCTCCTCCGAGTTCGGCCCCATCATCCTCCCCGCCGGCGCCGCCAACGCCTCCACCCTCACCTTCCGCCTCGTCTCCCAGGTCACCTCCGCCTCCGCCGGCACCAACCGCGTCGATAACGTCGTCGTCCAGGGCGCCCTGATCCCCGCCCCCGGTGCCGCCGCCCTCCTCGGCCTCGGCGGCCTGGTCGCCGCCCGCCGCCGCCGCGGCTGACCACCGACAACAACAGTTCGTCCACGTTCCCAAGGCCCCGGGCACGACGCCCGGGGCCTTTGTTCGCATCATTCACCACGGAGTTCATGGAGGGCACGGAGGAAGGCAAGGACGCTTCAACGCGAAGGCCGCGAAGAGCACGAAGGAGGAGGAAGAAGAGAAGGCCCACCACAGAGGCGCAGAAGCACCGAGATGGCACAGAGAGAAGAGTGGGAAGAGGGTTGGAAGAACGAGCGGATCGCGCTGGATGGAGCCCGGCGCGGACCTGTACGCCCGCCATCCCACCCCTTGTCTTCCCCCCGCTCCTCCCCGCTTCCCTCGCTGCCTCCGCGTTCTCTTCCGCCCTGCCTCTTCCCCTTCCTTCGAGCTCTTCGCGGCCTTCGCGTTGAATTGCCCTTGCCTCCCTCCGTGCTCTCCGCGCCCTCCGTGCTGAAAAACGCCTACAAGATCCGCTTGCTCCGCGGGTAGCTCCCCAGCACCACCAGCTCCTGGCAGTGCGCCCTCGCCCCCTCCAGCGCGGCCATCACCGGCGCATCGCTCTCGTGCCCCTGCGCATCGACGAAGAACGTGTACGTCCAGTTGTTCCGGCCGCTCGGCCGCTTGTCGATGTGCGTCAGGTTCACCCCCGCCCGGTCGAACTCCGCCAGCACCGCCACCAGCGCCCCCGGCTTGTCCAGCGTCGTGAACATCACGCTCGTCTTGTCGTCCCCGCTCCGCTGCGCCCTGTGCCGGCCGATCACGAAGAACCGCGTCACGTTCCCCGGGTTGTCCTCGATCTTCTCGAACAGCACGTGCACCCCGTACAGCTCACCCGCCAGGGCGGACCCGATCGCCGCCGCCCCCCGCCTCCCCCGCTTGCCCTTCCTCCCGCCCCCATCCTCCCCCTCCGACATCTCCCTCACCATCTGCACCGCCCGGCTCGAGCTCGGCGTCGCCACCAGCTCCGCCCGCGGGTACTGCGTCGCCAGCCAGTGCCGGCACTGCCCGAACACCTCCGGCTTGGAGTAGATCACCTCCACATCCGCCGGGTCGCAGTTCCCCAGCAGCGCGTGGTGGACCTCGAGCTGCACCTCCGCATAAATGTGGATCGGCGCGCCCCGCTTCGCCCCAGCCATCAGCGAGTCCAGCGTCTCCACGATCCCCCCGTGGATCGAGTTCTCGATCGGCGCCAGCCCGTAGTCCACGTGCCCCCGCTCCACCTCCGTGAACACCCCCGCCACCTCGTGCACATCCTGGTGCGCAACGCTCGACCCGAAGTGCCGCACCGCCGCCAGGTGCGAGAAGCTCCCCGGCGGCCCCAGGTACCCGATCCGCAGCGGCTGCTCCAGCGCGAAGCTCCCGCTCATGATCTCCCGGTAGATCCCCTCGATCGACCGGTCCGGCAGCGGCCCCTTGTTCATCCCCACCACCCGCCCGATCACCTCCGACTCCCGGTGCGGCGCATAGATCGGGATCCCCGCCGCACGCTTGACGCGCCCCACCTCCACCACCAGCCGCGACCGCTCGTTGAGCAGGTCGATCAGCTTGCGGTCCAGCGCATCGATCGCCACCCGCAGCCCCTCGAGCTCCCCGCTACCGATTCCACCCGCCGCCGCCGCCTCGCCGCCCGCGCCCCGCCTCGCCGCCCCCGGCCGCTTCGCCACCTGCTTCTTCTTGACCTGTGTTTTCTTCTTCTTTGGTTGCCGAGCCATGCGATCCACAGCGTAGCCCCGCAGACCAACCCGCACCGCCGCCCCATCCGCGCGACCGCTCCAGCGTCACCACGCGCTCCCCCCAACCCCCTCGCGTCGCGCTCCCCCCCACGCCACCCCCTCCCCACCCCCCCGGCCCCGCCCCATCGCCCCCGGCCGCGGCGCATCGATCGGCCCGCTCACCACCCGCTGGATCACCCGCGCCTCGCACCCCCCACGCGTCGCCTCCCGGAGCGCCCGCTCGAACTGGTTCCCCCAGCCCAGTCGAAGCACGGCGGCTTCCTCTTCCGAATCTCACTCGCCAGCCGCCCCGGCGCATGGATCAGCACATC
>JBIQJK010000143.1:0-8098 GCA_044507535.1 Planctomycetaceae bacterium | reverse complement strand
GACCCCGCCCTGCTCATCCAGCAGTTCGCCGACGCCGGCTGCGCCCAGTCCCCCCTCGACCTCGCCCGCGAGCACGGCCTCACCCTCGACGAGCTCATCGCCTTCTTCGACCACCCCGACACCCAGCGCACCCTCGCCGGCCTCGACCGCCTCAGCCTCCGCCGGGCCAGGTCGATCGCCGCCAACGCCCTCCCCCAGGCCCTCCAGGCCCTCACCCAGATCACCTACCTCCCCACCCACGGCGCCCCCGCCGCCACCGTCGAGGCCGTCCGCAAAGCCTCCACCGAACTCGCCCGCCTCGGCCGCGAGCACAACGACGACACCACCCATCGCGCCGACGATGAGCCCCCACCCCCTCCCCCCTCCATCCCCTCTCCCCACCTCCCCGCAACGCCCGCACGCCGCCGCGAAGCCAACCCCCGACTCTCCACCCTCTTCGAACCCGCCGACGTCTTCCCCTTCTCACCCTCTCCCAACTCCTCCGTCCCCTCCTCCGACACCCCCTCCCCGAGGGAGGGGGCCGGGGGTGGGTTCCCCTCATCACCTACCCCATCTCCCTCCCCTCCATCGAAGAAGATCGTCCGTTCCCGCCCCACTCCCCCCGACCTCCCCTCCGAACCGCCTCCCTGAGGGAGGGCCCGGGGTGGGTTCCCCGGTTCATCTCCCTCTTCCTCCCCCCTCTCCTGAACGAGCAGACCAGCCCCCCGCAGGGAATACGCCCCCGCTCCCCCGAGTCCATACGATCGGGTGAGAGCCCGCACACATACAAGCAACCACCCGGAGCACGCCCATGACCCGCGCCCTCCCCCTGCTCGCTCTCCTTCTCCTCCTCCTCCCCCTCGCTGGCTGCCGCTCCAACTACGCCGTAGACCTCCGCAACCAGACCCCGCAACCCCTGTTCGCACAAGTCTTTGAGCGCGCCAACGACGGCTCGCAGACCGTCCTCGCCGGCCGCCGCCTCGGCCCCGGCGACCGCGCCGCCATCGGCCCCGTTCGCGGCCGCACGGGGCGCGTCGGCCTCGCCCTCGACACCCCGGGCAACCCCCAGGGCATCGTCCTCATCGATCTCGCCGCCGGCACCAGCGTCTTCAGCATCACCCAGCAGGGCGAATCCACCGCCGGCCCCTTGGAGGTCCGGGAGGTCACGCGGTAAGCTGGCGTTCGGCAGCGCGGGCCCGCGCCGCCGGGGCCGGGGGCGACGGAGGGCGCCACGATGTCACGTACCGGCCCGCCCCTTCTGGTCGCGCTCTGCCTCGCCGCGCCCGGCTGCTCCACCACCCACTACAACTTCGACCTCGCGAACCGCTCCGACCGGACCATCACCATCGAGATCGTTGACGCCATCGACGGCCGCCCCACCCCGGCGCGCCGGGCGGTCCTCGGCCCCGGCGGCCACTACATCGAGAACATCGAATACCGCACGCCGGGGATGACACGCTCCCTCCGCATCGCCGCGGCGGAAGACGACTCCGTCCAGCCGCTCCGCCTCGACCTCCCCCGCAACCAGGTCGAGCGTCACGATGTGCTGGTGGCCGATGGCCGCATCCTGCTCAAGGGCCGCGAGCCATGACCCCCGCGGCCGCCGTCACCGCCGCGGCATGCCTGGCCCTGGTCCAGCCCGAGGGCCAACGGCCGCCCCCGTCCCCGCCCGTCCCCTTCCCACACCCCCTCATCGTTGAGGTTCTTTATGCCGTCCCCACCGGCGCCGCCGGCGACGCCAACGGCGACGGCAAGCGCGACGCCGCGGGCGACGAGTTCATCGAGCTCGTCAACCCCCACGACCGCCCCATCAACCTCCGCGGCTACCGCATCACCGACCGCAACGAGCCCGACAAGGGCCAGCTCCGCTTCGTCTTCCCTCCCCTCGAGCTCCCCCCGGGCGCCGTCGTCGTCGTCTTCAACGGCCACGCCGCCCGCTGGGAGGGCCCCGTCGGCGACTCCCGCCGCGCCCCCGATTCCGGCAACGACCGCTTCTCCGGCGCCCGCGTCTTCACCATGAAGGGCGCCTCCTCCCTGACCAGTTGGGCCAACGGCGGCGACTGGGCCCTCCTCTCCGACCCCTCCGGCGCCCCCGTCCACTGCGTCTGGTGGGGAAAGTTCGGGGAAAGTCTCCCCGAAACCGGCCTGGTCGAGCAGATCCCCTTCTCCAGCCGCGGCAGCGTGACACTCGACCCCGCCGACGGCCTCTCCTGGGCCGTTCACGCCGACATTGACGACGTACCATTCAGCCCCGGCCGCTGGGGACCGTGCCCCTGGGCCGCCCCGGCGACGGCCCCGGTCGCGGCCGGGGATGCCCGGAAAAGGGGGGACCAGCAGGGGGAAGCCGACGCCGGCGGGACCACCACCCCGCCCGCCAAGCCCGCCGCGGCCCCGGAGCCGCCGGCTAGCCCAGAGAAAGAGTGAGCACCAGATGGCGTGGATTACCAAGGATTCGGCGGGGGCCAAGGTCGAGCGGCGCAGCGAGCCCTACCTGACCCCCAGGCTCCGCGACGAGCTCGCCCGCAACATTCTCCCCCGCTACGAGCGCAAGCAGGCCGCCACCCTCCCCTGCCTCCACGCCATCCAGCACGAGTACGGCTGGGTTCCCCCCCAGGCCATGCTCGAGATCGCCGAGTTCCTCGACCTCAAGCCCTCCGAGGTCATCGACACCGCCAGTTTCTACGAGGAGTACTGGCTGAAGCCCAAGGGCAAGCACCTCGTCGGCGTCTGCCGCTCCATCGCCTGCGAGTTCTGCGGCCAGAAGGAGGTCACCGAGGCCTGCAAGCAGAAGCTCGGCATCGAGGTCGGCGAGACCACCGACGACGGCGAGTTCACCCTCATCGAGATGGAGTGCCTCGGCTCCTGCGGCTCCGCCCCCGCCATGCTCGTGGACGACAAGCTCCACGAGTTCGTCAAGCCCGACCAGGTCGCCAAGATCCTCGACGACACCGCCAAGGGCGGCCCCGCCCACTGACCCGTGGCACGCCCGTCACGCCGAGGATGAGCCCCCTCCCCCTCTTCCCCTCTTCTCCCCCCTCTACGGCGAATCCTCGGGTCTCCTTCTCTCCCTCTCTTCCTCTCCAATTTCAAATCTCAAATCCCCCCTCCCCACCTCTCAAGCCCCCGCCCTGAGGGCGGGGGCTTGGGGGCGGGTTCCTCTTCACCTCCACACCCCTCCACCCCCCCTCATGAACCCGCTTCATCCCCCCCGCGTCGTAGCATCGACTCGACCGGAACCGGGCGGGGGGACGCCGATGATGGGGCGAGGGGATTCCGACACCACCCGCTCATCTCGCACCACCCCGCGCCGCGCGCCCTCCTCCTGGGGGACTTTGCAAGGAGGCCCGCATGCGCTGCAACTCGACCCGTCTGACGCTCACCACCGCCACCGCCGCCGCTCTCGCATCCCTCTGCGGCTGCGCTTCCAGCACCCAGGTCGTCTCGACCCCCGCCGCCGCTCCCCACGCCTCCCCCGCCCTCGTTGACGCCGCGGCCGAGGCCGTCTCCCGCGACGTCCTCGGCGTCGCCAACGCCTCCGACGTCGCCCTCGACGTCTGGCTCGCCACCGAGGGCTCCCCCCTCGACAGCGCGACCCCGCGCTGGTTCGTCGATGGCCCCTGGACGCTCCCCCCCGGCTCCCTCTGGCTCCACGGCCAGCAGGCTCACGAGCAGGCCGTCTCCACCGCCGAGTCCGCCTCCCGCGCCCTCCCCCCCGCCCTGCGCACCGGCCACGGCCGCGCCTTCGTCTGCGTCGCCTACGCCGATGAGCCCGGCGCCCCGCGCTCCTGGGTCGAGATCACCCGCGGCGGCCTGGGCGTCAAACGCACCCCCCTGGGCACCGACCTCACCCTGATCCTCATGCCCCGCGCCCTCGACGAGCCCCTCGAGCTCGTCTCCCCACTCCCCTCCTTCCCCGGCGCCGCCGCGGCCGCCACCCTCCCGACCACCCCGCACCAGCACGCCCAGGTCCACCAGACCATCGCCGACCTGAGCATGCCGCTGCGCCGCCCCGCCATCGTCCTCAACCCGCGCGTGCCCGTCGAGCCCGCTTCGAGCGTGGTCCCGGCGCGGCACACGACCGCGGCGGAGTAGCGCCCCCATCGCCGTTTCCGCGAGAACAGCAACCACTCCACAATGCTTCATTCAACAAACGTGACACATCCGTGAGTGGATTGCGAGTCCGTGCCGCCTCGGCTTGACAACCCCCCCCCCCCCCCGGTTAGGCTGGGTCGATCAGTGGCATCGTGCCGCTGCACGCCCGGGGCCTCTCTGTGTCCCGGACGTGAACGTATCGCCCCATTCTTCCGGAGGTCTCTCATGATGCGTGGCGTCCTCGACATCTCCCTGCGCCGGTGGGCCCGCTTCGCGGCCCTCGCGGGCTCGGCCGCGGCAGTCCTGGCCGGCGTGCCGGCGGCCATCGCCCAGCAAGACGTGAAGCAAGACTGGTCCGATATTACGCAGCACGCGTCGCCCACCAGCCTCGCCGGCGAGAACCCCCGCGCCGTCGCCGCGGACCTCGACGGCAACGTCTACGTCACCGGCCGCCTCGCCAACGGCAACAACTGGCACATGGCCGTGTGGAAGTACGACAGCGCCGGGACGCCCCAGCCCGGCTTCCCCGTCGTCTGGCCCCCGCTGGGCGAGCCCCGCGGGACCGACTTCGGCGGCGTCGCGGTCGCCGTGAGGGTCTGGGGGATCAGCGGTCAGGGCACCGTCGTGTCGATCCCCCCGGAGATCTACGTCGTGGGCTACGGCCGGACGGACGGCCCGACGGGGCTGAACTTCATCGCCATGAAGCTCGACGCGGCGGGAAACGTGCTCTGGCAGCCTCCCCTCCTTGCCGATCCCCAGGATCGGGCGGTGTATCGCTACTATGAGGGGCTCGACGACATCCCGGTCGCCGCTGCGGTGAACGTCGAGGGCCACCTCTACGTCACCGGCACGGTGGAGACGAACTGCTGCGGCACGGACATCGCCACGGTGAAGTTCGACGGCGACACCGGCGTGCTCGCTAGCTTCGGCCGGTTCATGTCCGGCGCGGGCCAGGGCGACGACGCTCCCCGCGACATCGCCCTGCGATCCAGCGGCGAGCCGACGTGGTCCGGCGAGCAGCCGCCGCTCCCCACCCCCTCGGGCGCGGAGGTCTTTGTGGTCGGCTCCGTGCTCAACGATGCGAGCCGCGGCGAGGACTACATCACGCTTGCGTTCAACAAGAACATCTCGAATCCCTTCAATCTGGCTGAGCAGCACCTGTGGCACCGCTACTACTACCACCCGCAGAACCCGGCCGATCCGCTTTCCCCGCCGTCGGTCCCGGGCGGGCGCGACGTCGCCACCTCCGTCGCGGCGACCACAACCGATGGCTACAACGATCGCGTGTGGGTCACCGGGTTCTCGGACGGGGTTGGCACCGGGGCCGATTACGCGACCCTCTGCTACGACATGTACACCGGGGCTGATGCGTGGCCCAACGGTCCGACCGGGGGCGTGCGGTACAACAATTCCTCCGCCAATGGACCCGACATGGCGGTCAAGATCGTCGCTGGGGCGGAGATCGGTTTCGGCGACAAGCATGTGTACGTGACCGGCAAGTCGCTCAACGCAGACGGGAATTACGACATCTCCACCATCGCCTACACCTCGGGATTGGCTGGTCCGGGTGGAATTCCGGCATGGTCGCCTCCGATTGCTGATGCTGATAACGCAGTTCGCTTTAACGGCACTGCAGGTGGCGACGATCAGCCCATGGACATGACGCTTGCGGGTACTGGCGGCCTTGTGGTCACCGGCTCTTCAGACAACGGCTTCGGCACCGACATGCGGACGATCAAGTACGTCCGAGGGAATGGGGACACCCCCTGGCTCTCGACGAGCATCGGCTTCCCTCAGGTCCCCGACGGCCAGAGCTACGCCCCGATGGGCATGGCGACCGCCCCCAACCCCAACGACCCAGAGTTACCGTTCATCATCGTGGTCGGCCGGGCCCCGGGGGTTCTGGTGACCGACCCGCTGCGCCTTGGGACGGTCCAGTACGAGCAGTGCGCGGGCAACTGCCCTCCTTGAACTGGCACCGGCCCCGATCCGGTGGCAAACTCTCCTCCAGCACTCCCTTTCGATCGACCACCACTCTCTGAGAGTTCATGATGTACGACACCAGGGGCCGGCGTCGGCGCAACGCATTCCGCAACCGGAGCTGTGCGCGGCGTCGGCACCTGGTTCTTCTCGGCCTCGGCTTGGCTCTGGCTGCGGCTGCGGCCGCTTCGGCTTCGGCCCAGGTCATCACCATCACGTCCCCGCAGCAGGATCCCTTCGGGGGCTTCGGGGGTGTGATTGCGCCCATCGCCGATCTGACCGCGGACGGCATGCCGGATCTGCTCATTCGCGCTTCGCATGAAGCGGTGCCGGGGCAGTGGTATCACGGCCAGGTCCATCACCTCGCCCTGCCGGGCTTTGCGCCCGTGCGTGTCTTCAGCACCCCCGACCCCGCGCCCGTTACGGGCTATACCACCTTCGGCTTCGCCCTGGCGTCTGTAGCCGACCTCGACGGCGACGGCGCCGCCGACCTCCTCTTCGGCGACTACCTCGAGGGCGACGGCGAGACGTTCCGCTCCGGGCGCGTCCACGTCTTCTCCGGGGCCGGCGGGGCGCACATCCGCTCTCTGGCCGCGCCGGAGGGGGAGCTCGGCGGCTACGGCTTCGGCAAGGCCTTGGCCAACCTCGGCGATCACGACGGCGACGGCCTCGACGAGTTCGCCGTCGGCAGCGACGGTGAACTCTCACGCCGGGTCTACATCTTCTCCGGCAATGATGAGTTGCCGACGTTCATCCTGGGCCAGCTCTCCACCGAGCGGGGCTTCGGCGAGGCCCTCGCCCGGGTGCCCGACCTCGACGGGGACGGCCACGCCGACCTGATCGTCGCGGCCCGCCGCGCGGTCGCCCCCGAGCTCCCGGCGCCGAACAACCGCCTCGGCAAGGTCTTCGTCTACTCCGGGGCCACGGGGGATGAACTGTACTGGGTCCGCTCCCCCAACCCGCTCGCCCGGATGGACTTCGGCTGGTCCATCGCCGGGATCGAGGACCTGGACGGGGACGGGCGGGGCGACTTCCTCGCCGCCTCCCCGGTGGACAACCTCGACGGCGGATGGATCGAGTGGGGGCAGGTCCACGCCTTCTCCGGCGCCACGGGGGAGGCGATCTACACCATCAACGCCCCGGGGGTGTTCTGGGGCGGGCGGTTCGGTCACGCGATCGCCGTCACCCCCGACCTCGACGGCGACGGCCGGCAGGACTTTGTCGTCGGGGCTCCCCTGACCGGGCATCCGCCGGCCGACGGCCTGCCCTCCGGCTGCGGGGCCGCGTACGTCTACTCGGGCGCGACGGGCGGGCTGCTCCGCCGGCTCCTCGCGCCCGAGCCCGCTCAAAACGATGGGTTCGGCGCCGTCGTCAGCGCCATCGGGCAGCCCCCCGGCCACCCGGCACGGGCGGTGGTCCTGGTCAATCTCACGCGACGAAGCATCGTCCACGGCTTCTACGTCTGCCGCGCCGATGCGAACGCCGACGGCCGCATCAACTCCAACGACATCTCGCGCTTCCTCTCCGGCTGGATCCAGACCGTCGGCCTCCCCCCCGGCGCGCTCGGTCCGCCCGGCGTGCACCACGGCGACTTCAACGGCGACGGCGTGGTGAACTCGGCCGACATCTCCGACTTCCTGGGCCAGTGGCTCCAGAGCGTCGCCGCGGGCGGGTGTCTCTAAGGCGCTGCGCTCCGCGGTCCCTGTCTCCGCGCTCCCGCTCCTACCATCCCCCGATGCCCGCCGGGCCCCGCCGATCGCTGATGTTCAACCTCGGCGCCTTCTTCGGGAACATCGCGCGCACCGTCAAGGCCGCCGACGCCGACGCCGCGTCCGAGCGCAGGGTTGTCCGCCAGGACGTCCAGGAGGAGATGCGCGACACACCCCACGGCAGGGTCACCCTCCGCCGCACGACCATCGAGGAAGTCGAGCTTCATCCTGACGAGACCCGTACCCCTCGCGGCACGCCCCCCGCGCCCGACCAAGAATGACAAACCGGCCGGGCGCTCCAGGCCTACGCCGGCTCCGGTCCCAGCTCCGACCACGAA
>JBIQJK010000142.1:0-8133 GCA_044507535.1 Planctomycetaceae bacterium | reverse complement strand
GCTGGGGGGGCCGCCTTCGGTCGCCCCGGCCCGTGCGGGGGGGCGCGGGGGGGTGCGGCGGAGGGGGGAGGCGGGGGGGCGGGGGGAGGGGGCGGTGGTGACGGGGATGGCGTTCCGCAGCGCGCGGGCGTCGCGCCGGTTCGACCTGGCGTTCGAGGAGTCGGCGCCGGGAGTGTACGCGGCGGCGCTGGCGATGGAGGAGGGGGGGATCTGGGAGTTCCGGCTCGGGGCCAGGCGCGGTGGGGAGGAGTTCGCCGCGGAGGCGCGGTGCGAGCTGGTCGAGCTGTCGGCGGGGGAGATGGGGAGAGGGGGCCGGCCATGACCGCGCTCTTCGCGGCCGTGTTCATCGCCAGCCTGCTGGGGAGCATGCACTGCGCCGGGATGTGCGGCGCGTTCCTGGCCTTCGCGGTGGCGTCGGACGAGGGGGAGTCGGCGCGGAGCCGGCTGCGCTCGCGGGCCGCGCTCAACGCGGCGTACAACGGCGGGCGGCTGGCGACGTACACGATGCTGGGGGCGATCAGCGGCGGGGTCGGGGCGGCGGTGGACCTGGGGGCGAGCGCGGTGGGCGTGCAGCGGGCCGCGGCGATGCTGGCGGGGGCGCTGATGGTCGGCTTCGGGGTGGTGGCGATCCTGCGGCTGCGGGGGGTGCGGGTGCCGCCGATGCCGCTGCCGGGGGCGCTGAAGGCGGCGGTGATGCGCGGGCACCGGGCCGCGGCGGGGCTGCCGCCGATCGGGCGGGCGCTGGCGGTGGGGCTGCTGACGACGCTGCTGCCGTGCGGGTGGCTGTACGCGTTCGTGATCACCGCGGCGGGGACGGCGAGCCCGGCGCTGGGTGCGGCGACGATGGCGGCGTTCTGGCTGGGGACGCTGCCGGTGATGATCGCGCTGGGGGCGGGGATCCAGTCGCTCACCGGGCCGCTGCGGGCGCGGCTGCCGATGCTGACGTCGGTGCTGCTGGTGGCGGTGGGGCTGTACACGCTGGCGGGGCGGATGGCGCTGCCGGCGATGGCGAGCGGGCGCGAGGGGGCCGCGGCGGTGGACGCCGCGGGGGCGATCGAGCGCGTGCGGTCGCTGAGCGCCGAGGAGATGCCGTGCTGCCATGGTGACTGAGGCGATCGACATGGTGGCGCCGGTGGGGGCGGTTGAAGGGGGCGCGGCCGCGGCGGCGCCGGCGTGCGACCACTGCGGGCTGGCGGTGCCGGCGGGGCTGGTGGAGGCGGGGGCGGACCGTCAGTTCTGCTGCCACGGGTGCCGGACGGCGTACGAGGTGATCCACGGGTGCGGGCTGGAGCGGTACTACCGCCTGCGCGAAGCGGGCGGCGCGGAGGCCGCGCCCGCGAAGGGGACGGGGGCGCGGTACGGGCAGTTCGACGACCCGACGTTCCACGGGTTGTACTGCCGCGGTGCGCAAGGGGGGCTGCTGGAGACGGAGCTGCGGCTGGAGGGGGTGCACTGCGCGGCGTGCGTGTGGCTTGTGGAGCGGCTGCCGACGGTCCTGCCGGGGGTGGTCGAGTCGCGGCTGGACCTGCGGCGGGCGCTGGTGCGGGTGACGTGGGATCCGGCGAAGGTGGAGCTGTCGGCGATCGGGCGGACGCTGGACTCGCTGGGGTACGCGCCGCACCCGGCGCGGGACGCCTCGGCGCGGAGCGTGCGCCGGATCGAGGACCGGCGGCACCTGGTGCGGCTGGCGGTCGCGGGGGCGTGCGCGGGGAACGTGATGCTGCTGGCGCTGGCGCTCTACGCGGGGGTCTTCGACTCGATCGAGCCGCAGTACGTCGCGCTGTTCCGCTGGACGAGCATGCTCATCAGCCTGGTCTCGCTGGCGTGGCCGGGGAGCGTCTTCTTCCGCGGGGCAATCGCCGCGCTGCGGACGCGGACGGTGCACCTGGACATCCCGATCGCGCTGGGGCTGGCGGCGGGGGGGCTGTGGAGCGTGGTGAGCACGGTCCGCGGCGAGGGGGAGATCTACTTCGACTCGCTGAGCGTGCTGGTCTTCGCGCTCCTGGTGGGGCGGTTCATCCAGCACCGGCAGCAGCGCTGGTCGGCCGATGCGCTGGAGCTGCTGTTCTCGCTGACGCCGTCGTCGGCGCGGGTGGTGGACGGGGCGGGGGGCGTGCGCGAGGTCCCCATCGAGGCGGTCGGGCGCGGCGACACGGTCGAGGTGCTCGCGGGGGAGTCGGTCCCGGCCGACGGGGTCGTCGTCCGCGGGCGGTCCACGATCGACCAGTCGCTGCTGACGGGGGAGTCCAGGCCGGTGAGCGTCGGGGAGGGGGAGGGCGTCAGCGCGGGGGCGGTGAACCTCAGCGAGCGGCTGCACATCCGCGTCGAGGCGACGGGGGAGGACACGCGCGTCGGGAGGCTGATGCGGATCGTCGAGCGGTGCGCGGCGGAGCGGGCGCCGATCGTGCGGACGGCGGACCGGATCGCGGGGTGGTTCGTCGCGGGGATGATCGTGCTCGCGGCGGCGACGCTGGGGGTGTGGCTGGCGATCGAGCCGGGGGCGGCGCTGGGGCACGCGGCCGCGCTGCTGATCGTCACCTGCCCGTGCGCCCTGGGGCTGGCGACGCCGCTGGCGGTGACGGTCGCGCTGGGGCGGGCGGCGCAGCGCTCGATCCTCATCAAGGGGGGCGACCCGCTGGAGCAGCTGTCGCGCCCCGGCACGATCTTCCTCGACAAGACCGGGACGATCACGCAGGGGCGGACCGCGCTGGTGCGCTGGCACGGCGACGAGGTTGCCCGGCCGCTGGCCGCGAGCCTGGAGTCCGCCTCGTCGCACCCGATCGCGCGGGCGATCGTCGCGGCGGTGGCGGATGTGCCGCTGCCCGCGCCGGAGTCGGCCGCGGAGACGACGGGGCGGGGGATCGCCGGCCGGGTCGGCGGGCGGGATGTCGCGGTCGGTTCGCCGGCGTTCATCCGCGGGCTGGGCGGGGAGGCGCCGGCATGGCTCGACGGCGTCGAGCGGCAGATTCTGCGCGAGGGGCTGACGCCGGCGCTGGTCGCCGTGGAGGGGCGCATCGTCGCCGCGGCCGCGCTGGGGGACCCGATCCGGCCGGACGCGGCGGCGTCGATCGCGGAGCTGAAGCGGCTGGGGTGGCGCGTGGGGATCCTCTCGGGGGATCACCCGGAGGTCGCGCAGGCGGTGGCGCGGGCCGTGGGGGTTGACCCCGAGGAGGCCCGCGGCGGGCTGACGCCGGAGGAGAAGCTCGCGGCGGTGCGCGGGGCGGGCGAGCGCGGCGGCGGCGGGGGGCCGGTGGTGATGGTCGGCGACGGGGTCAACGACGCGGCCGCGCTGGCGGCGGCGACGGTCGGGATCGCGGTGCACGGCGGGGCGGAGGCGAGCCTGAGCGCGGCGGATGTGTACCTGAACCGGCCGGGGCTGGCGCCGATCCTGGAGCTGCTGGCGGGGTCGCGCCGGACGCTTGGGGTGATCCGGCGGAACCTGGCGGCGTCGCTGGTCTACAACGGCGTGGCGGCGACGCTGGCGGTGACGGGGGTGATCACGCCGCTGATCGCGGCGGTGCTGATGCCGGCGAGTTCGCTGACGGTGCTTACGCTCTCGTACAGGTCGCGCACGTTCGGAGGCCGCTGATGTCGATCATCTATCTCGTGCTCCCGGTGGCGGTGGTGCTGGCCTCGTGCGCTGTGGCGGCGTTCATCTGGGCGGCCCGGGGGGGGCAGTTCGACGACCTGGACACGCCGCCGATCCGGGCGGTGCACGGCGACGACGCCGAGTCGTAAGCCGTGATGCAGTCGTTGTTTCGGGGCATGGGGAGTCAGGCCGCGCCGCCGCCCCGGCGCTGCCGGCGGTCGGTCTCCGCGGAGGCGGGGGCGGTCAGCAGGCCGGCGATGGCCTCGGCGAGGGCGGCGGCGGCGGGCCGCTTGAGCGTCTCGCGGAGGACGGCCGCGAGGCTGGTGAGGTCCGCGGCGACGGCGAGGAGGTCGGCCTCGGTGGGGCGGTCGGTCCGCGTCCGCACGGCGAGGCGCTGGGCCGGGCGGAGGTCCGCGCCGGGGAAGGAGCAGATCCGGGCGAGCAGGTCGGGGGAGAGCTCGGCGGGGCAATCCTCCTGCCAGTGCAGCTCGAGGGCGAAGACGAGGCGCTGGAGGGCGAGCAGCGATCGCGGGGTCTCCCAGTGCGGGGGGATCTCGCGGGCGCCGCAGGCGTCCAGCAGCAGGGCGGCGACGCTTCGGCGGATGACGGACCACCGCCAACCGGATGCAAGGTCGGCGGGGCGGTAGTGCTGGGGCGCGGCTCGGCGCTTCGGCGTGCTCATGCTCCCCCCAGGTCTCGCCGCAGGCCGGCGATCATGTCGAGGAGGGCCAGCTTGTCGGTTTCAGTGAGTGTTTCGTCGGGAGAGTCGAGGCCGGTTTCGAGCTCGTCGAGCTCGTCGAGGAACTGGTCGAGGGCGGGCTGGTCGGTGAACTCGGGCGCCCCGCGCTCCGCGTAGGTCTGCGTGATCGTGACGACCCAATCGTGCTCGGTCTCCCCAAGCTTCTCGCACGACTCCTCCCAGGCCCGGAAGAGCTTGCAGAGCAGCCGTCTCAACCATTGCGGCCACGAAATAGTGGTCACGTCCAGCCTCCTTGCACCCGGGGTTGCGGCTTGGCCGCATCCCCTCGTAGGCTGTACGCCCGGGCCGGGGCGTCCGTGAGGCCGTTTGCGGACAAACCCGTGACTTTCTGCGTCTTGGACCGCCGCGCATGTCGTCCGAAGAGAAGGCTAACCGATCCGCCCCCGCCCTGTCGCGCGAGGCGGTGGCGGCGTGGGCCATGCAGCATCAGCGGCAGATCCGCACCCTCGCCCGCAGCCGTCTGACCAGCCATACTCGGTCGGTGTTCGATAGCGAGGACGTCTTCAGTTCGGTCGTTCGCCGCCTGGACGGTCTCGCCAAGGACGGGGCCATCCGACCGAACTCCGAGGCGGAGCTGTGGGCCCTGGCCAAGCAGATCGCCCTGAACACCGCGGTCAGCAAGACCCGTTTGATCGAACGAGCCCGCCGGCTCCTCACGGAGGACGGCCCGCTGGCGTACGAGATAGAGCATCGGATCAACGCCTGCGTCGGCGATGACGATGCGGCGCTCCTGGTCCACCGGATGTATGAGGCGTTGGAAAGCTCTGCGGACCGGCAGATCTTCGGGCTGATCCTGCGCGGGGCGAGCCACCGGGCGGTCGCTCAGCTGCTGGGGATCACCGAGGAGGCCTCGCGCCAGCGGTGGATGGCCGTCCGCCGGCGGCTGCTCGCCTGGCTGAAAGGCGGAGGCGCCGATGCCTAGCCGCCCCGACGACCTCGCGAACATCCTGGCCGACGAGGCCTTGGTGGCCGCGATGGTGCCGTGGGCGTGCCCGTGCGACTTCGGGCCGGGGGCTCGCTACCAGCTCGAGGAGCTGGTCGGCGCGGGGCGGGAGTCGCTGATCTACCGGGCCATCGACCGGCAGCTCTCCAGCGACGACTACGCCGCGACGGTCGCCATCAAGATCGCCTCGGCGGACGGCGGGCGGCTGCGGCTGGACGCGCTCTCGGGCCGGCGGATCAGCCACCCCAACGTGCTGGCGGTGCTGGACCACGGGAAGACGGAGGAGGGGGTTGCGTACGTGGTCGCCGAGTACGTGGGCGGCGGGGACCTGACGCGCCGCCCCGGGCCGTGGCCGGCGAAAGAGGCCGCGGCGTTCATCGCCAAGCTGGCCCGGGGCGTGCAGGCGGCGCACGCCGCGGGCGTGGTCCACTGCGACCTCAAGCCCGCCAACATCCTGCTCACCGCCGACGGGGAGCCCAAGCTCGGGGATTTCGACCTCTGCCGCGCCCTCAACGATGGGGACGAGGGGGCCGGCGCCCCGCGCGGCAACTTCGCCTTCATGGCCCCGGAGCAGCTCTCGGGGGACCCGGATGCGCTGACGCCGCCGGCGGACGTCTTCGCCCTGGGCGGCCTGCTCTTCTGGCTGCTGACGGGCCGGTGCGCCAACGGCGAGACGCACGAGGAGATCACCCTCGCGCTGCGCGACCGCAAGGGGCCGCCGCACCCCGGGATCGATCGCGACCTGGACCTGATCTGCGCCCGCGCGATGGCCGTGCGGCCGGAGGACCGGTACCACTCCGCCGGCGAGCTCGCCGACGACCTGGATCGCTGGCTGCGGCGCGAGGTGATCCCGGGGACCAACCCGTCGCTCCCGCGCCGGGTGAGGCTGTGGACGGCGCGTCACCCGACGCGGGCCGTGGCGCTGGCATCGGCCGTCGTGATCCTTGGCGTCGCCGCGGGGTTCGGGATGTACTTCTCGTGGTACAAGGTGAAGCAGCGCCACGAGCTCGAGCTGCAGATCAAGCAGCAGGAGATCGAGGCCCAGCAGAAGGCGCTCGAGGACACCACCGCCGAGTTCCAGCGGGTCAAGAACCGGATGCTCGCCCAGCTCCGGTTCGTCCTGGAGGTCGCCATGGCGGGGGACAGCGAGGGGACGTACGACCGCGTCCTGCCGACGTACGTCTGGATCGACTGGATCGTGGGCGCGCCGATGCTCCCCGAAGAGGCCCGCATCCCCCTGCGCTCGGAGCGGATCGACATCCTGCGGAAGATGCTCCCGCACTCCTCGCCGGAGGTCGGACCGCCGCGGATCGATCACATGCTCGCGCAGTACTCGCTGGCGTACTTCCTGATCGACGACGGCGAGGGGGCCGAGGCGGTCGGGCTGCTCCGCGACCTCCGGGAAGGGTGGATCGAGCGGCTGCACCCGGCCGACCCGATTTGGAAGGGGGTCGCCGTCATGGAGGACCTCGCCGCGGCCATCGAGGCGGCCCGCGGCGGCTCCGAGGAGGGGGCCCGGGAGCACCTGAGCAAGGCGGGCTTCCGGCTGCGCCTCGAGGACAGCGAGACGTCGATCTCGCGGCTGTACGCGCGGGTCAAGCAGCGCCTGGAGGGCGGGGCCAGTCGGTCCGATAACTAGCCGATGGAGTAGAACTCGCCGGGGTTTCACCGGAATCGCGCGGCTCGGCCTCACGCCGGGGTGGGGTCCGGCGTACTTCTCATGACGTGGGGGTGATCCGGGGGGGCCGCGGGGGACTCGCGGGGGGAAGAAGCCACGGAGGGCACATCTTGGTGCCCCGCCGCGGTGTGTGTTTCGCGGTCATCCGATGGACAGTCGGATGATCGCCTTGGTTGTGAGCCGGGGGTGAGAGAATACCGGAAGCTGATCAATATTGTCACTCACCGGTGTGTGACGGTGCAAACTTCGCCGGGTTTTTCCGCGGCGTCCGGCCAAGCGTCCCAGCTTGACCCTTGAACCGGGGGGTGGCGAGGGGGGCGGCCCTGCCGTTTCGGGCGGGCGCATCATCGCGGCAATCTCGATCTGGAATGCGCCGCCCGGCGGGCCCGGTCGGCGTCCATCCCGCCCGGCCCGGCGACGCCCCGCGCCCGCGGCACCGCCGTTGCACTCCCTCGGCGGGGCGCCGGCCCGCGCGGCGGGGCGCTGCGCCCGTCACACAAAGCCGAGGTGATGCATGGTGACGACGCAGGAGATCCCGTTCACGAGTTGGCGGCCGTACCTCGACGACTTCACGAGGCTCTACGCCGGCTGGCGGGCCACCATCACGGTGCAGCGCATGGACGTCGGCGAGCAGGTCGTCGCCGACGGGGCGACGTTCGAGGGCCTGAGCATCGAGACGAGGGGGACCGGCACGGGGGACATCCACATCGCGTACACCCTCCCACGCCCGGGCCAGCCGGAGGAGTTTCAGATGCACCGCATCGTCCGTCCGTGGGCGGTGCGGACGGCGATCCTCGAGCCCGGCGCGGAGGGGGACCTCCAGATCGAGTCGGAGGACGGCACGGTCACGCTGGTGCAGCTCCATCGCCCGGCGCAGCTCCCGTGGGGCGGAGCGGCCGAGGGGTCGCGCTGGGGCCGCATGGGGGAGCGCAGGCGGGCCCGGACGTACGAGAGCGAGGCCGCGGGCCCCGCGCGGGCGGATCGGGCCGACCTGCCGTGGGCCGCCACCCGCGCCGAGAGCGTGCCCGGAACCTGGCCCGGATCGGGAGCCGGATTGGTCGAGCGTGCGCCGCGCGAGGCGGGCGCGGCGGACGCCAGGCGGGTCCCGGTGGAGCGTCGTTCCTGGCCGCCGGACGCCGCGGGAGTGGCGGGGGTGGTGGGGG
>JBIQJK010000014.1:0-49586 GCA_044507535.1 Planctomycetaceae bacterium | reverse complement strand
GGGACCGGGGAGAGGGGGGGGAGGGGAGGAAGGAGCCCGCGGCGTGTTCTACTTCCCGGGGAGCTGGTACATCGGCCGGGCCGTCGAACTGATCTTCTCCGTCGAGGCCTTCCCCTGGCCGGTCCCGGACTGGAACGACGACGACCGGCGGGGGGCGGGGTCGATCGTGATCGGGCTGGCGGTGATCGTGGGCATCGGGATTGCGATCGCGTGGTTCGCGGGAGTTTTCTGACTTTTCGGCGCGTGCGGCCCCGGCCGTGTATCCTCCGCCGATATGGAGATGACCCCCCAGCGATGGTCCTACACCAATGCCTACCTCCGCGGCGTCTTCGGCGACCAGGATGAGCAGCTGCGGACGCTGATGATGCGGGCGGTGGCCGCCGGGCTGCCGGACATCGCCGTCTCGGCGGATGTCGGGCGGCTGTTAATGATCCTGGCGAGCATGGCCGGGGGCGGGGGCGGCGGGAAGGGGGGGCGGCCGAAGATCGGGGTCGAGCTGGGGACGCTCGCGGGGTACTCGGGCATCTGGATCGCCCGGGGGTTGGGGGAGGGGAGCCGGCTGATCACCGTCGAGCCCGAGCCCAGGCACGCGGCCTTCGCCCGGGGGGAGTTCGCCGCGGCGGGGGTCGATGACCGCGTCGAGGTCCGCGAGGGGACGGGGCTGGAGGTCCTGCCGCGGCTTCGCGGCGAGCTGGGCCCCGGCTCGGTGGACTTCCTCTTTATCGACGCGATCAAGCGCGAGTACCCGGACTACTTCCGCGAGGCCCGCGACCTGATCGCCCCCGGCGGGCTGATCGTGGCGGACAACGTGCTGGGGGCGGGGAGCTGGTGGATCGACGAATCCCCCGGCTCGAACCCCGACCGGGACGGGGCGGACGAGTTCAACCGCCTGCTGGCCGCGGATGCGGCGTTCGAGGCGGTGGCGGCGCCGATCCGGGAGGGGGTGCTGATCGCGCGGCGGAAGGGGTAGGGGGCCGGGTTGCATGTATCATGCATGCGCCGGGCGGAGGAGGCGAAAGGAGCGACCGTACATGACGGCGAAGCGGGCGAGGATGATCCTGGCGGGCGCGGCCCTGGCCGCGGCGTGCGGCGCGGCGGTCGGCATGGGCGGGCGGGGGGCAACAGGGGCGGAGCCGCCGGCGACGGCGGGAGAGGAGCGGGCCGTGACGGACGGGGCGAAGAAGCCGGCCGCCCAGATGGCTGCGATGAACGCCCCGATGAGCGGGCACAAGGTCCTGGAGTCGATGTGCGGTGAGTTCGACGTCACGTTCACGGTCCACCCGCAGCCGGGGGCCGAGCCGATGTCGTTCAAGGCGACCGCGGCGCGGGAGATGATCCTGGGCGGGAAGTTCCTGCGCGAGACCGTCGCCTCCGACGAGGGCCCGATGCCGTTCACGACGATGAGCCACATCGGCTACAACGCGGCCGCGAAGGGGGGCGGGCGGTTCGAGGTCGTCCGCATGAGCAGCACCGGGCAGTGCATGATGCCCGAGCGGGGGACGTTCGACGAGGAGACGCGGACGTTCCACCTCAGCGGGGAGCACGAGACCGGCGGCATGACCGGGAGCGTGCGCGTGGAGCACCGGCTGCTGGAGGACGGCGGGGAGTGGGCGGACGTCTACCTCGCGTTCGAGGGGTACTCGGAGCGGTTCGAGGGGGTGTCGGCGCCGGAGTACAAGGCGATGACGCTGGAGTACTCGAGGAAAAGGGCCAAGTAGCAAAGGGCCAAAGGGCCAGATGGGGAGGCCTTGGCAGGGGGAGAGGAGCCTGGCATGTTCTGGGTCGGGATCGGCATCGCCGTGGTCGGCGCTCTGGTGGCGCTGGGGTCATTCATGTACCTGCTGGGGGCGCGGCTGCCGGAGGAGCACGTCGCGGCGGTGCGCCTGCGGCTGAATCAGCCGCCTGAAGCGGTGTGGGCCGTCCCGGCCGACTTCGGCGGACACGGGGCGTGGGCGCCCGGCGTGACGAAGGTCGAACGGCTCGGGGACGCGGAGGGGCGCGAACGCTGGCGGCAGCACATGGGGCGCAACTCGTTCGTGATCGAGCGGACCAGGAGCGAGCCGCCGCGGCTGCTGGAGGGGACGATCGACGACGACCACAAGATGTTCAGCGGGCGCTGGCAGTACGACATCGCCCCCGGCGAAGCGGGCTCGACGGTGGTGACGCTGACCGAGCACGGGCGCGTGCCGGCGAAGATCCCGCGGGCGGTGATGCACTACGTGATGGGGAAGCACGTCTACATCAAGAAGCACCTCGCCGGGCTGGCGAAGAAGTTCGGAGAAGAGCCGCCGCGGCTGGAGATCGTCAAGCCGGCCTGACCGAGGGAGCCGGCCCGCCCAGGGAGCCCCGGGCGCGAGCCCGGGGTCGATCGTTCCGGGTGCGCCCGCAGGGTCAAAGACAGATCACGAGGCGAGCGGGGGACGCGGCAAAGAAAATGGATGAGCGGGAACAGGCTCGCACGCGCCGGCCCGCTATGGCATACTCGTGCCCGGGCGGCGGCGGAGTGTGGAGCGTGGCACGATGAGCCCGAAACTGCGTGCGGTAATCGCCGCGTTGATTGTTCTGGCCGCCTACGCCGCCGCGGCCATGGGGCAGGGGTCGGTCGTGGCGCACGGGGGCGGGGCGGACTGGGAGCTTCAGTCGCACCGGGAGATGGTGCGGTGGATGATCAACCAGGCCGCGGCGGGGCGCGAGGGGGACGGGAAGGTCCGGGTCGTGGTCCTGGGCGCGGCGCCGCGGGAGCCGGATGAGCCCGACGCCGCGGCCGATGCGTTCCGGCGCGAGGGGGCCGTGGTCGAGGAGCTGGTCATCACGGATGGGAACGCGGACGCCCCCGAGACGGCCGCGGCGATCGAGTCGGCCCGGGTCGTCTGGATCCGCGGCGGGAACCAGTGGCGGTACGTCAACTGGTGGAAGGGCACCGCGACCGAGCGGGCGATCCGCAAGGTCTTCGAGGCCGGCGGCGTCGTCGGCGGCACGAGCGCGGGGTGCGCCATCCTCGGCGAGGTGACGTACGACGCCCGCAACGGCTCGCTCCGCCCGGAGCAGGCGCTGGCGGACAGCCACCACGAGAACCTGACGCTGACCGATGGGTTTTTGAGCGTCGTGCCGGGTGTGCTGTTCGACAGCCACTTCACGGAGCGGGGACGGATCGGGCGCCTGCCGGTGATGATGGCGCGGGCGAAGGTGGACTTTGGGAAGGATGTGCTGGGGGTGGGGGTCGATCATGAGACGGCGCTGATGATCGATCGGGAAGGGCGCGGACGCGTGATCGGATCCGGAACGATCACCATCCTTGCCTGGTGCGATCAGTCCGACCTCGAATGCCCCCCGGGCCGCCCACCCAGGGCGACGGATCTCAACGCCGTTGTGCTGCCGCGCGATGCGGAGTACGACCTTGTTCATCAACGCGTCGTTCATCTCGGTGACGCCGCGAACGCCACCTCCAGGATCTTCGTCGATTGGTGCGGCGGACCGCCGTCGGCCCCGGGCATGGTGCTCAACATGTGGACGCGCGATGGGGGTGTTTCCGGCCGCGTGTCCCAAGCCCTCATGACGATCAGCAGAGGCCGGCCGAGTGCGTGCTTCATCCTCGGCGGCGGCGCCACGACAGAGCTGGTGGATGGCACGTGGGACCGCATCGGCCGCGATGGTGCGGCATCGCCCGTTGCCGCCGTTGTGCTCGCGGCCGGCGAGGGCGCCGAGCTCAGCGAACTGACGTCGAAATCGCTCGCGATCGTCGATGCGAGGCTGCACCTGTTGCCCGAGGGATGGGGGATCCGCCGCACGAGCGTGGAGGTCGTGCCGCCGCGAGAGGCCCCCGCCGCGACCACGCTACCCTCCAATCCATGAGCCGCTACGACCAGTTCCAGGATTTCCGCGCCCGCCTCAACCAGCGCATCCTCGGCGACGGCACCCCCGACGGCCGCCCCGGCGGGACGCTGGTCACGAAGCGGTTCTTCTCACTCGACGACCAGACGTACCGCGACGGCGGGGAGGGGGGGCTCCCGAAGAAGACCAAGGAGCTCCTCGGCCTCGTCGCGTCGATGGTGCTGCGGTGCGACGACTGCATCGCGTACCACATCGACCAGTGCGTCAAGGCCGGGTGCAGCGACCAGGAGCTGTGGGAGACGTTCGACGTCGCGCTGATCGTCGGCGGGTCGATCGTCATCCCGCACCTGCGCCGGGCGGTGGACTTCCTCGACGAGTGCCGGGCGAGGGAAGAACGGTAAGAGCTTCACCACGAAGGGCACGGAGGACACGGAGAAAGACAAGGGCGAAGAGAACGCGGGCAGAGCGGGGCAAGCGGGGAGGAGCGGGGGAAGACAAAGACAATGGAATGGATGGCCGGGCGCACGACCCCGCCCCGGGCCCCATCCATTCCTTACCCCTTCTCGCTCTTCAAACCCGTTTTTCCTCTTCTCTGTGCTCCCTCCGTGCCTCTGCGCCCCTGTGGCGAGTCTTCTTCCTGATCGACCCCGAGCTCGCGCCCGGGGCTCCCCATATGGACGATCTGCTTCACCGGGCGTCGATAGACTCTCCGCATGGGCCGAGCCCCCGATCCCGTCCAGGCACGCGCCGCGGCCACCGAGATCGTCTCGCGCCTGCGCGAGGCGGGGCACATCGCGTACTTCGCCGGCGGGTGCGTCCGCGACGAGCTGCTGGGGATGCACCCGACGGACTACGACGTCGCCACCGACGCCCCGCCCCAGCGGATCAAGGAGCTCTTCCCCCGGACCGCCGAGGTCGGCGTCGCCTTCGGGGTGGTGCTCGTTCACCTGCACGGGTGCAGCGTGGAGGTGGCGACCTTCCGGTCCGAGGGGGCGTACAGCGACGCCCGCCGGCCGGACGTCGTTCACTTCTCCGACCCCCCCACCGACGCCGCGAGGCGGGACTTCACGATCAACGCCCTCTTCCTCGACCCGCTGGCGTCGAAGGACTCCGCCGCGGTCGAGGGGCACGTGGTGGACTACGTCGGCGGGCTGGCGGACCTGCGTGCGGGGATCGTCCGGGCCGTGGGGGACCCGGACACGCGGCTGGCGGAGGACCACCTGCGGGCGCTGCGGGCCGTCCGGTTCACGGCCCGGTTGGGGTTCTCCCTGGATCCGGGGACTGCGGCGGCGATCCGCCGGCACGCGATGCAGCTCCGCGGCGTCAGCCGCGAGCGGATCGGCGAGGAGATCCGCCGCATGCTCACCCACCCAACCCGGGGGGCGGCGATCGAGCTCTTGCAGGAACTCGGGCTGGATGCCCCCGTCCTTCTGGAGGCGGGGGAATCCGACGGGGTAGCGGGGCATAAGTACATGCTCGCCAGGACTTTGCACGCCCTGGGCCCCGTCGCGGAGGCCCACGGGGTGACGCCCTGGTACGGCACGAGCCTGGCCGCGTGGGCGCTGGACCGCGGCACGCAGACCGACCCGGAATCCATTAAGTCGTTGGTCGGTTTGTGGCGGAAGGCGCTCATGCTGAGCAATGAGGAGCGCGACGACCTGAATGATGTTCTGTTCGGGTTCGGATATCTGCGCGATCAATGGGCCGGCCTGGGGGTCGCCGGGCAGCGGCGGACGGCGGCGCAGCGGTGGTTTAGGCAAGCCCTGGTGCTCCTGGGGGCGTGGGAACGGGGCCAAGGGAGGGAAATGATCGAACCGTCCATCACCGCCCGCGTAGCGGAACTTGCCGCGCAGCTCCCGGGGATCGCGCCGGCACCCCTGATCACCGGGGACGATCTGGTCGGCCTCGGCCTCCGGCCGGGCCCGCGGTTTAAGGAAATCCTCGATCGGGTGTACGATGCCCAGCTCGAGGGGCGCATCACGTCGCCGGCGGCCGCGCTGGAACTGGCGCGGCAGTTGAGCGTCTAAATAAGAAGGTCCGGGAGGGGACGGCCGGAACGGGGGCGGGGGGCGTTGCCCGGGGTCTTCCGGGTGAACGGCGTGGGAAGGTCGGCGGTAGACTCTGATTCCCCCGGCGAGGCCGGAGGAGCGGAGCGGGCCGTCCGGCTCATGAGCGGCATCGACGTGTCGTTGCGTGCGGCGCGGCCGCGGTCTGGCGCGAGCGATCGGGAGCGAGGTTTGATCATGCGAAGGC
This sequence comes from Planctomycetaceae bacterium, assembly GCA_044507535.1. Lineage (GTDB taxonomy): Bacteria > Planctomycetota > Phycisphaerae > Phycisphaerales > UBA1924 > CALAFV01. The sequence goes on along the minus strand of JBIQJK010000014.1, from coordinate 43,502 downwards.
TCATGCGACTGGTGGCGGGCGTGGCGGCGGCGGGGATGGCGATCGCGGCCGCGGGGATCGGCGCGGCTTCGGCGGCGACGTGGGCCGCGCCCGGCGCGGCCGTCGTGCAGGAGGGCGGGGAGGGCGCCGGCGCCCTGGACGTGGTGATCTTCCGCAACGGCCGCAAGGTCGAGGGGGAGATTCTCGAGGAGAACGACTCGATCATCCGGATCCGGGTCGTGATGGCCGGCGGCCTGTCCGCCGAGACGACGTACAGCAAGAGCGACATCCTGGCGATCGAGCGCGGCGCCGGGGCGGAGGCGGCCGGCAAGCCGGCCGACAAGCCCGCGCCCAGGGCCGACGACGCCAAGCCCAAGGTCGCCCCCTCGACCGGCAAGACGAAGGTCTACTTCGCGACGCTCAAGGGCGAGTTCGGGCGCGACATCTCCCAGACCCCGCTCCGCGAGGTGATCCGCGACGCCCGCAACCACCAGCCGGACTACCTGATCTTCCAGATCGACAACGACTTCAAGATCTGGGGCCAGGAGCGGCGGGAGTTCGACCACGCCTTCGACCAGCTCTGGCGGGCCGAGGAGCTGGCCCCGATCCTGACGCAGGAGATCCGCGACGACCCGGAGTGGAAGAAGAAGCCGCAGCTGGTCTTCTGGGTCAAGCGGGCCATGGGCGGCGCGGCGTTCCTGCCGTTCATCTCGCCGACGATCTACTTCCACCCCGAGGGCAAGATGGGCGGCATCGGCCGGCTGGAGCAGATCTTCGGCGGCCAGGGCGACAAGGTCGTGCAGGAGAAGCAGTTCTCGCTGCGGCTGGGCCACGCCGAGGGCCTGGCGATCAGCGGCGGGCACGAGCCCAAGCTGGTGCGGGCGATGTGCCGCACGGAGTACGTGCTGTCGGTGAGCTTCATCGGCGGCAAGCCGGTGTACTTCGAGGACACCAGCGGCGACCTGCTGCTGACCGACGACGGCCAGGGGGAGAACGAGGACGAGGACCCCTTCTTCGGCAACGACGTGCTGACGCTCAACGCGCAGATCGCCCAGCAGATCGGCTTCTCGCGCGGGACGGTCGAGCGCCTGGACGACCTGCTGTACGACCTGGGGATCGCGCGGGACTACACGCTGGTGGAGGGGCGGGCCGACCGGATCCTCAAGGGGTGGAGCGACACGATCGAGAACACCGAGCGGCAGCTCCGCCGGCTGGCCCAGGAGATCGACGACACGCCGATCACCGGCGACTACGACCAGCGCTCCCGCGCCCGCGGCTTCCACATCAAGACCATCCGCGAGATGAAGAGCCTGCTGGAGCGCTACAAGGAGGCGCTCAACCCCCTGAACTTCGCCAACCCGCCCATGGCCATCGAGAACATGATCACCGCCATGAACCTCCGCCTGGAGCAGCTCATGGCCGAGGCGCGGCGGGACCGGCGGTAGGCCGCCCACGCGGGGCCGGGGAGGAAGAACGCAACGCCTGAAGCAGCACCCAAGCCGGAGTAGCGACGATGAGATTCAGCAACGGGTTCATGAGATTCACGGCGGCGGCCCTGGTCGCCTTGGGCGCGCTGCTCTCCGCCGCCGGCGAGGCCGCGGCCGACAAGCTGCACCTCAAGGACGGCCGCGTCCTGGAGGGGCGCGTTGAGAAGGAGCTCGCCGGCAACGTGTGGTTCGTCACCGTGGTCGGCAAGATCGAGAACACGCAGTTCTTCGCGGCCGAGGAGATCGCCAGGATCGAGCGCGACGACCCGGCCCCCGCCGCCGACGCCGCGAAGGCCGCGTCCAAGCCCGATCCCAAGCCCTCGGCCCGCAAGGGCAACGCCACCCGCGTGGCCATCCTCAACTTCGGCCCCCCCAGCGACTGGGGCGGCATCTCCGGGGACATGGTCGGCATCCAGGTCGCGGCCCAGCCCTTCAAGGAGGCGATCCCGCTGCTCGAGGCCGACAACGTGGACGTCGTGGTCATCCGCATCAACTCCGGCGGCGGCATGCTGCTGGAGATCGAGAAGATCAACGACCTGTTCGAGTACGAGTACAAGAAGCGCTTCCGCACGGTGGCGTGGGTCGAGTCGGCGATCTCCGCGGCGGCGATGAGCCCCTACTGCCTCGAGGAGATCTACTTCATGCCCAAGGGCAACTTCGGGGCGTGCACCGGCTGGTTCGGCCAGCTGCAGGCCGTCGACGGCGTGGACCTGCTCGAGGTGCTGCACATGATGGAGCGCTTCTCCAAGCGCGGGAAGCGCGACCCCAAGATCATGCGCTCCATGCAGATCATGGAGCCGCTCTCGTGCACCATCGACGAGTACGGCGACGTGCAGTGGTTCCAGGACCTCAGCGGCCAGTACATCGTCAACCCCGAGGAGCGCATCCTCACCTTCAACGCCCAGGACGCCCTGAAGTACAAGTTCTCCAAGGGCACCGCCTCGACCAAGGAGGAGCTCGCCGAGCTGCTGGGCCTCCAGGAGGTCGAGTGGGTCGGCCAGAAGGCCGCCCAGCTCGTGGACAACTTCATGCTCCAGACCACCGACACCGAGAAGCGGCTCAACGAGGTCTTCGCCAAGTACAACTTCGCGATCGCCCTCGCGCAGAGCGCCGGCGACCGCCAGATGCGCGGCGCCGAGGTCGGCCGCGCCCGCCGCTACCTCACCGAGATCCGCCGCATGATCGGCGTCTCCGACAACTTCAAGATGCTCATCGGCATCGACGACGAGTGGTTCGAGAACCAGGAGCGCCTGCTCCGCAACCTGATGCGCTGACCCGCGCACCCGCCGCATCACGCGATCCACCCACCGGGCCCCGGGGCACGCCCCCGGGGCCCTTCTCGTTGCGCCCCGCCCCGCCCCGCCGCCCGCCGGATACCCTCGCGATCATGACCACCGCGCCCCCCGGCCCGCCGCACATGACCCCCGAGCGGTTCCGCGCCGCCGGGCACGCCATGATCGACTGGATCGCCGACTACTGGTCCCGCGTCGAGAGCCTCCCCGTGCTCTCCTGCGCCGCGCCCGGCGACCTGCTCGCCGCCCTGCCCCCCTCCCCGCCGCAGCGCGGCGAGGCGTGGGAGGCGATCGCCGCCGACGTGGACCGCCTCATCATGCCGGGGATCACGCACTGGCAGTCCCCGAGCTTCTTCGCCTTCTTCCCCGCCAACGCCTCGGCCCCCGCCGTCCTGGGCGAGCTGCTCAGCGCGGCCCTGGGGGTCAACGGCATGCTCTGGGCGACCAGCCCCGCGGCCACCGAGCTCGAGACGCGCATGCTCGACTGGATGGCCGAGCTCATCGGCCTCCCCGAGCGGTTCCGCTCCACCTCCCCCGCCGGCGGCGGGGTCATCCAGGGGACGGCCAGCGAGAGCACGCTGATCGCCATGCTCGCCGCCCGCCGCCGCGCCCTGGGCCGCGCCCCCGGAGCGGAGCTGGTCGCCTACGCCTCGACGCAGGCGCACTCCTCGGTCGTCAAGGCCGCGATGATCGCCGGGCTGGCCCACTCGCCGGAGGACCGGCGGCATCTGCGGCTGATCGGTGTGGACGGGAGCTTTGCGATGCGCCCCGACCTGCTCGCCGCGGCCATGCGCGACGACGCCGCGGCGGGGCGGGTCCCCTTCTACGTCTGCGCCACCGTCGGCACGACCTCCAGCACCGCGGTGGACCCGCTGGGGGCCGTCGGCCCCCTCTGCCGCGAGCACGGGGCGTGGCTGCACGTGGACGCGGCCCACGCGGGGGCGGCGTGCGTCTGCCCGGAGCTGCGGTGGCTGCTGGATGGTGTCGAGCACGCCGACTCGGTCTGCTTCAACCCGCACAAGTGGCTGCTGACGAACTTCGACTGCGACCTCTTCTGGACGTCGGACAAAGCCTCGGTGGTCGGGGCCCTGAGCATCACCCCCGAGTACCTCCGCAACGCCGCGAGCGAGGCGGGGGCGACGGACTACCGCGACTGGCAGATCCCCCTGGGCCGGCGCTTCCGGGCGCTGAAGCTCTGGTTCGTCCTGCGTCACTACGGCGCCGAGGGGCTGCGGGCGCACATCCGCGAGCACGTCCGCCTCGCGGAGCTGTTCGAGTCGCTGGTGCGGGAGGAGGGCGGGGATCAGTTCGAAATCGCCGCCCCCCGGACGGTCAACCTCGTCTGCTTCCGCCTCCGAGGCGAGGGGCCGGAGGCGGACGGGCGCAACCGCGCCCTGCTGGACCGCATCAACGCCACCGGCGACGCGTACCTGACGCACACCGTGCTCCCCCCAGCCGGCGGCGGAGACGGCCCCGGCCGCTACACGCTGCGAATGGCCGTCGGCGGCACGATGACCCGGGAGCGGCACGTGCGGCGGGCGTGGGAGGTGATCCGCCGGGAGGCGGCCGCCGCCCGGGCGTGATAGGCTCGTGACCTATGACGGCGAGGCTCGCGATCGTGCTGCTGGCGGTGGTGGTGACGGGGCTCTGGACCGGCGGGTGCGCAGCGCCCGGGCGGGGAGAGGTGGTGATCGCCCCCGGCGACTACCCCGCGGCGTTCGAGGCCGCGGCGGAGGTGATCCGCGATGCGCGGTTCGACATGGACCGGGTTGACGCCCGCGCCGGCGTGATCAGCAGCTCCCCGCGGGTCGCCACCGGGATCGCCCTGCCGTGGGACATGGCCGGCAGCACGCCGGAGCGGCAGTTCGAGGACCTGCTCAACCGCCACGCCCGCCGGATCCGCATCACCTTCGAGCCGGTGGAGGCGATGGAAGGGACGGGGGGGGCGGGGGGAGTGGGAGGGGCCGCGCCGGACCTGCTCGCGGCGGAGCCGATGCCGCTGGTGATGCGGGTGCGCGTGCTGGTGGAGCGCGAGCAGCGGCCGGGGTGGCGTCTGGACTCCACCGCCATCTCGCTCAGCCGGCGCGCGGGCGACCCCGCTTTGGCGCAGCGGGGGATGGAGCCGGGGTACACCGTCGTGGTCCGCGAGGACCCCGACCTGGGCGAGCGGCTCGCGGAGCGGATCGCCGAGCGGATCGGGAGCAAGCGCGGCGGCTGAGCCCGGCCCGAGGGGGGCGCGCTCAGCGGGAGGGGACCGCGTCGCCGTTGCCGGAGGGGATGGTGATGACCGTCGCGCCCGAACGGGCCGGCTCGCCCACGCCGCCGGGCGGGAGGTGCCCCAGGGCGCGGGCGACCAGGGCGCCGCGGCTGCTGGCGCTGAGCTTGCGGTGCAGCGACTTGACGTGGTCGTGGACGGTGTGCGGGCTGCGGCCGAGCTCGGCGGCGATCTGCCGGACGGACTTGCCGTAGAGCAGGTGCTCGAGGACGACCTCCTCGCGGTGCGTCAGGCACGCCGCCTCGGTGAAGGGGCCGGCGCCGAAGGCGACCGACGCGCGCCGGGCCAGCAGCGGCAGCACCTCGGCGAGCAGCCCCGCCTCCTCCGCGCCGGCGACGACGCCCGCAGCGGTCAGGCCGATCTCGGCGACGATGTAGCAGTCCGGCGCGCCGGCCGCGAGACGGGCCGCGCCCACGACGTGGTCCACCGCGCCGGACTCGCCCCAGCGGGCGTGCATCGGCGAGCCGGAGACGGCCCGGCCGATCTGGCCGCCGACGAAGACCGCGCCGCCCCCGCTCCCCTGCCCGCCGGGCGCCCAGCCCAGCGCAGCGCAGGTGTGCGCGCCGGAGCGGACGCTCCCCAGGGCCGGGTGCGTCGGGCCCAGCGGCACGATCGAGCTGACGCTCTGGATGCGCCCGAAGGTGGTGCTCACCTCGGCGAGCGTGCACCCCCAGACGCCCGCGGCCTCGACGCGGGCGACCTCGCCCCCCTCCGCGATGTGCGCGAACATCACCAGCGCAATCGACGGGGGACGCATCGAGGCGAGCGCCCTGGCGGCCCGCTCGCACCAGTCTTGTGTCGGCACCGCCGGCAGCGCGCAGAGATTCTCAGCGGCGCGCACCGCCGCACGGATCGTCGCGTGGGGTCCGAACGCCTGTGCGTTCATCAGCACCTCCCTTGGCCCTCCCAGGGGGAGAGACCGAAGAGCGCCCATCTTACCCGAAGTCATGAGAACCGCAGCGGCTCCAGATTCCGGAACAAGCACAAATCAACATCCGCCGCGCCGAACAACCGCCCCGCTTTGCCAGCGGGGCCGGGGCGGGCGTGCTCGTCGGGGAGCGTCGGCCCCCCGGGCCGTCGGCGGCGAGCCCGCCGGTGACGGCCCAGGGTGCGGACACAATACCCGATCAGACCGCGGACTGACAAGCGTCGTCCCCAAGGATCGCCGGGATACTTGAACATGCCCCTGCCGCCGCGGGAGAACCAGCCGGGGACGCGGGGCGTCGCTATCCTTTGCCTCACCCGCCGCGTCCCGGATCGCCCACGGCCGTGTGACGCCTCCCGACAAGGAGCCGTGATGTCGGAGCATGCTTTGACGAGCCAGCTGAACCCGCGCGCCGAGGACCGCCCCGAGCCGCGGATCGTGATCATCGGCGCCGGCCCGACCGGCCTGGGCGCCGGCTACCGCCTCAAGGAGCTGGGGTACTCCAACTTCATGCTCTACGACCGGAATCCGTACATCGGCGGCCTCGCCCACAGCTTCGTGGACGACCAGGGTTTCACCTGGGACATCGGCGGCCACGTCATGTTCAGCCACTACTCCTACTACGACAAGGTCTTCGACGCCCTGATGGGGGACGAGTACACCCTCAACAACCGCGAGTCCTGGGTGCGGATGATGGGCACGTGGGTCCCGTACCCGTTCCAGAACAACGTCCGATACCTCCCCAAGGAGGCGGCCTACGAGTGCCTCAGCGGGCTCATCAAGGCCCAGACCGGGCGCGGGAAGATCAAGAGCGCGGCGGAGGCGAAGAACTTCGGCGAGTTCATCGACGCCGTCTTCGGCGAGGGGATCGCCAAGCACTTCATGCGGCCGTACAACTTCAAGGTCTGGGCCCACCCCCCGGAGATGATGAACAAGCACTGGATCGGGGAGCGCGTCGCCGTGCTGGACATCGACCGGGCGCTGAAGAACGTCGTCCTGGGCACGGACGACTTCGGCTGGGGGCCCAACAACCAGTTCAAGTTCCCCCTTCGCGGCGGCACCGGCGAGTTCTACCACCGCTTCGAGCGCGTCCTGAAGGGGCACATCGCCCTGAGCAAGGACGTCGAGTCGGTGGACGTGGACCGCAAGGTCGTCCGCTTCACCGACGGGACCACGGACCGCTACGACGTCCTCGTCAGCGCGATGCCGCTGGACATCCTCTGCCGCGACAAGCTCGTCGGCGGCGAGGACGCCGGCATCGGCCGCATCCGCGAGACCGCCGCGCGGCTCCGCCACTCCGGCGGCTACATGGTCGGCATCGGCATCGCCCGCGACGGGGGCACGCCCAGCACCAAGAGCTGGATGTACTTCCCCGAGGACAACTGCCCCTTCTACCGCGTGACGTACCTGAGCAACTACTCCCCCTACATGACCCCCGACAAGGACAAGTACTACTCCTTCCTCTGCGAGACCAGCTACAGCGAGTTCAAGCCCGTCAACCCGGAGACGATCGTCGAGGAGACGATCCAGGGGCTGATCAACTGCGGCATGATGGAGGAGGCCGAACGGGAGAAGATCGTCTCCCGCTGGTGCTACCACGCCGACTACAGCTACCCCACCCCGAGCGTGGACCGCGACGACATCCTCGCGGAGGTGATCCCCTGGCTGGAGGCCCGGGACATCTACAGCCGCGGCCGGTTCGGGATGTGGAAGTACGAGGTCGCCAACACCGACCACACCCTGATGCAGGGCGTGGAGCTGGTCAACCGCCTGCTGCTGGGCGAGCCCGAGACGACCATCGGCATGGTCTACAAGATCACCGAGGACGGGCGGGAGGCCGCGGTCCACGAGCGCCCCGCGGTCGCGGGCTCGGGGGAGAAGCGCCTGACCCTCACCCCTGGCGACGCCCCCAAGCCGGAGATCGTCGTCCGGCCCACGGCGGTCGGGGACATCGCCGAGGCGGATATCGCCGAGGAAGAACTCGGGGTCACCCAGACCCGTAGCTCGTAAAGCGGGCTTCACCCCCAGAAGAAGTGGCGCCCGCTCGCGGCGGTCGCGGCTCATGCACCCCCTCTCCGGCTGCCGAAGCAGGGGAAGGGGCCTCGTTGCGCCCGCATCGCGCCACATACCCCGCCTCCGCCCAACTTTCCCCATCCAGGGAGGTTGACCCACCAGGCGGAGTTGGATGAACTGGTGCGATCCGGAAGCGGCCGACGGCTTGCCCAAGCGCCGGCTTGGGCCCGGGGGCAAGGGCGGAGTCGGGGTGGGGCGTCGGTCGAGCGGAGGCTCACGAGATGGAACGCAACAGCAGCATCGCCAAGCACTTGCGAACAATCGGCGCCGCGGCGGCGCTCGCCGCTATGGCCGCGGGGTGCCAGAGCCTGACGCAATCGGTGACCGAGCCCCTCGACCGGCGGCCGGTGGTCGCCGCACCCCCGCCCGAAGCGCCGTCGGACCGGCCGATGGTCAAGGTGACCGCGGCGGACCTGTACAGCTGGGGCCCCGGGGCCGCGGCACAGGAGCTCGAGTTCTACGACGAACTGGAGCGGCGCGACCTCGTCGCCCACGACGACCTGCTGCACGCCGCGCTGCTGTTCATCAATCGCAGCAGCGGCGCGACATACCAGCAGCGGCTGGAGCTCGCCAAGGCGCAGGGATGGATCGACCGCGACTTCCGCCGACCCGGGCGCGAGGCCGTCACCGTCGGCGAGGCGGCGCGGGTTCTGGCCCGCGCGATGGGGACGCCGGGGACGCAGTCGCCCGAGTCGGCCGTCGCGACCTTCCGCAACCTGGGCCTGCTCCCCGACGTCGCCGAGCCGGGTCAGGGGCTGAGCGGCCCGCAGATGCTGGCCCTGCTCACCAACTCGCACGACTACCGCGAATCGGGCCAGGTCGGCCGGCCCGCGATCACGCAGCGGCCGCAGGACCCGCCGGTGGCGTTGGTGGACACCCCCGCACCCGCCGCGGCCTCCGCCGCCACCGCCCCACAAGAGTCTTTCGAGCAGTTCGATCCCCCCACGCCCCCCGCCGCTCCATCCCCCGCCGCGCCCGTCGCGGCCGCGCCGGCCGCGCAGCCGTCGGACACAAGCCGGGCCCCGCAGCCGATGAAGGAGCCGCTGCCGCAGATGCCCCGGGCCGAAGGGGAGGATGGTCCCAAGCCGGCGCCCGCGCCGGCGGCGGAGGAGCCCGCGAAGCCCCGGCCCACGCCGCGGCCGTGGGTGGGCGGCAAGCCACTGAAGAAAGGCGGCGCCGGCAAATGATGATGCCCCGGCGCTGCAGGAGACCCCGCGGATGCGCGCGACGACCATGCTGAAGTCTCACCGGCGGCCCGGATGGGCCCTCCTGACCGTCGCGGCCGCGTGCGCGTTCCTGGCCGTCCCCGCCGCGCCCGCCCTCGCCCAGAGCGGCGACGGCGATGGTGCGCCGGTGCGGGTCAAGCGGCCGGTCCGCAGGCCCGTGATCGACCTCGAGCGGCAGGCCCGCAAGCCGCGACCGGGCCAGATCGTCCCCGGTGAGCCCGCCCCCACGGAGGCGCCCGCCCCGGCGACCACGCAGGTCCCGGAACCATCGGCCCCCGCAGCCCCGGCCCCCGGGGCTCAGGAGCCCGCGGAGGAGCCGGCGACGATGTCGATGATGAGCATCCCCGCGCCGGCCCCGGCGGTCCTCGGCCTCGCGTCCGGGGAGCCGGTGAGCGTCGTCGTCCGCGAGGTCGGCGGGCCGGCGTCGCAGGCGGAGTGGCGGCTCGCCGCCCGCGGCGAGGACGAGGGGCCGTGGCAGGCGCTGACCGCCGAGGCGGCGCGCCGAGGGGTCCTGGAGATCCGCACAGGAATGGCCGGCTCGGCCGTGCTGGAGATCGATGGGCGGACGACGCTGCGGGTCGGCCGGCTCAGCCGCCTGCGCGTGCAGCGCATGGGCGGCGGCGCCCCCGGCGCCGGGGGTGCGCCGGCGACCCCGGGCGAGCTGCTGATCCAGCTGGATCGGGGGAAGGTCGAGGTCGAGCCGCGGGCGGTGGACCAGCTCGGCCTGGCCGTGGTCCCGGTGCGGATCGTCACCCCGGCGGCGACCCTGATGCGCCGGGTGCCGGTGGAGGTGACGCACGACGCCTTCTACGGCACGCGGGAAACCATGCTCACGAGGGAATGAACTTCTGGCGTCGCGCCGGTTCTGGGGCATACTCAAGGGCAGTAACGGCAGGGCAGAGCCGCGTCGCGTGGCATGGACGGTGCGGCAGCGAGCGGTTCGTGCACGCCCTGGCATGCACGCACTGACAGGGGTCGGCACCCGATGACAACCGCCCAGGTCCACGCCCCGTCCGCACCCGACCTGCACGCCTGGCGCGTGGACGTCGCGCAGCTCCTCGAGGAGCACCACCTCGTCGCCTGGTCGCACGACCAGCGGGAGCGCCTCGTCTTCGGCACGCTGCTGGGGAGCTACCTGCGGACGCTCCACGACGCCGAGGTCTGGTTCCTCCACGGCCAGGAGATCACCGACCTCGAATCCTTCTGCGCGCAGCTGGAGCGGATGATCCCCGGCCGCCCCCTGCACCGCGCCATCGACGGCCCCGCGGGCGTGATCGACTTCCTGCGGACGCGCCGCCCCACCCTCCCCGGCTCCCCGCCGACGAAGATCCGGTACTACATCTGGCAGGACGCCAACATCCTGCTGCGCCACGACCACATCCTCTTCGGCCGGCTCGTGGACGCCATCACCGGCGTCGCCGCCGAGTCGGAGTACGCCAGCGAGGACCTGCTGCTGATCCATCGCGGCATCTTCGTCGGCGCCCCCTCGCTCGACGCCTACGCCGAGGACCCGCGCGGACAGTTCCGCTCCTGGGCGCGGGAGCGCCGCGAGCGGGCGCTGTGGGAGGTCGTCACCGGCCTGGTCTGCCCGCCGGTCCTCCGCTACCGCATCGGCCCCGTCGCCGGCTGACCCCCCACCCGCCCCCGCACTCTCCCGCCTCCCGCCCCCGTCCTCACCGGGCGGCTTGACCCGACGCCCCGCGCGACCTTTGCTCGGCTATGCGCATCATCGCGGGCCGGTACCGTTCGCGAAAGCTCCTCTCCCCCCCCGCGGGCTCCACCACCCGTCCGATCCCGGACCGGGTGAAGGAGTCGCTCTTCGGCATCCTGCGGGGAAACGTCGAGGGGGCTTCGGTGCTCGACGTCTTCGCCGGCACCGGGGCGATCGGGCTGGAGGCGATCAGCCGCGGGGCGGCGCGCTGCGTCTTCGTCGAGCGCGACAAGCGGGTCGCCGAGATGCTCCGGGCGAACATCCGGACGCTGGGGTGCGGCGACCAGTGCGAGGTCGTGGTCGGGGACGCCCTGGGGCTCTCGATCCTGGCCCGGGCGCCGCGCCCGGTGGACCTGATCTTCTTCGACCCCCCCTACCCCATGGTCCTCGACGCCATGCCCGGCGGCGGGTGGGAGCGCGTCCGCGGGCAGTTCTCCCGCCTGATCGACCTGCTCTCCGACGACGGCTTCGCCGTGCTGCGGACCCCCTGGCCGTTCCTGCACCCGGACGACCCGGCCGCCGCCCCCGCCGCCGAGGAGCCCTCCCGCCGCCGGCCCGGCCGCCACGGGCGTGACGAGCGAGGGGGGAGAGGAGGTCGGCGCGAGCACCTCGTGCACACCGGCCGCGGCTGGGCCAGCAGCTTCAGCGGCGACCTGGACGACCTGGACGAGGAGGGCGACGAGGATCTGGACCTGGGGGACTACGACGAGGCGGACTTCCTGGACGAGGTGGACCTCGACGCCCTGGAGGAGGCCGACGCCGAGGACGAGCCCGCGCCGGAGCCCCCGGAGCGCATCCCCCACCACGATGTGGACCTGCGCCTCCCCAACGCCGTCGGCCCCGAGACGCACATCTACCGCCACACCGCCCTGCACTTCTACATGCGCCGGCGCGACGGGGGCGGGCAGACCCCGGAGAACCCCGGGGCGGAGCCCCCGCCGGAGCCGTAAACTCCCGGCATGAACGACGGCGCCACGCAGGGGCCGGCCGGCGGCGGCATCGACGCCGACGCCTGGTCCCGCGGCCTCAACGACGAGCAGCTCCGCGCCGTGCGCCACGGGATGCGCTCCGGGCCCGCGCTGCCGCCGGGGGCCGGGGCGCTGTGCGTCCTCGCCGGCCCGGGGACGGGCAAGACCCGCGTCATCACCCACCGCATCGCCCGGCTGATCCACGCCGACGGCGCCCGACCCGAGTCGATCGTCGCGCTGACCTTCACCGTCAAGGCGGCCGACGAGATGCGCGAGCGGCTGGCGAACCTCGTCGGCCCGGCGACGGCCGAGCGGGTCAACGCGCACACGTTCCACGGCTTCGGACGCGTGCTGCTGCGGCGCTTCGGCGACGTGCTGGGCCTGCGGCCGCGCTGGCAGATCATCGACTCGGCGCAGCGCAAGCGCGTCCTCTCCGGGGTGATCCTCGACCGCAACCTCTTCCCCCACGCCGCGGCGGCGGGGCGGCTCGCCGAGGCGCCGGCGGTCGAGCGCTTCATCGCCGCCTGCCGCAACCGCGCCATCTTCCCGGAGCGGTGCCTGGAGCACGCCAGGGCCTGGCAGCGCGACTGCGAGCAGAACGCCGCCGGGCTCGACGAGGGCGCGCTCGCGGCCGAGCGGCACCGCTCCCGCGTCTTCGCGGACCTGGCGACGGCGTACGCCGAGTTCGAGCGCGTCTGCCGCGAGCGGCAGTGGCTCACCTTCGACGACCTGCTGACGCTCCCGATCCGGCTGCTGCGCGAGCACCCGGGGGTGGCGGCGATCTGCCGCGACGACTACCGGCACCTGGTGGTGGACGAGTTCCAGGACGTCAACGCGGCGCAGATCGAGCTGCTGCGGCTGCTGGCGCCCTCGCGGGCCGCGGGGGGCGTCCGCGAGCCGGACCTGTGCGTCGTCGGCGACGACGACCAGGCGATCTACGCCTTCCGCGGCGCGACCGAGCGGGCCTTCGAGCACGTCGCCCGCTTCTGGCCGGGGTTCGCCCAGATCGAGCTGACGGCCAACTACCGCAGCACCGCCAACGTGCTGGGCGTCGCCAACGCGGTCATCTCCCGCGCCCGGAGCCGCTTCGCGCCGCACAAGCGCGTCGAGGCCAGGGGCGAGCGCGCCAACGCGTGCCCGCCGGGGGGCGGCGTCGAGGGGGTGATCCTCGAGGAGGACGGCCACGCCGCGGAGGTGATCGGCGCGATGATCCGCGCCGACCGCGCCGCCAACCCGGGCCGCCGCTGGAAGGACTACGCCGTCATCGCCCGCACCAACGCGGACCTGGAGCGCATCGGCGGAGAGCTGGAGCTCGACGGGCTCCCCGTCCGCTACGTCCGCTCGCTGGACGTCGGCGGCGACGAGGTGGTGCGCGACCTGCACGCGTGGATCGAGCTGCTGGTGGACCCGCGGGCGCGGTGGTCCGTGCAGCGCGTCCTGGGCCGGCCGCCGCTGTGCGTGCCGACGATGCAGGTGGGGCGGTGGGTGCTGGAGCACCGCGCCGAGATGGCCGCGACCGCCGGCCGCGCCGGCGACGGCGGCCGGCGGCGCGGGGGCGACGAGCCCGAGGAGCCCTTCGCCGACTGGCTCGCCCGCGGCCCGGGCGCCCAGCGCGAGGCGCACCCCGGCCTGAGGCGCTTCCTGGAGCTCTACACGGAGCTGGGGGCGATGGCCCTGCGCGAGCCGGCCCACAGCGTCATCCTCCGCATCATCGAGATCGTCGGCCTCGCCGAGCCCGCGCCGGGCGAGGAGGAGGACGAGCGCACCCGCGCCAGGCGGATCGCCGCGCTGGTCGCCTTCCTGCGCTTCTCCCGCTCGCGGATCGACCGCATCGAGCCCCCGGGCGGCCTCGCCGAGTTCTGGTCGTACTTCCAGGACCTCGACGAGGAGGACCGCCGCTCCCTGTGCGCCGATGAGCAGGAGCGCATCGAGGACCTCCCCGAGATCAGCGGCGAGGACGCGGACGCCGTGACGCTCCTCTCCGGCCACAAGGCCAAGGGGCTGGAGTTCGACGTCGTCTTCCTCCCCCGCTGCCGCCCCGGCGGCTTCCCCGCGCGCAACCGCGCCGACGAGGAATCCCTGCTCCCCGACGGCCTGCTGGAAGAGTGGCAGCGCGGCGGCTCCGACGCCGCGGCCAGGGCCGAGGAGGAGCGCCGGCTCTTCTACGTCGCCTGCACCCGCGCCCGCGAGCGGCTGGTGCTGCTGGCCAAGAAGAAGAAGTCCCGCGGCTCGACGATCGACTACTTCCAGGAGCTGACCCTCGACGAAACCGGCCTGGTGACGCTGCGCGACGCCGCGGACGTCCTGGCCGCCTGCGGCGCCCCCCCGCCCCCGCCCGGGGTGACCGACGGCGAGGGCGCCCCGATGACCACGCTCGACCCCGGCCGCCGGCTCGGCAGCCGCCTGCGCCGCGAGGCCCGCGGCCGCATCGGCGTGCTGACGCTCCAGGCGGAGATGGACGGCCTGGGTTCGCCCGAGGTGACCGCCATCTCCGGCGAGATGGGCGAGACCGCGGCGAGGCTCGCGCTGGCGGCGCACGTGGAGCGTTACGGCCAGGTCCCCGCGTGGGCCCTCGCCGAGGGCTCGCCCATCGCCGGGGCCGCCAGGCTCGTGCAGGCCCGCCTCGACGGCGGAGAGAGCCCGGCCGCGGTGCCGCTGCTGCGCCCGATGCGCCCGCCGCTGCGGCTGAGCTACAGCGCGATCGAGTCCTACGAGCGGTGCCCGCGCTGCTTCTACCTCGCCGAGATCCTCGGGCTGGCGGAGGACGCCGGCCCGGCGATGCTCGTGGGGCAGGCGGCGCACGCCGCGCTGGACCGCTTCTACCGCGCCTTCCGCGAGGCCGACGCCGGCGGGGAGCGCCCGCCGACGCGGGACGACCTCGTGCGCTTCGGCCTCGAGGAGCTCGCCGCCGTCTGGCCGCGATCGCGCCCGATCGACCCCGCCGACCAGGACCGCCTCGCCGCGCAGCTGGAGCTCTACTACGACAAGCTGCACGACCCCGCCATCCACGTCCTGGAGATCGAGGCGTGGTCCGGCTTCACCTACGTCCACAACGGCGTCGAGCACCGCTTCAGCGCGCGGCTGGACCGCGTGGACCAGCTCCCCGACGGCGGCATCCGCATCGTGGACTACAAGACCGGGCAGGCGACCAAGCGGCTCCGCGAGCCCGCCGCGGACGACCTGCAACTGGGCGTCTACGCCCTGGCGGCGAGGTCGCTCCTGGGCGGGACCGGCAACAACGGCGGCGGCGATGGCGAACCCGTCCCCCTCCGCGGGCAGGCGGAGTACTGGATCCTCTCGACCGGCGCCCGCGGGACGATCGACCTCGCGAGCATCGACGAGGCCGCGGTCCGGGCCCGGATCGACGCCGCGATCGCGGGGATGCTCGAAGGAAGATTCCCGCGCGGGGAGTCGTGCAAAGGGGGCGCGTGCGCCATCTTCGGGCTCGACGACTAACCCCCCACTCCCCACCCCCCGCCCCTCCTCCAACATCACCTCAGATGAGGCAACGCCGGGGCCGATCGGCCATAGAACCTGCTGCCGCACACGACGCAGCCGCCACCCGCATGACCCCGACCCGACGCCACGCCCGCCCACCGGCACGCCTCGCCTGCACCGCCGCCCTCATCTTCGGGATGGTCCTCGGCGCGGGCGCGCCCGCGCCGGCCGAGCCGCCCGCCCCCGGGCCCGCCGCGCCCGCCGGGACGGGCCTGGTCGAGATGACGGCGAGCCGCCCCAGCGGGGTGGTCTCCGCGTGGCTGGATAACGGCATCAGGGTCCACCACCGCCGCATGCCCGGGCCGGACCGCGAGACCGCCCCTCCCAACGGGCCCGGCGAGCCGCGGGTGCTGGTGACCATCGCGCTGGCCGGCGGGGAACTGCACGAGACCGGGGCGACCCGCGGCCTCTCCGAGGCGGCGGCGATCGCCTGGCGCACGCCGGCCACGCGGGGCATGGACGCCGCGGCGATGGCCGCGCACCTCCGCGAGGGCCGGATCGGCGTCACCGGCTACGCCGGCGACGAGGCGATGGTCCTGCGCATCGACTCGCCCGCGGCGAACCTGGACAAGGCGCTCGGCGCGGCCGCCGCGCTGCTGACCGAGCCCGTCGTTGACGAGAACGCCCTGGCCGCGTGGGCCGAGCACCGCGCGAAGAAGGCCGCCTCGGCCCCGACCGACCCGCGCTGGATCATGTCCGACGCCTTGCGGGGCGCGCTGCTCCCCGCGGATGTGGCGCGGTCGCGCCCGCTCACCGCCGAGCGTGCCCGGGAGATCGACGCGCCGTCAGCCCAGGCGTGGCTCGACCGGATCCTCCGCTCCCCGGCGGCGCCGATGGAGGTCGCGATCGTCGGCGACATCCCCGTGGCCGACGCCCTCCGCGCCGCCGAGGCCGCGCTCGGGACGCTTCCGGCGCGGGAGCGGATCTCATCCGACACCTACGCCCCGCTGCGCCGCGTCCAGGGCTCGCCGGGGCCGGTGGCCATCCGGACGGAGCGGCCGATCGAGGGGGGGCGGGCGATCGCGGGCGCGGGGTTTCTGGGGACGGACGGGATCGACATGCGCACGCACCGGGCCCTGTCGCTGGCGACGCACGTCCTCGATGAGCGGGTGACCGTCCGCATCCGCGAGCGAGGCTGGGGGGGGATCTCGGACATCATCACCAGCACGCTCCCCGGCGGGTTCACCCCGGGCCAGCCCGGCGTGGTCGTCTCGGCCGTGCTGGTGGCCCCCGAGCACGCCGTCGCCGCGGCGGACCTGGTCGAGTCGATCGTCAAAGACCTCGCGGCAAGCGGCCCCACCCCGGACGAGCTGCGCCGCGCCAGGCACGCGCTGACCCGCGACGTCCGCCGCACGCTCGCCAGCCCGTACTACTGGTCCGCCGTCCTCGCGCACGCCACCTACCGCGACTCCACCCCCGACGACCTCGCCGCCGCGGCGGAGACGCTCGAGGCCCTCACCGCCGAGGACGTCACCGACGCGCTGCGCCGCTGCGCCACGCCGGGGCGGTCGATCCACCTCATCGTCCGGCCCGCGAAGAACCCGTAGAAACTCGCTCCGCGTCGGTCGCCCCAGTGAGCACGCGTGCGCCGTTGCGCTGCGCGCCACGCCGATCATGGAGAAGAGAACGCGGGGGGAGCGGGGGGAGCGGAGAGACGAGGGGAAGAAGAGGGGGATAGGGAAAGGCAGGAACACGGAGGTCACAAGGAGCCACAGGGGCCACAGAGGAAGACAGGGATTGGGGAGAGGGGGTTGGCGAGGACGCTCTATGGCCCGACCATGGATCGCGCCCGGTCGCTCGTGCGTGCGAGAAGGCCCAGCGCCGGTCCAATTCTGCTCCCCCTCTGTGCCCTCTGTGCCCTCTGTGGACCTCTGTGACCTCCGTGTTCCTGCCTTCCTCTTCTCTTTTCTTCTCCGCGATCCCCGCTGTCCCCGCTCCCCCCGCGTTCCGCCTTTTCAAAGGTGCGCCTGCAAACAGAAAACCCCGGGCTCGCGCCCGGGGCTTCTCTTTGATTCCGTGGTGTGCCCGCGAACCGTCGCCGGCGCGGTCGATCAGCCCAGGGCCGCGGCGCCCGAGATGATCTCGGTGAGCTCGGTGGTGATCTGGGCCTGGCGGGCGCGGTTGAACTGGCGGGTGAGGTTCTTGCCCATCTTCCCGGCGTTGTCCGTCGCGGACTTCATGGCCACCATGCGGGCCACGTGCTCCGAGACGATCGCGTCGTTGAAGGCCTGGAAGAGCGTGGACTTCACCGCCGCGGGGAGCAGATCGCCCAGCAGCTCCGCCGCCGGGGGGGTGAACTCGTAGTCCACGGCCACCTTCTGCTCCCTCGACTCACCCTCCTTCGCCGGCGGGGGCTTGATCGGCAGCAGCTGCATCACCTCCGGCCTCTGGCGGCCGGCGCTGATGTACCGCATGTAGACCACGCGCACCGCCGAGACCTCGCCGGCGATGAAGCGGTCCATGAACCCCTGCGCGAGCCGCTCGATCTGCTCGTAGCTCGGCTTGTCGCCGACGCTGTGGCTCTCGGCGACCTGGACGCCGGCGAACTTCAGGAACCCCAGCCCCTTGCGCCCGACGACCTCGATCACGCCGTTCTTGGCCGCGGGCGTCTCGCGCAGGTGCGCCATCGCCAGCCGCAGGATCGACCCGTTGTACGGCCCGCACAGCCCGCGGTCGGAGGTGACGATCAGCGTCAGCTCCGGCTTCCCCTCCGCCTCCTTGCCCTCCGGGCCGGTCATCAGCGGGTGGGTGACGTTGCCGGCGGTGGCGCCGAGCTGGCGGACCAGCTCGAAGACCCCCTCGGTGTACGGCTTGGTGGCGGTGGCGCGCTGCTGGGCGCGCGAGAACTTGCTCGTCGCGATCATCTGCATCGTCTTCGTGATGCGGCGGATGTTCCCGACAGCCTTGATGCGCTTCTTGATCTCGCGTGTCTTGCCCATGGGACGGTGAGTGTAGACGCGGCGGGGGCAGTTGACAGCCGGAACCCGGAGTTGCCCGCGCCCCCGGCGCCCGCCCCTTGCCACAGGCTGCACGAGAAATGTCAAGGACGCTTGACATATCCGGGGACTGAGGCACGCTCTGTCAAGTGTCCTTGACACTTGCCGGAGCCCCAGCCATGGAACCGATCCAACGCCGCCAGCCGGCCCGCCGCGCCCGATTGGCCCCACACCTCGTTCTGGGGGTCTGCCTCCTGGTGGCCTGCCTGGGGGCCCGCGTGGCGGTGGAGTTCGCCGGCCTGCCGCTGTGGGCCCGGATCGCGGCGGCGGTGGCGCCGGTGCCCCTGTTCGTCGCCTGGGCCGCGGCGTTCACACGCTCGGTCCGGGAAGAGGCGGACGAGCTGGAGCGCCGGATCCAGCTCGAGGCCCTGGCCTTCGCCTTCGCCTGCTCCTTCGCCCTGCTGATGGGACTGGGGCTGCTGGAGCTGGTCGTGCGGCTGCCCCCGCAGGACCTGAGCTACCGCCACGTCTGGGCGATGCTCCCGATCTTCTACTTCGGCGGCCTGGCGCTGGCGCGGAGGCGGTACGCGTGAACAACCGCCTCCGGGAGCTCCGGGCCCAGCGGGGGTGGTCGCAGGCGGACCTCGCCGAGCGGCTGGGGGTGTCGCGCCAGACCGTCAACTCGATCGAGACGGGCAAGTACGACCCCAGCCTGCCGCTGGCGTTCCGGATCGCCCGGGTCTTCGGGCGGCCGATCGAGGGGATCTTCCTGGACCCGGAGGGAGGCGGCGGCCGGGACGGGGACCCGGTCGAGGGCGACGGACGCTAACATCCCGTTGATGTCCTACTCCGTCCTCGCCCGCCGTTACCGATCCCGGACGTTCGACGAACTCGTCGGGCAGGAGCCGATCGCCCAGACGCTCCGCAACGCCATCGCCCACAACAAGGTCGCCCACGCGTACCTGTTCACGGGCACCCGGGGGGTGGGGAAGACCTCCTCGGCGCGGCTGTTCGCCAAAGCGCTCAACGCGCCCGGCGACGAGCCCAGGGAGGTCGCCGAGGCGATCATGCAGGGGCGGGACACGGACGTCATCGAGATCGACGCCGCGAGCAACAACTCCGTCGAGAACGCCCGCGAGCTGATCGCCAACTGCGTCTACCGGCCGATGCGCGGCCGCTACAAGGTCTACATCATCGACGAGGTGCACATGCTCTCCACGGCGGCGTTCAACGCGCTGCTCAAGACCATGGAGGAGCCGCCGGAGCACGTCGTCTTCATCCTCTGCACCACCGAGGCGCACAAGGTCCCCGCCACCATCCAGTCCCGCTGCCAGCGGTTCGACTTCCGCGCCATCCCCAGCGCCCGCATCGCCGAGCACCTCGCCGCCGTGGTCAAGGGCGAGGGCGTCGAGGCCGAGCCGGAGCTGCTGCACATGGTCGCCCGGCTGGGCAACGGCTCCATGCGCGACGCCCTGTCGCTCATGGACCGGCTGCTGGCCTCCGGCGAGAAGACGCTCACCCCCGCCCTGCTCGAAAGCCTGCTGGGGTTGCCGGATCGGACGATCATCGCCTCGCTCATCGACGCCCTGGCCGACGGCAACGCCGCGATGGCCCTGGCCAGGACGGACGAGCTGATGCGCCGCGGCGTGAGCGTGGACCAGTTCCTCTCCTCGCTGGCCGACCGCTTCCGCGACCTGATGATCCTCGCCGCGTGCGGGCCCGAGACGGAGCTGGTCGAGCTGACCGCCGAGGGCCGCGCCCAGGCCGTGGAGCAGGCGGCGCGGTTCGACGCGGCCGGGCTGGTGCACATGATCGCGCTGTGCGACAGCGTGGCCCGGTCGAGCAAGTCGGCCGCGGCCCCGCGGGCGCTGCTGGACGCGCTGATCGTCCGGCTGGCGATGAGCGAGAAGCTGGCGGACGTGACGGCGGTGGTCGTGGGCGCGAACCGCGCCATGGCCGCCGCCGCCGCGGGCGGCAACGGGGGCCTCCCCACAAAAAAACGCTAGGGGGGGGCGCTGGCGCCGCCCCTGCCGCGGAGATCACCAGGTCCCAGCCCGCCCCCCCGGTCCCACCAACTCAACCCCCCACCCAGGCGGCCGCGCCGGCGCCCAGCCCGGCCGGGATCCCGGTGCCGCCGTGGCGCGCCGGGGCCGCCGGCGCGGGCCGGCCCGCATCAGCGCCGACGCGCCCGCTGGCGATCGCGGAGGTGAAGACCCCCGCGGCGCCAGCCCCGGCCCGGCCCACCGCCGCGTTCACCCCGCCGCGGGCCGAGGCCCCCGCGCCCGAGACCCCCGCCGACCACCCCGCTCCCCCCCCGCCTCCCGCGCCCGCCGGGCCCGATCCGGCGGAGCACCCGCTGGTGAAGGAGGTCATCGAGCTGTTCAATGCCCGGATTGTGGATGTGCAGCCGAAGCGGGATTGATCCCGCGCTCCGTCGGCCCGTACAACTCCGTTCACCGGGCACGAGGTTGCGCCCGGGCGCAGGATCAACCGCAGGGACGCGGCGCCCCGCCGCGGAGGACACGACGCCTATGTTCGACGCCTTCAAAGCCATGGCCGCCATCAGCGGGCTGATGAAGAACAAAGAGGCCCTCCAGGCCGCGGGGGAGCGGGTCAAGCAGCGTCTGGGCGAGATCCGCGCCGAGGGGAGCGCCGGCTCGGGGGCGGTCCGCGTGACGGTGGACGGGCGGATGAAGGTCATCGAGGTGAAGCTCGACCCCGCGCTGGTGCAGGCGGTGGTCGGCGGCTCGGGCGCATCGGTCGCCGACCTCGCCGGCTCGCTCGTCGCCGAGGCGATGAACGACGCGACGGCGAAGGCGCAGACGATGGCCCGCGAGGAGCTCGCCCGCGAGGCGAAGGCCCTCGGGCTGCCCGACATGCCGGGGCTCGACAAGTTCCTCGGCGCGTAACTCCCCTCGCCCCTCCCCGTGGCACGGGCATCCTGCCCGTGCTCTCCTCCTCTCTGCTCCTCCCCCTCTCATGACCCCCGGCGTCACCATCACGCCGCTGAACCCCCGCGGCCCCGCGCTGCGGGTCACCATCGCGCCCGGCGCATCCGCCGGCGAGGCCGACCCCCTCGCCGGCGAGATCGACCGCGCCTGGGCCGCGCTCAGAGCCGACAACCCGCGCCTCTTCGACGGGCCGCTGCTGAGCGTGGCCGCGGTGGACGCCGCGGCGAACCGGATCAGCTGCCGGCGCGACTCGTTCAAGCGTCTGGCGGTGCAGCGCGCCGAGCCGATGGCGGCGAATATCCCCACCGGCGTGCACCACCTCTCGGTCACCGGGGCGGTGATCGGGCGCGACCGCGCCGGGACGCCGCACGTGCTCCTGGGCCGGCGCGGGCGCCAGACGCGGCTCTACGGCGGTCAGTGGGAGCTCGCCCCCGCGGGGGGGATCGATGCGCCGGGCGAGGACGTCGCCGAGCTGACCCGCGACGACATCCTGCGCGCCTTTGTCAAGGAGGCGCACGAGGAGCTGGGGCTCGAGCTCGAGCCGGGAGACGACGCCGCGATCCCGCTGATCGTGCGGGACGATCACGCCAGCAGCGACGACCTGCTGGTGGTGCACCGCCTGCCGCGGCCGATCGACCCGCGCCGGCCGGTCGCCTGCGCGGCCGGAGACTGGGAGTATGTTGACACGTGCTGGCTGGCGCTCGACGACGCCGCGGCGTTCGCCGCGCGCCACGCCGAGGCGGTCATCCCGCCGACGCGGGCGTTGCTGGCGGATGCGTCCTGGGTGGATGGGGAGCTCTGACGGATTCGGGGTGCTGAGTGCTGGGTGCTGCGTGCTGCGTCGCCCAGGGACTGCATGCGCCACAGGCCGTTCAGTGGCCACCCAGCACCCAGCACCCAGCACCGCCTTCTCTTAACTTCCTCCCCCCGCCGCCTCCTCCACGAGCTTCCGCACCTCGCTCACCCGCTCGTAGGGGCCCTCGAGGAGGATCTCGTCGCCGACCTGGAGGGTCATCTTCGGCGGGGGGAAGAGCCAGGAGTGCCCGTCGCGGCGGCGCTCGATGATGCCGCAGCCGTGGTGCTCGATCACCTCCCCCACCGCGCGGCCGGCCAGCGGGCTCCCCTCTCGCACCGACAGGCGGATGGAGACGATCAGCCGGTCGCCGACGACCACCCCGCCCATGATCGACGGCTCGATCGCCTTGAGCGCGAAGGCCGGCGCGGAGATCGCGGCCTGGCTCATGGCCATCTGGATGTCGAAGCCGTCCTGGATCTTGTTGGCCATGTTCTGGTCGAACATCCGCATGACCACGCGGACCCGCGGCGCGAGCCGCTTGGCGTCCAGCGCGATCTCCAGGTTCGCCAGGTCGTCGGTGGTGGCGAGGACGACGCACTTGGCCTGGGTGACGTTGGCGTCGCTGAGCAGCAGCTCGCGCCGGGCGTCGCCCACCAGCAGCGGCGAGCCGTCGCGCCGGACGTCCTCGAGGAACTGGTTCTGGGGGTTGGCCTCGATGACCACCACGCGCTCGCCGAGCCGGCGCAGCAGCGTGAAGGTCCGGTACCCGAGCCGGCCGAGGCCGACGAGGATGATGTGGTCCGACATGCCGCTGGCCATGATCCTGCACCACCTCCGCTCGCTGCGCTGACGGTCGCGGAGCAGCCCGGCGAACTCCACGATCGCGTCCACGATGACGGTCAGCCCGATCAGGGGCACGAGGAAGAACATCGCCTGGAGGACGCGCGAGCGCGGGAACTCCTCCGGCGGCTCGGCGAAGACGAGGCTCCAGGTGTAGAACATCCCGCGGACGAGCGTGTGCTCCTCCTCGGGCTCGAAGGTCTGGAAGAGGAACGCGCCCAGCAGCAGCAGCCCGGCCAGCACCGCCAGCTGCATCCACAGCTGCGAGACGACGGCGCGGATGAAGCACCACTCCCGCCAGGCCCGCTCGCGCAGCCCCGGCCGGCCGGAGGCGTCGGTCTCCCTCACCCCGCGCAGGTTCTCGAACCGCAGCGATTCCACGGCTCCGATATCGGCAGGCCGGGCGGCAGACCATCGGGAATGCCCCCGCCGGGGCCCGCGCGCCGCCCGCCGGGGACGGGGAGGGGGGCGGCGTCAGCGCTGGCCGTCCCGCCGGCCGACGAACCGCCCCCACAGCGGCGGGTCCATGCCGCGGACGGAGCTGTCGGAGGTGAGGCGGATGTCGTCGAGGATGAAGTAGCAGTCGGGGTCCATCTCCTCGGCCTGGCGGGCCAGGCGCATGGCGTCCCGCCGCAGGGCCCGGATCAGGAGCATGGTGACCTCGCCGTCCTTGCCGCGCCCGGAGAACTCGGTGACCCCGAACCCCTCGCCGCGCATGATCGCCGCGATCTCCGACCCCTTGCGGGAGAAGATGCGGAGGACCTGCTCCCCCTGGGCGCGGAGCTGCTCGATGGAGATGCCGACGAAGTTGCCGGTGGCGAAGCCCAGGGCGTAGGCGACGGCGTACCAGGGGCGGTCCCAGAGGTTGTTGATCACGCTCGAGACCGCCAGCAGCCAGACGATGACCTGGCAGAGCGCCAGCATCCAGGCCACCCCCCGCCGGCCGCTCACCACCGCGAAGACCCGCAGCGTGTCCAGCGAGACGTCGACGATCCTCGCCGAGAAGATCGCGATGGAGATCAGCACCTCGAACAGCACATCCATCGATCCGTGCCCTTGTCGCCCCCAACCCCCGTCCCCCCGCCGGCAGGTTCCGACTGTAGCCGCCGCCCGATCGGGCGCGGCGCGCCGTCAGCGGCCCTCGCCGGGCCACCGGCGCCCGAGCCAGTCCGCGTACGCGGCCCGCTGCTCCCGGGTCGGCTCCTCGACGCGCCGGAGGACCCACCCGCCCCTGGGACGGCCGGCGAGCGTGACCGCCACCTCGCGCAGCTCGTCGCGCCGGAAGATCGTCAGGCGGACCTCGCGCCCCGGCTCAAGCCGCTCCAGGCGGCCCTCCAGGTCCCCCGCCCGCAGGCGGCGTCCGTCGAGGGCGACGACCTCATCGCCGGGGATGATCCCCGCGCCGTAGGCGGGGCCGTCGGCGTAGGCCGCGGAGACCACCGCCCGCCGCTGTCGGAGAGCCGGAGGCCGAGGTACGCCTCCTGCGCGGGCGAGCCCCCCTCGTCCTCCTCGGCGTCGAAGACCAGCTCAAGCCCCACCGCGCCCGCGACGCGCTCGATCGGCAGCGACGAGGGGCGCGAGATGTGCTCGTCGAAGAACCCGGAGAAGCCCGTGCCGGTGAGCTCCTCGAGGATCTTGAGCATGTCCGCGGCGGTGTAGCCGGGACCGTCGAGGGGGAAGCGCCGGTAGAGCTCGCGCATCACATCGTCGAGGCTCACGCGGCCGCCCGTCCTCGCGCGGACCTCCAGGTCGAGCAGCAGGCTCACCAGCGCGCCCCTGGAGTAGAACGAGACCGTCGAGTTGACCGAGTCCGGCGTCGGCCGGCTGAACTTGATCCACGCGTCGAAGGAGCTCTCCGCGAGCGACTGAACCGCCCCGCCCGGCCGGGCCCGCTCGTCGTTGATCATCTCGGAGAGGCGATCGAGGTGCTCGTCCTCGTCCAGCAGCGGGCGGCCGTCGCCCCGGCTCGCCCGCACGAGGCAGAGGTCGTCGTAGTAGCTCGTCGTCCCCTCGACGACCCACAGGAGCGAGGTGTAGTTCTCGCGCCGGTAGTCGTAGGGCTTCAGGTCCGCCGGGCGGAGTCGCTTGACGTTCCAGGTGTGGAAGTGCTCGTGGGAGATCAGCCCGAGGAAGCCGCGGTAGCGGCCGTCGTCCTCGAGCGTCCCCGGCGCGGCCTGGGCGACGAAGGAGTTGAGGTGCTCCGTCCCGCCGCGCAGGCCCGGGGCCAGGTGCAGGATGTAGACGTAGCGGTCGTAGGGGAGGTCGCCGAAGATCGCCTGCTGGGCGCGGACGATCGCGGCGAAGTCGGCGGTCATCTCGCCCGCATCCCGCGCGAGCCGGCCCGGCGGCCACGCGGCCACCTCGTGCTCGACCCCGCCGACCTCGAACGTCACCACGTCGTGCAGGCCGATCTCCAGCGGGGAGTCCACCAG
Source organism: Planctomycetaceae bacterium (assembly GCA_044507535.1). Classification (GTDB taxonomy): domain Bacteria; phylum Planctomycetota; class Phycisphaerae; order Phycisphaerales; family UBA1924; genus CALAFV01. Next base: position 18,113 of record JBIQJK010000014.1, on the reverse strand, counting down.
CACGTCGTAGCTCTCTCTCAGGAACGCGCCGCCCCCCGCGGGGTCCGCCGAAAGACCCGTCGCCGTCCGCCACCCCTCGGGCGCATCCACCACCACGCGCACCGGACGGTCGCGGAACGCCTCGGCGTACATGAACACCGCCGAGCCGGAGAGGAAGGCGTGCGAGTCGTCCACGTGGCGCGTGCGGTCGGCCAGGGAGTTGGCGTAAACCCGGTAGGAGACCGTCACCTCGTGCGGCGGGGCGTCGCTTGCGCTCCGCGGCGGGAGGGAGATGCGCCACGTGCTCTTGTCCTTCTTCACGATCGGGGCCTCGCGGGCGGCGGACCCGTCGCTCCCGGCCGGGACGTAGCTCGCCCGCACGTCCCGCACCGTCCCCGCGGCGTCGAGGATCGCGTACTTCCCCGGCCGCCACACCGGCAGCGCGACCTCCAGGCTCGTCCCCAGCACGTCGGGGAACGTCGCCGCGATGTCCACCATCTGCATCTGCGGCCGATCGAGCGTGACGGTGTAGGTCACGCCCCGCCGGATCGCATCATCATCATCATCATCCCCCGCCGCCGGGCACGGGACCGGGCCGGCGCACAGCACCACCGCCGCGGCGAGGAGGGGGGCGCAGCGTCGGACGGGGGCGGTCGTCTCGGGCATCGGGCTCACTCGGTCGGGAGGCCGGCCAGCTCGCGGATGAGCCGGTCGATCTCGGGTGGGACGGGCATCACGCTCAGCCGCGCCAGGCGGAGCAGGTCGAAGCCCGTGAACCGCTTGTCGGCCTTCATCTCCTCGAGCGAGAGCGGCGTCTTCGCCGCGGCGACGGGGGCGAGGTCGAAGACGGCCAGCTTCGGCAGCCCCGCCGCGTTCAGGCCCGGGTTCTTCGGGTCCTCGTACGCGCCGGTGAGGACCCGCGCCAGGCCGACGACCCGCCGCTCATCGCCCGTGTGGTAGATCAGCGCCCGGTCCCCCTTGCGGACGGCGCGGATGTGGATGAGCGCGGTGTTGTTCGACACCCCGTCCCAGACGGTCCGCTTGTCGCGCACCAGGTCGGCGTAGCTGTAGACGGACGGCTCGGTCTTGAGGAGGTAGGTGGTCATGAATGGGTCCGGCAAGGGCGTGGAGCGGGGCGCCGCCGCGGGCTGGGGGAAAGGGCAAGTATGGCGATTACGCAGGGGCGGGGCCTAGTGGCCTAGCAGATCCAAGAACTTTCCGGGCTTGAGTATGGTCACGCCGTCTAGGCACGCGCCGTAGAAACTTCCAAAACACGCGGTGTCCAGTGTCAGTAGGTACTCGCAATCGTGCTCAATTGCACCGAGGAGGATCGGCACATCCTCGGGATCTGGGAGTGCCCAAGCACAGAAAAGCCGCCCAGTGTCATCCTGGTGTGGATGCAGTTCAACCGCTTCTAGAAGTGTCTGAAGGCGATCACGGCACCCATCAGGATCGGGCGTCCAGACCAGGTTCTCCCAAGCCTCTTTGGCCGCGTACTCGGTAGTCACCAATACGACATTGGGCAGACCCCAGAGCTTCAGCGCTCCAAGTCCGCCCATTGCCGCCGCGAACATCACATTCGCGTCAAGAAACACCCGAGTTGGTGGGTCCGTCTGGCCTGTCATGCGGGATCTTGTCGGGGTCTAGCCCCATCCTTTGTACCAGATCCCGCGCTTTTGCGTAACTCTCGGCGTCGTATGCGTCATTGAGAATGAAGCTAGCAGCCCGCGACTCAGAGTACTTCTCGACCGGGATAGCTTTGGCGGGCCGGATGCAGAGGGTGTTTCCCTCGTGTACCTCCATAATCAGCAGCGATCCTTCCTCTAGATTGAGCTGCTTCCGGAGGGCGGCTGGCACGACAAGCGTTCCCCGCTTCCCAAGATGGGTGGTCATCCGCATGGTTAGCCTCCCGATCGGCACAACCCCCTTTCCATCCCCATTCAGGCTAGTTAGTACCGGCTAGTAGCCCGAGGTACCCAGAAGTGTCCGCAAGTCTGCTCGTATCTTCGGATTTTACCATGCTCTGGTTCTTCAGATTTTCTGATTCTCTGTTGTCCGCGATCATTGCCTGATGTGTCATGATTGTGAGGGAAAGCCTGTGCCGCAAAACGAGCAACGCCCCACCCGGTCGGACCGGGTGGGGCGCGCGATGCTCTTCGTCACAGGCTCGGGCTCGCCCGATGCCCCGAATCAGACCCCCGGATCAGCCCTTGGTCTTGCTCGGGCAGAGAGGGCAGGAGGCCTTCGTCTCGCCCGCGGCGGTGGGCTCGGCCTCCTGGACGGCCTTCTCACCGGAGCACTCGGACTTCTCGCCCCCGGACTTGCAGCAGTCCTCGGCGGCCTTGCCCTTGCAGCAGGCGCCGCTGGTCGCGCACGCGGCCTTGGCCTCGCCCTCGCAGGCGGCGGCGCAGGAGGCGGCCTTCTCGGCCTTCTCGGCGGAGCAGCAGGAATCCGCGGCCTCGGCCCCCTCGGTGAGGACGACCGGGGTGGTCACCGCCGCGTCCTTGCCGGAGCAGCAGGACCCGCAGCCGTTGTAGCTCTTGTACGCCGCGAAAGACCCCACACCGACGGCGAACAGACCGCCGATGCCCAGAATCGTCGCCAGACCGGTCGAACCAAAGCGCTTGATCATGTTCTTTGCCTCCGCGGAAGGGTGGGGCGCCAGCCTGGGCTGGTGGGTGATCCGGACACACTACGACGCCCGCCCCCACCGGGGTCGGGCGACCAACCAAGACTAGCACATACCGCGTGCGAACGGTAGGGAAAACCCGTCTATTCCGGGCGTGGGGGCCGCGGGCGGAAGATGGGCAGACTTTGGCGCGCCGGCTCGTTCAGACCGGCGGCGCCGGGGCCGATACTCGCCGAGACGGCAGCAAGTCCCGTCCCGGGCCGGGCGTCCCAGTAACGCAGGGCCGACGGGGGCGGTTATCAGACCCTTCATCGCGGTGGTTGTGCCATGACCAACGGCTCTTCCGGGAATGTGTCGCCGGAGAATCCCGCCTCCAGCGAGGTCGATCCGAGTCGGTCCGCACCTGCCACGCCCCCGCCCGCCCACGCGGACACCGGGGACAGCGACGAGGTCCTCCGCGCCATCGGCGAGCTCCAGTCCGGCCTGGGGGGGCTGCGGGCCCTCCAGGAGCAGACCGTGAAGCTCGGCGAGGAGCTGGCCCGCAAGCGGGCCGCCATCGCGACCGAGCACGCCAGGCTTGCCGCACTGAAGGAGGAGGTCGCCGCGGAGAAGGCCGCGGCCAACAAGGCCAGGGAGGACCTCGAGGCGGGCCGGGCCGAGCTGGAATCCCGCCGGACGGAGATCGACCTGGCCGCGGAGAAGCTGCTGGCCCTGCGCGACGAGATCGAGGCGGGGCGGGCGGAGATCGCCGCGGCCCGCGAGGAGCTGGCCCGCGAGACGGCCCGCATCGAGGCCCTGAGCCGGACCCTGGAGGCCCGCGCCGCCCAGGAGTCCAGCGAAGCCAGCGCCGCCGCGGCCGAATCGCAGGCCCGCATCAGCGAGCTCGACCGGGAGGTCTCCCGGCTCCAGGAGCAGTTGGAAGAGGAAACTCGGGAGTTCAGCGCGAAGCTGACCGACGCCGCCGCCGCCAAGGCCGCCCTGGAGGCCCGCGTGGCCTCGCTGGAGTCGGACCTGGAGGAGGCCCGCAGCGCCGCCAGCGCGGCGGACCGGGCGGAAGGGACCGGCGCGGACGACGGCGAGCTCAGCGCCCTGCGTGACCAGCTCGCCCTGGTCGAGCAGGCCCGCAGCGAGCTCGAAGACCAGCTCGCCGCCAACGCCGGCCTCGCCGCCGACGCGATGAGCTGGAACGCCCGCCGCCGCGAGCGGCTGCGCCGCTACAAGGCGCTGCTGCAGATGCAGGCGCGCAAGATCGTCACGGCCAAGGAGGCCCTGGAGAAGCGGCAGGCCGAGTGCGAGCAGCTCCTCTCCCAGCGGACGAAGCTGCAGGCCGCCCTCGAGCGCGTCCGCGAGGCGGAGAAGGCCGCGGCCTCCAGCTCCGCCCGGACCGGCGCGGCGCTGACCGTCTTCTGCGCCTTCGCGACGCTGGCGCTGATCATGGTCATGAGCTGGGCGGTCACCAACCACGTCGTGCCGGCGACGTACATCGCCAGCGCGGTGATCGCCCCCGACGGGCGCGGCGTGTCGCTCGCGGACGCGGACATCGAGTCCTGGCAGCGGTACCACGAGGGCCTCGCCCGCGACCCGGGGATGATGGAAGAGGCCGCGGGCCGCTTCCGCCAGCGGGGGATCATCTCCCTCGGCTCGGCGCCGGAGCTGTCGGCGCGGCTGTCGAACGACCTGGCGGTGCAGTCCCGCACGGACGGGAGCCTGATCCTGGAGCTCCGCGGCAAGGGGGCGGAGAAGACGGCCCGCGAGCTGGACACCTTCGTCACCGCCCTGGCCTCGGTCGCCAACGCCGCACGGACCAACCGCCCCGACGGCGCGGCCACGGAGATCGCCCAGCCCGCCAAGGTCGGGCGCGAGCCCGTGGAGGACCCGCGGCTGGTCTACGCCGGCGGGATCGCCGGCGGGGGCGCGCTCGCGGCCACGCTGCTGGGGCTGGTCGTCTGGGGCCGGATGGTCCGGGCCAAGCGGCGCTACGAGGAGGAGCAGGCGCTGAGCAACACGCTGGAGGAGCTGACCTGGGCCGCCCCCGGCGAGACGGCGGCCCGCTGACCGGGCCGGTCCCGCCGGCTTGGAACGAACGCTCGGAACGAAACAACGCCGCGGGAGCCTCCCGCGGCGTTTGTCATTTCATGGTCGGCGGACGACACGGGCGCCGCCGCCAGCGCGGGCGGAGATCAGCCCTTGCTGAGCATCACGGCGTTGTCCAGGCTCAGCGCCCCGTTCCGCGACTGCGGGATGACGGCGAGGCTGGCGGCGTTCGCCGTCGCCACCTCGAAGTTCAAGATGCGCTCGTTGTGGCGCGTCCCGCCGGGCGGGGTCTCGAAGAGGGCGACGGGCTGGCCGAGCGTGCCGTCGGCCAGCACGGGGACCAGCGCGTACTTGCCGTAGGGGTTCGTCGGGAGGTCGCGGGCGCAGAACATGCCCGCTCCCTCGGAGTCCACCATGATCAGCGCCCGGCTCGAGGCCCCGCCGCCGTCCCCCGCCACGGCCGTGAACTGCACGAAGCGCGTGGACGGATGGTCGAAGACGTCGCTGAAGCGGGCGCCGAACTCGCGGACCCACTCCGCCTCCTGGGCGTTGGCGCTGATGAGCTTGTTGATGGTCTCCACCTCGGTGCGGATGCGCAGGGTGGCGAAGCCGAAGACCATGGCCGCGGCGGCGGCGCCGATGGCGACGGCGCGCCAGATGGGGCTGACGCCGCGGCTGGGCATCAGCGGCGGCAGGGCCCGCGCGGCGGCGTCGCGCCGGCCGGAGCCGACGGTCTGGATCGCCTCGCGGACGGCCGCCAGAACGCGGGCGCGCAGGCTCGCCGGGGCCTCGACGTCCGGGAGCAGGGACTCGGCGCGGGCCAGGCGGGCCTGCTCGCGTCGGATCTGCGCCTGCAGGGCCGGGGGGGCCGCCTGGAAGGCGCGCTCAAACGCCTGGCGCTCGTCTTCGTCGAGCAGCCCGAGGGCGTCTAGGGAAGCAAGCTCAAGCAGTTCGTGCGTCGTCATGCGGAAAACTCCTCGGAGACGCCCCGCTCTCGAAGACGGACCAAAGCGCGGCTCAGGGCCGACTTGATGGTGCCGATGGGTGTGTCGAGCTCCTCGCCGATCTGCCGCAGGGTCTGCCCGCCCAGGTAGGCGCGGGTGACGACCGTCCGCTGCAGCTCGGGGAGGCGGTTGATGCGCTGGAGCAACTGGGCCATCCGCTCGTCGCGCTCCATGTTCCAGCCCGGCAGCGCCGCGTCGGTCACGGGCTGCTGCTGCCGCTCGTCGAGCATCGACGGCCGCACCCGGGCCTTGGCCCGGCGCAGGCGGTCGACCAGGTGGCGGCGGGAGATCAGCATCACCCACGTCACCAGCGCCGCCCGCTTGGGGTCGTACCGACCCGCGGTCCGCCAGAGCCGGACGAAGATCTCCTGCACCGCGTCCTCGGCGTCGGCTCGCGTGGGCATGGCCTGGTACGCCAGGCGGTACACCAGCGAGCCGAACCGGTCGTACAGCTCCGCCACCGCCTCGGGCTCGTTGGCGGCGACACGCTGCATCAGACGGAGATCCGTATCCGGAATGTGGGAGTTTGGAGCCATAACAAAATCAGAATGAGGCGGCCGGCGACGTGGGCGGCGTGCGGATCGGCAGGCGCCGAGCGCCCGTTCGTGCAGCGGGCGCAGCCCTCGCATCTGATACGGCGGGGCCTCCCGAAAGGATGCGACAAAGATGCGCTTGGATCAAGGCTCGCCTCGGGAGATGGTAGGGCTGGGCCATTCGAATGCCGTTCATGTAAGCAATAACTAGTTTTATTCCCGAGCGTTTCTGCATCCATATGCTTGTATCGCACATCTGGTTTCGGTAAAGTCTCGCCTGACTCGTCGAGACCGGTTGGAGGGTGTCGTGAACGGCTCACTGGCCCTGGCCACAATCCGGCGGATGCGGGTGCATGGACGCCAGGGGGGTCAACCCACCGCCTGGGCAGGTGGTCGGCGCTGCCGCTGCGCCCGCGCCCGGCTGGACGGCCGCCCCGGCTTCACGCTCATCGACATCCTCGTCTCGGTCGCGGTCATCGCCGTCCTGGTCAGCATCCTCACGCCGAGCCTGTCGATGGTCCGCGAGACCACCCGCCGCCTGGTCTGCGCTTCGAACACGCGCCAGATCGGCCTGGGCCTGGCGATGTACGCAGAGGACTTCGAAGGGATCCTCCCCCCGACGCGCTTCAGCGCGATGTATGAGGCCCACCGCCTCATCACCGTCCGCGTCGGCGACAACCCGGCCGACTGGGACGGCATCGGCTGGCTCGTCGGCGACAACTACCTCGACGCCCCGCAGGTCTTCTACTGCCCCTCCCACCGCAGGGAGAACACCTTCCGCAACTTCGCCTCCCGCTGGCGGGGCGAGCCCGGCGATATCCTGGCCAACTACCACTACCGCGGCACGGCCCCAGGGCGCAGCTTCCTCGCCCTGTTCAGCGAGCCCACCGTCGCCATCGTCGCCGACGGCATGCGCACCCGCGAAGAGTTCAACCACGGCATCGGCGCCAACGTCCTCCGGATCGACCTGAGCGTCCTCTGGTTCCCCGACTCCAAGGGCGAGCTCGTCGCCTCCCTCCCCACCGGAGCCGACGGCGACTCCGTCGCGGCCAGCCGCGTCGGCCAGGCCTGGTACCTGATCGACGCCGGCTCTAACGGCGGCGGCAGCAGCGGCGGCGCGCACTGACCCCGCCGCCTCCTGATCCCCCCCACTCCCCCACGCACCACCCCGTCCGCAATACAGCGGCCGGCGAATGGTCATCCGCGCCGCGGCCCACGCGTACAACATCGGTATCGTGAGCACCCGGCCCGCCGATGAAATGTGGGCCGGACGGCGGGGGCGGGAGACGATGGAGGGACCGATGGGTCGAGGTGGACGCCTTTGGTCGCTGTGTGCCGCGCTGCTGGCGGCGCTCGCGCTCGCCCCCGTCTGCCGGGCGCAGCTCGTCCCGGCCCGCACCTATTACGGCAAGGACCGGCCGATCCCCATGACCGTCACCATCCCCTCCGGGATGGAGGGGGAGGCGGAGATCCACCTCCTCCCCCCCGGCCCGACCGGCTCGGCCGCGGCGGCGGAGGCGGCCCAGCCCGCCCCGGTTGCGCCCGGCCTGGTCAACCTCGCCACGCTCTTCCCCGACCTGTGGATCACCACCCAGCCGCGGGTGCTCTACGCCCAGCTCGTCGTCGGGGGCGAGAAGGTCGGCCCGGCGGTGGTGCTCCAGCCGATGCTGACGCCGGCGTACGCCGCCACCGTGGACAGCGGGGGCAACCCCCGCTTCCCCAACGAGATGACCCGCCAGAAGGTCTACTCCGGCATCCGGGCCTACACCGACAAGCACGTCGTCCTGGAGACCAACCACGGGGAGATCGAGCTCGCCATGCGCCCGGATGCGGCGCCCAACACGGTGTGGAACTTCCTCCAGCTCGTTGAAGGCGGGTTCTACACCGACGTGGTCTTCCACCGCGTCGTCGCCGCGGACGCCCGGGGGGACGCCTTCGTCATCCAGACCGGCGACCCGACCGGCACGGGGACCGGCGGCCCGGGTTACCACATCGACCTGGAGCCCAGCACGCTCCCGCACGGCTTCGGCGTCGCGTCGATGGCCCGCACCAGCGACCCCAATACCGGGGGGTCGCAGATCTTCATCTGCCTCAGCCGCGCCGGTACCGCCATGCTCGACGGCAAGTACACCTCCTTCGCCCAGGCCGTCCGCGGCGGAGAGGTGATCCACGCCATCGCCTCCGTGAAGGTGCAGGCGGGGGACCGGCCGCTCGAGCCCGCGCCGCGGATCCTCAGCGCCCGCGTCATCGACGCCCCACCCCGGGGCGAGGGCCCCGCGCCGCTCCCGGAGCCCGGGACCGGCCCGATCGCCAGGTAAGCCCGCCCCCCACTCCCCTCCCCCCTCTCCCCCCCCCGGTTGGCCGCGGCCCGGCCGTGCGCCCCGTCCCAGTAGACTTGCCCCGAGGAGCCCCCCCCCCGAGGAAACCCCATGGCGGCGACGACGGTTGACAAGGTGATGGCCGAGGCCCGGGCCGCGGAGCTGGCCAGGCGGTCGATCAAGGGCGCGAGCAAGATGCACGCCCTGCGGCTGGCCATGTCCATGCTCGACCTGACCACGCTGGAGGGGAAGGACACGCCGGAGAAGGTCCGGTCGCTGTGCCGCAAGGCGGTCCGGCCCGCGGCGGGGGCCGAGGGGCTGGAGGATGTCCCCAGCGTCGCCGCGGTGTGCGTCTACCCGTCGATGGTGAAGGTCGCCAGGGAGGAGCTCGCCCGCTGCGGCGGCGAACACGTCCGCGTCGCCTCCGTCGCCACCGGCTTCCCCAGCGGGCAGTACCCGCTGAGCGTCCGCCTCGCGGACGTCCGCCGCGCCGTCGCCGACGGGGCGGACGAGATCGACATGGTGATCAACCGCGGGGCCTTCCTGGCGGGTCGGTACAAGGAAGTGGCCGCGGAGATCCGCGAGGTGCACGCGGCGTGCGGGCGGCGGGATGGAACGAACGCACATCTCAAGGTCATCCTCGAGACCGGCGAGCTGGAGACGTACGACAACGTCCGCCGGGCCTCGGACCTCGCCATCGAGGCGATGGCCGATTCAAGCGGCGACTGCCGCGGCGGGTTCATCAAGACCAGCACCGGCAAGGTCCAGCCCGCGGCGACGCTCCCGGTGACGCTGGTGATGCTCGAGGCGATCCGGGACCACTACCTCGCCACCGGCCACCGGGTCGGCATGAAGCCCGCCGGGGGGATCTCGACGGCGAAGGCCGCGATCCAGTACCTCTGCCTGGTGCGGGAGTCGCTGGGCGTGCTCGACGGGGGCGAGGCCTGGTTGACGCCCGAGTGGTTCCGGTTCGGCGCCTCGAGCCTGGCGAACGACCTGCTGCGGCAGATGCGGTGGCTCGCGACCGGGAAGTACGCGGCGGGGTACGACTTCTCGGAGGCGTAGGGGGAGAGAGACCAACAGGCCACGGACGGCCGCCCGGATGCGCTGGGCGAGGGGCAGGAGCGTGGCGATGAGGTGGAGCTGGAGGCGGGTGATTCTGCGGGGGGCCGTGTGCCTCCTCGCGGGCGCTGCGCCGAACGTCCTGGTGGCGTGGGGGTGCGTGCTCTGGGGATCGGCGCCGCTGACGGCGAACGCGCCGGAGGGGTGGGCGGGGGGTGAGCGATATCGTCCCAGCGGAGGCCCGCGGCCGTGGGGCACGCCGTTCCAATCCAGGGCCTGGCGGGGGTTCGGCCAGACGTGGCACGACAACACCTGGATCTTGTGAGTCGATCGTGACGGCTCGACCCCGAAGAGCGCGGTCGATCACAAGGGCGAGCGATTCGGGGAACGCACGATGGTGATTGTCCACTTGAGCGCGGGCGAGGCGGGCTGGCCGCGGCGGTCGCTCCGGTGGCGGTTCGGCGGCTCCGATGAAGACCGGGCCAAGAGGGACTTCCCGAATCTGGTGAACCCGGTCGCGCACGAAGAACCGCTGATTGACGCCGACCGGCTGACGGGATTCCTAGGGATCAAGCCTGGTCGGCATTTGCCGACATGGCCGATTCTCGGCGGCTTTGTCGTCAATACGGCGGTGTACGCGGCGCTGGGGGCCATGCTGGGCCCGGTGCCTCGGCTCGTGCGCCGAGCCCGCCGGCTCCGCCGCGGCTTGTGCATGCGCTGCGGCTACCCGTTGGGCGCATCGCCGGTATGCACGGAGTGCGGGGCGGCCGTCGCCCCCCCCGCCGACCACCCCGGGGACGTCCACAGCCCACCCCAGCCGATGCGCCGCGCCGCCGTCATCCTGACCTGCCTCGCCATCGGCGCCGCCGTCAATCTCGCCGCGGCGTGGTCGCTCGCCCTGTGGGCGCCCGGCCCCAAGGCCGGCCGCGGCCGCACGGTCAACCTCGCGCCCCCGGCGGCGTGGCCCCCGGGTATCCCCGCGCACTGGGCGCCCCCGGACGCCGCGTGGGTCCGCACGGTCTTCGGCCTCACGAGCCGGAGCATGTTCACCGGCTACCGCGCCGGCGGCTACCTCAACACCGCCGGGAGGGTGATCTACCTCTCCGGCTGGCCGATGCGCACGCTGAGATGGGAGACCCGCTACGACTGGCAGCAGTTCCGGGAGCGCCCCAGGGACACCCTTGCCGCGTACTGGCTGCGCGACGGCATCGCCCCGCCCGAGTGGGTGCCCGGGCTGGACGGGGCCGAGTGGCGGCGGCTCCCCGTCCGGCCGGTCCTGCCGGGGCTGGCGGTGAACACGGGTGCGTACGCCGCGCTGGCGTGGGCCGCGATCTTCGGGCCGGGGGCGGCCCGCCGGCAGCGGCGTCGCCGGCGCGGGTGGTGCGTCGCCTGCGGCTACGACCTCGCGGGGTTCCCCGGCTGCCCCGAGTGCGGGTCGGAGACGGGGGCGGCGCCATGAGACACCGCCGCATCATCGCGCTCGCGGCGATCCTCCTGCTGCTGGGAACGGCCCTCTCGCTCGCCTCCGCGATCGCCGCGGCGGCGTGGTCGAACGTGGACTCGTGGCGCGAGGAGCGGCCGGTCCGGGCCTCCCCGTCGCACCTGCCGTCCTACCTCCGCGGCGTCTGGTCCGACCCCATCGAGGTCACCACGACCCGCGGCGCATCGTGGGGTGTCTCGCAGACCACGATCACCTGCGTCGATCCGGGGGCGTGGACACCCGGCGCGGCCACCCCTCCGCCCGATCCGGACCTTCTGCCACGCGTCTTCGTGACGCGCAGCGGCTTCGGCTGGCCCCTGCGGTGCATGCACTACGACCTGTTCGGCACCTCGCAGAAGCTCTCGCGCCCCGCGTGGGCCACGTTCATCGGTGACCTGACCGCCCGCGCGGGCCGGTCCGCCGGCGGCCGCTTCACCGCCTGGTTCCCCTTCGATCGCGGCAGCTGGATGGGGATCCAGCGGCGAATGCCCCTGGCCGTGCTCTGGCCGGGGCTGGCGGCCAACACGCTCTTCTACGCCGCCGCGGCGCTGCTGGTGATCTGGATATCCCGGACGCTCCGCCGCCGCTCCCGCCGCCGGCGCGGCCTCTGCGAGCGGTGCGCCTACCCCGTGGGCGTCTCCAGCGTCTGCACCGAGTGCGGCGCTACCCTCCCGGCGACCGGACACCGGAGGGCCCCGGCATGAAGCGTCTGGCTTTGGTCGTCACCGTGGCCGCGGCGGCATCATCATGGACAGCCGGGTGCGCCGGCCGCGGCGATGCGGCCGCCACGCCCGGCGGCGGAGGAACACCCGTGAATGTCCCACCCAACCCGCCTCCCCCCGTTCAGGGCACCTTCACCGGGACGCTCCGCGCCGGGATGATGGGCATCGGCGGGGAGCACACCGGGTGGGTCCTCGAAGGGGCGGGCGACGGCCGCGGCGGGGGATTGATGGTCGACGTCTCGCGCGTCCGCGATGAGGCCCGCGCGCTCGAGGGGCGGTCGGTCGTCATCCGCGGGCACGTCGAGGACCGCCGGTACGTCGAGCGGGGGACCGTCAAGGTCCTCATCGCGGCGTCGATCTCCCCGCAAGAGCAGTAACCAGGAACCCTCGGACGAGTCGGAGCACCCCTCCATGGCCAAACGGGCATCGACGAAGGCGGCGGGCCGCAGGCCCCGCGCGACCGGCAAGGGCGGGGCCGCGCACGCGGCCAACGGCGCGCTCAACGGCTCGGCCGCGCCGGGCCGGAAGGCCGACGCCCCCGCGATGGCGTGGGAGTACGCCCCCTCCCCCGAGCGCACAAAGGTCGAGATCCGCCCCCGCTACGGCCATTACATCGGCGGCCGCTTCACCGACCCCCGCGACGTCTTCCCGACGATCAACCCGGCGACGGAGGAGACCCTCAGCGAGGTCTCGCAGGGCTCGGAGGCGGACGTTGACGCCGCGGTGCGCGCAGCGCGGGAGGCGCTCCCCGCGTGGGCGGGGCTGCCGCCGATCGAGCGGGCGAAGCACCTCTTCCGCATCGCCCGGCGGATCCAGGACCGCGCCCGCGAGCTGGCGATCGTCGAGACGATGGACGGGGGCAAGCCGATCAGGGAGTCGCGGGATGTGGACATCCCGCTGGCCGCGGCCCACTTCTTCTACTACGCCGGATGGGCGGACAAGCTGGCGTACGCCTTCCCCGGGCGCGGGAGAGCGGCGCCGCGCCCGGTGGGGGTGTGCGGGCAGGTGATCCCGTGGAACTTCCCGCTGCTGATGGCGGCGTGGAAGCTCGCCCCCGCGCTGGCGTGCGGGAACACCTGCGTGCTCAAGCCGGCGGAGACGACCCCGCTGACGGCGCTGAAGCTCGCGGAGATCTTCGAGGAAATCGGCCTGCCCCCGGGCGTGGTGAACATCGTCGCCGGCGACGGCCGCACGGGGGCGGCGCTGGTGAGCCACCCCGGCGTGGACAAGGTCGCCTTCACCGGCTCGACGGAGGTCGGCAAGCGGATCGCCGCGGCGGTCGCGGGGACGAGGAAGCGGCTCACCCTCGAACTCGGCGGCAAGAGCCCCAACATCATCTTCGAGGACGCCAGCCTCGACCAGGCGATCGAGGGGATCGTCCAGGGGATCTACTTCAACCAGGGGCACGTCTGCTGCGCCGGCTCGCGGCTGCTCGTGCAGGAGAGCATCGCGGACGCGGTCATCAAAAAGCTGCGGCTCCGCCTGAAGACCCTCCGCGTCGGCGACCCGCTGGACAAGAACACCGACCTCGGCGCGATCAACAGCCGCGAGCAGCTCGGCCGCATCGAGCGATACATCCAGCTCGGGCGCGAGGAGGGCGCCGAGCACCACGAGGTCAACGCCAGCACGCTCCCCGCCAGGGGATACTGGCGCCGCCCGAGCTTCTTCACCGGCGTGCAGCCCAGCCACACCATCGCCCGCGAGGAGATCTTCGGCCCGGTGCTGAGCGTGATGACCTTCCGCACGCCGGAGGAGGCGATCCTGCGGGCCAACAACACGCCCTACGGCCTGGCCGCGGGGGTGTGGACGGACAAGGGGTCGAAGATCTTCGAGGTGGCCCGGCGTCTCAAGGCCGGCATCGTCTGGCTCAACACGTACAACCGCTTCGACCCGGCCTCGCCGTTCGGCGGGTTCAAGGAGAGCGGCTTCGGGCGCGAGGGGGGCGTGCAGGGGCTGCGGCCGTACGTGGAGGTCTGATCCGGCCCCCGCCCAGCCGAGTTTGCCCGAGGCCGAGCTTGCTTGGGGCCGAACCAGATGTTAGACTAGTTGACAACTGGTTGGAGTTCGCCATGGTCAGCATCGGCGCCTTTGAGGCCAAAACCCACCTCGCCACCCTCCTCGACCGCGTCGCCCGCGGCGAGGAGATCACCATCACCAAGCACGGCACCCCCGTCGCCCGCCTTGTCCCCGTCCCGGGCGTTCGGCGCGAGGACCGGCTTGCCGCCATCAGCGCTCTGAAGAACTTCTCCCGCGGCCAGACTCTCGGCCCGCTCAAGGCCCGCGACCTCATCGCCGAGGGGCGCCGGTGAGCCTCTTCGTGGTGGACACCTCCATCACCCTCGCGTGGTGCTTCGAGGACGAAGCCACCCCCCAGACCCAGGCCCTCCTGGATCGCCTCGCCGTCGATGAGGCGATCGTCCCCTCGCTCTGGCACCTGGAGCTCGCCAACGTCCTCTCCCTCGCAGAACGGCACGGCCGCCTGACTCCGGCGCGCACCGCCCGGTTCACCTCGCTCCTGCACGCGCTCCCGATCACCGTGGACGCCGAGACCGCCACCCACGCCCTGGGCGACACCCTCAACCTCTGCCGGGCTCACCGCCTCACCGCGTACGACGCCGCGTACCTTGAGCTCGCCATGCGGCGCGGCGCTGCCCTCGCCACCAAAGACGCAGCCCTCCGCCGCGCGGCCGAGGGCCTGGGCGTCGAGCTTCTCGGCGTGTGATATGAACCCCGCCCCGGTCACCATCCGCCCCGTCGCCCCCGCCGACCTCCCCTGGGTCCGCGAGGAGCTCACCCGTCACTGGGGCCGCCCGCAGATCTGGTCCATCGGCCGCATGTTCCACGCGGACCAGCTCCCCGGCTTCATCGCCGAGGACCCCGCCACCGGCGACCGCCTCGGCCTCGTCACCTACTCCCTCACCGAGCACGTCAGGCCCCACGAGTGCGAGGTCGTCACGCTCTCCTCCCGCGCCGAAGACCGCGGCGTCGGCGACGCCCTCCTCCACGCCGCCGTGCAGGCCGCGACGGCCGCCGGCCGCACCCGCGTCTTTCTCACCACCACCAACGACAACCTCCGCGCCCTGGGCTTCTACCAGCGCCGCGGCTGGCGGCTCGTCGCCCTCCACGCCGGCATCATCGACGACGCCCGCAGGCGCTATCCGGCCATCCCGGCCATCGGCCTGAACCGCATCCCCCTGCGCGACGAGCTCGAGCTCGAACTCACACCGGAGCGGTGATCATGTCCACCGGCGCCCGACCCGACGACGACATCCGCGACGGCGTCTGGGCCGGGTTCCTCGGTCAGCACCCCCGCATCCGCGTCGCCGTCCGCGGCCTCTTTCAGCGCACGACCGACGGCGCCCTCCTCGTCATCCGAGACCACGATCCGGCCCGGGACTTGACGTTCTACTACCCCCCCGGCGGCGGGATGCTCTACGGCGAGCGCGCCGAACAGACCCTCCAGCGGGAGATGCACGAGGAGATCCGCTGCGGCGTCCTCGCCCCCCGCCTCCTCGGCGTCCTGGAGAACCACTTCACGCACCGCGGCGTCACCGCTCACGAGATCGTCTTTCTCTTCACCGGCGAGCTGGCCGAGCCGGGCATCGAGCGCCGCGACTCGTTCGAGCTCGACGACGGCGGGGGACGGTTCACCGCGGCGTGGCATCCCCTCGGTTTCTTCCGCGGCCCGTCCCACCCCGATCGTCCACCCCTCTACCCCGACGGGGTCATCGACCTCATCCGACGCCTCTAGCCCTCACCCGACGGCCGCTCCCCCGCCCGCTCCACCATCCCCCGCCGCTGCAGCCACCGCGCGACGAGCCAGCACGCCACCGCCCACGCCGCCCCCGCCGTCCACCCCGCGAGCACGTCCGTCGGGTAGTGCACACCCAGGTACACCCGCGTCACGCCCACCAGGCCGGCGACGGTCAGCGCGACGAAGATGACGTACGCCTTCGCCCGCCGGCGGACCTGCGTGCGGACCAGCAGGGCCGCGAGCGTCAGGTACACCACCGCGGAGTTCATCGCGTGCCCGCTGGGGAAGCTCGGGTGGGCGTAGCTGGTCAGGTGCGGGACCAGCTCGGGCCGCTCCCGCGCGAAGGCGTACTTCAGGCCCCACCCCAGGAGCATCCCCCCCAGCGTCGCCGCGACCACCAGCCACGCCGCGTGACGCTTGCGCTCCAGCACGAGGTAGCCGATCACCGCGAGGGTCACCAGGATGAGCACCGGCGCGCTCCCCAGCGCGCTCAGCTCGCGCGACGCGTCCAGCAGCCACCCCGGCCCGATCGGCACGCCCGGGTCGTCCTCGCGCCGCAGCCCCAGCAGGATCGCCCGGTCGATCCACGGCGAGTCCCCCCCGACGACCTCGTCCGCGATCTCCGCGAAGATCCACACGCCCCCCGCGACGGCCATCGCGGCCACGAGCACCGCCGCCTCCTGGCGCATCACCCACGCCAGCACCCCCCGCAGCGCCGCCATCACCCGCGACCGCTTCACCGCTCGCACCGCTCCCATCCCCCCGCGCCCCCGCCAATCTGTAGCGGCCCCGGCCGGTTAAGATGGCCTCGTCGGCGGCGCACACCCATCGCCGCCGGCGGATGGGGGGCACGGAGCGCGGCCATGGGCAGCGAGCGTCTGGCGGTCTCGAAGACCTACAAGCTCTTCATCAGCGGCACGTTCCCCCGCAGCGAGAGCGGCCGCACCATCCCCGTCGGCCCCGACCACACCGGCGCCGCCGCCCACGTCGGCTGGGCCTCCCGCAAGGACCTCCGCGACGCCGTCGTCGCCGCACGCAAGGCCCAGGAGGGGTGGGCGAACGCCACCGCCTACAACCGCGGCCAGGTCCTCTACCGCATGGCGGAGATGCTCGAAGGCAAGCGAGCGGAGTTCGCCGCGGCCCTCACCTCCGCCGGCGGCGCCAGCGACGCCGACGCCGAGATCACCGCCGCGGTAGACCGCCTCGTCCGCTTCGGCGGCTGGGCCGACAAGTACGCCCAGGTCCTGGGATGCAACAACCCCGTCGCCGGACCCTACTACAACTTCACCACCCCCGAGCCCACCGGCGTCGTCGCGGCCGTCGCCCCCGACACACCCCCGCTGCTCGCCCTGGTCACCCTCACCGCCGCGCCGCTGTGCGCCGGCAACGCCGTCGTCGCCGTCAGCGGCGAGACCCCCGCGGCCCTCCTGAGCGCCGCCATCCTCGGCGAGGTTCTGGCCACCAGCGACGTCCCCCCCGGCGTGGTCAACGTCCTCACCGGCAAGCGCAACGAGCTCATCCCGTTCATCGCCGGCCACCGCGACATCGACGCGGTCTCCGCCGCGGGCCTGAGCGACGACCACGCCCGCGCCCTCCGCGAGGGCGCCGCCGAGAACGTCAAGCGCGTGACCGTCCGCGCCGACGAGGTGGACTGGTGGAGCGACGACGACTGCGCGGGCCCGTGGGCCATCGAGCCGTTCGTCGAGTTCAAGACGGTCTGGCACCCGAGCGGGGCCTGAGCATGGGTCGTCGCTGGCTCCTCCGAACCGCGACCGTGGCCGGCCTCGCAACTGCGAGCACGGTGCTGGTATCACTGGTGCTGCTCCTCCGAGCGTCGAACCGGGATCCAGCATGGCAGATCATGGACTATCCCGTAACGGCAAGCAGCTTTGGACTTCGATGGGAAGTCTGGGCTGCACCACCTGACTGGGGTGAGTCCACGCCGCCAAGGGTCGTGATTCCTCCAGGAGCGGTGGTGGAATCAGTCTCGCGTGTCCGAGTGGGATGGCCGCTTTGGGCGTTCGAGCGGGTGCTTTTGCACGAGCCGGACCCGCCGCTACCGCCAAATCAGATTCGCCTCCAGCCGACATATACCCACCGGGACGGCCTACGGGAACAGTGGTCCCATTTCCGGCCTTTGCCTTTGGGATTCATGGCGAACGCTGGGGTCGTTGCCTTGAGCATTGTCGGCGTCCATCGCGCGTTGATTGCCATTGCCGCGAGGAGGGTGAAGCCGGGGCATTGCCCCAAGTGTCGATACGACCTTTCGGGACTGCCGAATGGGACTTGCCCCGAGTGTGGTCATCAAGCATGAGGCTCGGACTACCCGGGCAGCAGAACGTCGCGCTACGTCCCCCCCGACCCGCCCCTGCCCCAACGCCCCCGCATCGCAAACATCGTCACCGCCATCGCCACGCCCGCCGAGACCAGGATCATCAGCAGCATGACCCACGGGCTGCGCGCCCCCGGCGCCGGCCGGCCCCAGACCTGCGCCTCCAGCAGCATCAGCCCGTACCGCATCGCCAGGTACGTGGCCCCGAAGATCAGAAACGGCAGCGGTCCCCGCGGCATGCCCCCAGCTTACGCCGTCGCCGCGTG
>JBIQJK010000141.1:0-8180 GCA_044507535.1 Planctomycetaceae bacterium | reverse complement strand
GCCTCGTCCGGGGGGAGGTAGTCGGCGCGGCCGGCGGTGGAGTCGGTGTCGGGATCGGCGGGTGTGGGGGTGGGGAGGGGGAGGGAGAAGATGGCGGCGGCTCGGAGGGTGCGGGGGGTGGGTGGCATGATGGGGACTCGGGAGGCCATGGAGAGGGGGAGGGAGGCCAGGTCGCCCTCACCCGACCTCTCCCAAGGGGAGAGGGGGCCGGGGAGGAAGAGGGAGAGAGGAGGGATGGAGAGAAAGGGCACGGCCGGGCGCCCCCCCAATCGCCCAGCCGTGGCGCCCGGGGGTGGGGGAGGTCGTCAGGCGACGGCGCCGATGCGGGGGTGACTTGATTTTGTGCGTTGGGCGGCGCGGTGGGCTTCGTAGAGGGCGGCGGCGGCGTCGCGGTAGCGGCGGACGGCGGCGACGGACATGTTGAGGTCGGCCGCGGCGCGGCGGAGGGTCAGGCCGTGGAGGAAGCAGGCGGTGGCGACGCGGGCCATCGGGGGCGGCCAGGCGTCGCGTCCGGCGAGGACGAAGGCGAAGCAGGGGTCCTCGATGCGCCGGAGGATGCGGCGGAGGCGCGAGCGGACGGTGGCGGGGCGGAGGCCGGCGATGGCGGCGAGGGCGCTGATGGTGACGCCGTCGTGGTAGACGCTGCGGAGGAGCGCGGCCTCGTCCGGGGGGAGGTAGTCGGCGCGGCCGGCGAGGGAGGCGGGCATCCGTCGCGGGCGTCGGCGGCGGAGGTCGAAGATGGCCGCGGCCTCGGGGTTGTGGGCGGTGTCGTGGTGCGGGTTCGAGCGGGCGGGGTCTCCGCCCCCGGTCGGTCGTGCGTGTGCCATGCTCCGCATGGGAAGTCCCCCGTGTGCGATGCGGGTTCGCCACGCGGCGAACCAGTTGGGGGAGAGTTTCGCCGCGGGGTTGACAGATTGCAAGGAGAATGTACGGTATCGCTTCAAAACAGCGCACAGGGAACGACGATGCGCGGCAGACGGCCCAAGATCGAGCGAACGGACCCCCTCAAAGCAGTGGGAGAGTTTGCGCCGTTTGACGCGGATGGGCCGCGGGTGGGGGAGATCGTGCGCCGGCGGCGGGGGGAGTTGGGGATGACGCTGAGCCGGCTGGCGGAGCTGGCGGGGTGCACGAAGGGGTACCTGTCGGAGATCGAGAACGGGAGGCGGGACAAGGCGCCGCGGGCGGGGCTGCTGGCGCAACTCGAGGCGGCGCTGGCGCTTGAGCCGGGGAGGCTGGCGGAGGCCGCGGCGTGGCGGGCGGCGCCGGCGTCGCTGCGGGAGAAGATCGCGGCGGCGGTGGAGGGGGTCGGGCCGGGCGAAGAGGGGCGGCGGGTGCTGATGATGGCGGGGCCGGCGCGGGGGGGTGGGGGGAGGTCGCTGGATGCGCTGTACCGGTCGGGAGTGCTGCGGACGCTGGCGGAGCGGGCGGACCCCGGCGGGGGCGCGGCGGGAGGCGCGGGGAGGGACGGGGACAACATCGTGGCCAGGGGGAGGGCGGGGGCGGCGCGAGGGGGAGGCGGGTGCCGATCATCAACGCCGTCGCGGCGGGGTACCCGGCGGAGTTCACCGATCTGGGGTATCCGGTGGGGGTGGCGGACGAGTACCTGGTGGTGCTCGAGGGAACGGGGATCGGGGCGGACCCGGATGCGTTCGCGGCCAGGGTGGTGGGGGACTCGATGGAGCCGGAGTACCGCGAAGGAGACATCGTGGTCTTCAGCCCGGCGAGGACGGTGCGGAGCGGGGACGACTGCTATGCGCGGCTCGCGCCGCGGGAAGATGGGGAAGATGGAGAGGATGCGGGCGCGGAGGGGGCGACGTTCAAGCGGGTGTTCTTCGAGCGCGGGGCGGACGGGGGGGAGATGATCCGGCTTCAGCCGCTGAACGAGCGGTACCCGGCGCGGGTGGTGGCGCGGGAGCAGGTGGCGGGGCTGTACGCGGCGGTGAGCGTGACGCGGGCGGTGGGGAATCCCTAGCGGGGGGCAGGGTCGCGGCCGATTTCGGGAGAAGGGGGGTGCGTCGCGGGAGTATGGTGGTACACTGCGGCGGTGGGAGGAGGAGGGGGCGGGGGCGTCAAGTCGCGAAGCAGGCCCGACTGGGAATGGAGGCTCGATCTATGCGTTCTGCGCTGCTCGCCGCGTGCATCCTGGCCCTGGCCGCGCCGGCCCTGGCCCAGACGAACATCGGCTCGACGAACAAGTATTCGTGGTCCGAGAACTGCGGGTACATGAACTGGGCGGACGCCGACGGCGGGCTGCAGGGGGTGCGGATCGGGAACAACTTCATGTCGGGGTTCGTGTGGATGGAGAACGTGGGGTGGCTGAACCTCGGGGACGGTTCGCCGGCGGGGTGCGTCTACTCCAACACGACGGGGGCGGACCACGGGGTGAACATCCACCCCAACGGCGACCTGTACGGGCTGGCGTGGGGTGAGAACATCGGGTGGGTGAAATTCGACACGGCGGCGGCGCTGTCGGCCTTCGGCGACCAGGCCCGGCTGGACCGGGCGGCGCAGCGGCTGCGGGGGTACGCGTGGGGGGAGAACATCGGGTGGATCAACCTCGACGACAGCAACGTCTTCGTGGGGACGACCTTCTGCCGCGCGGACTGGGACGGCAGCGGCACGGTGAACTCCAACGACATCAGCGCGTTCCTGACGAGCTGGCTGGAGAGCATCAACGGGGCGACGTGCGGGGCGGACTTCGACGGCAACATGGCCGTGAACTCCAACGACATCAGCGCGTTCCTGACGGCGTGGCTGAACGCGATCGGGGGGGACTGCTGAAAAAAGGGCCAAATGGCAAAGGGCCGAAGGGCCAAGTTCGGAGGTGGGCATCGGACCACAGTTCTGATTTTGGCCCTATGGCCCTTTGCTATTTGGCCCTTTCCGTCGCTGCGCGGTAGTCTGGCAGGGTCGAACTCGGGGGCGCGGGGTCTGTCTGCGTCCGTTCACGCATCACCCGAACGAGGACTGAACGTGCATCGCCACACCCCCATCGCCGGCCTGGGTCTGATTTCCGCGTGCCTGCTGAGCTCCTCGGCCGTGCTGGCGGCCCCGGCGGCGGGGCCGTCGCCGGAGCCGACGCCGCCGCGGTACCCGGAGGGGGCGGAGATCCCGCGGCACATGACGGAGGAGGAGCGGGAGTGGGTGCGGCGGCGCCCGATCACGGCGCCGGGGGCGGAGGAGGTGGGGCTGCGGGGGGTTCCGGGGGCGCCGGAGGGGCCGATCTGGTGCCCGCCGGAGTACGCGCCGATGGAGGGGATCCTGATCGCGTGGGAGGGGAGCGCGGCGTGGCTGCAGCTGCTGACGACGATGACGCGGGAGATCACGGCGGGGCGGCCGGGGGGCGGGGGGTACGGGGACGTGTGGGTGGTGGTGGACACGACGACGGAGCAGACGATCGCGGCCAGCCAGCTCGCGGCGGGGGGCGCGGACATGAGCCGGGTGCGCTTCGTGGTGCGGACGACGGACACGATCTGGATCCGGGACTACGGGCCGCGGTACATCTACCAGGGGCAGGTGCGGGCGATCGTGAACCACACGTACAACCGGCCGCGGCCGGCTGACAACGCGCTGGCGCCGTTCTACGGGTCGGTGCGGCGGCACAACGTGTTCAACATCCCGCTGGTGCACGGGGGCGGGAACTTCCACCTCGACGCCCTGGACCGGGGGTACGCGACGGGGCTGATCGTCAACGAGAACCCCGGGCTGAGCCAGGGGCAGATCGTCGGGCTGTGGCAGGCGTTCCAGAACCTGGCGACGCACATCTTCACGCCGTACCCGACGAGCGTCGACTCGACGCAGCACCTGGACATGTGGATGCAGATCGCGGGCGACGACGTGGTGCTGGTGAGCGACTTCATCAGCGACGGGACGACGGCGCAGAACATGGCGCGTGACGCGGCGAACGCCGGGGCGGCGTACATGGCCGCCAACGGGTACACGGTGCACCGGCTGCCGGCGCGGAACATCGGCGGGACGCACTACACGTACACGAACGTGGTGATGTGCAACGGGGTGGTGCTGGTGCCGCAGTACTCGCAGGGGACGATGGCGAACCACAACGCGGACGCGATCGCGACGTGGCAGGCCGCGCTGCCGGACTGGCGGATCGTGGGGATCAACTGCGACGCGATCGTGTCCTCCGCGGGGGTGATGCACTGCATCGTCATGCACATCCCGGAGCACCTGGGGGGCCAGAGCCCGACGGCGTTCCTGCGGACGCTCCGCGGCGGGGAGACGCTCACGCCGGGGGCGAACCAGTTCGTCCGCTGGGGCGCCGACGACGACAAGGGGGTCACGAGCGTGCGGCTGCTGCTGAGCCACGACGGGGGGCAGACGTACGCGACGGAGATCGCCTCGGGGCTGCAGCACAGCGGGTCGTTCAGCTGGAACGTCCCGGACCGGTTCATCCGCCGGGGGAAGATCCGCGTGGTGGTGGAGGACGCGGACGGGAACACCGGCTACGACGAGAGCCCGGGGACGTTCCGGATCGCCGGCTCGTGCACGGCGGACTGGAGCGGGGACGGCTCGGTCAACAGCAGCGACATCTCCGAGTTCCTGACGACGTGGCTGGCGAGCGTCGGCGAGGGGGACCTGGAGGGGGACTACGACGGGGACATGGCGGTCAACTCGTCGGACATCAGCGCGTTCCTGACGTCGTGGCTGGACGCGGTGGCCGGCGGGTGCTGAGCGCGGACCCGCCGGACGCGGCGCGGGTCAGACCGGGACGGCGATGTCGGTGAGGTTCTGCGCCTGCCAGGCGCCGCCGACTTGCCACCAGTAGCGGAAGACGTCGCCGGTCTCGTCGGCGCCGACGATGGAGATGGTCTCGCCGAAGGGGACGCCGGTGAGCGGGCCGTCGGGGACGGGGCCGCCCTCGACCTCGTCGGAGAGGGTGGTGACGAGCCAGCGGTCCTCGCCGAGGATGCTCGGGAGCTCCGGCGCCCACCAGTAGACGACGAGCTTGCCGTCCTCGTCGGCGGCGACGACGTTGAGCCCGCCCCAGGCGGTGACGTAGGAGGCGATGGAGTCGGGCTGGACGACGGGGCCGTCGATCTCCTGGGTGAGGTTGCTGCTGGCCCAGTTGGGGCCGAACTGCGGGACCCACCAGGTGACGGTCAGCTCGCCGCGGTCGTTGACGCCGGCGAGGTTGATGCCGCTCCAGCTGGTGAGGTAGGCGGTCAGGCCGCCGGCGATGGCGGGCGCGCCGGTCTTGGCGGTGAGGTTGTCCACCGACCAGGCGTTGAGGCCGGGGGCCCACCAGACGGTGAGGATGTTGCCCTGGGCGTCCAGGCCGGTGATGTTCTGGGCGTTCCAGGCGGTGACGAAGCTGATGAGCTTTCCGGCGAAGGCGGGGGTGGCCAGGCCCTGGGGCTTCAGGTCGCGCTCGGAGAGGTTGACGGCCGTCCAGGTGAAGTGCCCGCCGGACTGCGCGCCGTTCTGGTGGTAGAGGATCATGTCGCCGTTGGCGGCGAGGCCGGCGACGGCGGCGAGGCCGTCGGCGGTGATGAAGGAGGTGGACTCGCCGGTGATGGCCGGCGCGCCGGCGATCTCGGCGCCGAGGTTGCGCAGCGACCAGTCGCCGCTGGGCTCGCGCCGGTAGAGGACCAGGCCCTGGGCGGAGCGGGCGGCGATGTAGGACCGGCCGTCCTTGGGGTCGGTCCAGGTCATCGGGTCGCCGTCGATCTGCGGGCCGCCGGCGGTGGCGATCAGGTCGGTGACGATCCAGGAGCCGTCGGCCTGCTGGGCGTAGACGATGGGGCGGCCGTCCTCGTTGGCGACGGTGAGGGTGAGCAGGCCGTCGGCCGTCGCGCCGCCGCCGGGGACGGCGCCGGGGCCCGCGGCGTAGGGGTTGACCGGCTCGGGGCCGGGGCCGACGGGGCCGATGACGGTCAGGGCGTAGGGGCCGGAGGTCTCGCCGCCGTCGGGCTCGACGAGCACGTAGTACGTCTGGCCCTGGGCGATGTTGATGGAGAAGGCGGTGTCGGCGCCGTCGCCGGCGAGGACGCCGACGCCCAGGGGGGTCTGCGAGGAGCCGAAGACGACCATGCCGGGGACGAGGCTCCCCTCGGCGGTGGTGACGCGGATGACGGCCTCGCCGGTTCCGATGGCGGTGAAGCGGAAGAGGTCGGTGTCGCCGGGGTGCTCGATGATGCCGGCGGCGGCGCCCGCGCCGTTGTCGGGGTTGATGGCGACGGGGGTGGCGTTCTGGAAGTCGCCGGCGTCGGCGTGGTCGTCGAGGTTCGTGGTGAGCTGGGAGAGCCTGGCGTCGGCCTTGACGTTGAACTGGCCGACGGTCACCTGGGTGGTGTGGCTGAGGTTGGTGTCGAGGTTGGTGAAGACGACGTTGTACTCGCCGGCGGGGACGCGGAGCTGGTAGTTGCCGGCGGCGTCGGTGGTGTAGGTGGCGATGATGGTGTAGAGGTCGTCCGCGGGCGTGACGTCCACGCGGACGTTGCCGAGGCCCTCGCCGATGTTGTAGAAGTTGTTGTTGTTGGCGTCGTTGTACACGACGCCGAGGATGTACTTGCCGCTCTGCGCGGAGGGGATTCCGAAGAGCTGGGTGTAGAAGTCGAAGTAGGGGGCGATGTCGGTGAAGGCGAAGCCGGGGCCGAACTCGTCGTAGTGGAAGTTGGAGTTGAAGTTGGTGTGGAGGCTGAAGACGTTCTTGCGGTGGCCGATGGAGTCGATCCAGGCGCGGTGGGCCTCGTCCACGGTCTGGTACCCGGCGGCGATGTTCTCGCCGGCGGAGCCCTGGTAGCCCTGGGCCTGGGCGCGGTCGGTGGGGGTGAGCCCCTCGGGGGTGTTGTGGTCGAAGTAGTCGCGCTCGGCCATGTCGAGGCTGTGGGCGCGGGCGGCGATGGTGAGCGCGGGGTTGAGCGCCAGCGGCTCGGAGGGGACGAGCCGGTCGATCTCGCCGGCGGTGAGCCCGGCGGTCAGGTCGATGCCGAGCCGGTCCCCCTCGGCCTGCGGGTTGGCGCGGGCGCGGTTGACGAGCTCGAGCAGGTAGACCTCTTCCGCGGTCCAGCTGAACGCGCTGAGCAGCACACGGGGCTCGAGGCTTTCAAGGCCGGTCCACGGGGCCGCGGCGCCCGCGCGGTGCGCGGGCATGTTCCGATTGCGACGTCCCCTCGACATGGGTTGCTCCGATCCTCTCTGTTGGGCTTTGGTCGAATCGACGGAATCCGCCGCTGGATTCACGGACTCTGACCACAACCCCCCGCGCCTCGGCCCCGCCCGCGGGTGCGGGCGCACTGGGCCAACAAGAGATTATCGGACGGTATCTGCCCGTCTCCACAAGAGTTGGATCATCCGGCTCGGGTTTTTGTCCCCAGGTGGAGGCGGAGGAGTCGGCAAAAACTGCGCGATGCGGCCCTGGGGGCCTCGAAATGGGGCGCGGCGAGGGCGAGGCCCTCGATGGCTCCCCTGAGGGTGGCCCAGTGGCGTGCAGGGGAGAGGGCGGCGAGCCGGTGGGCCCACGCCCACCCCAGGAGGGCCCCCAGGAACCGGTGGACCCCGCGGCCGTGGCGGCGGGCGGTCCAGATCCAGTTGCGGGTGGCGATGCGGTGCCAGCGGACGGACTTGCGGGCGGCGGCGGGGCTGTCGTGCCAGACGGTCCAGTCGGGGTTGAAGTGGACGCCGCGGCCGAGGGCGAGGAGCTTCAGGGCCAGGTCGGTGTCGTTCCTATAGAGGAAGAAGCGTCGCTCGTACCCCCCGGCGCGGTCCCAGTCGTCGCGCCGGACGAGGTTGCAGCACCCCATGACGGGCCAGTGGTCGTCCCCTGAAACGGGGGCGGAGGCGGCGAAGGGCCATTCGGAGGCACCGGATTCGGGGTGGCGGGGGTGGAGGGTGACGGCGGCGAGGTCGGGGCGGCGGGAGAGGAGGGCGAGGGCCTGGTCGAGGGCCGCGGGGTCGGGACGGGCGTCGTCATCGAGAATCAGGACCAGATCTTCATCAATGGAACGGACGCCGGCGTTGAAGGCGTCCACGCCCATGTTGGTCTCGAAGCGGCGCACCCTCACATCAGGGTAGTGTTCGGCGACGCGATCGGGGGTGCCGTCGGTGGAGGCGTTGTCCACGACGAGGATGGACGTGTGGGGGAGGCCGCAGGCGGTGGTGAGGTGGTCCAGCGTACGGCGGAGGGCGGGCCAGCGGTTGTGGCTGAGGATGATGACGCCGAG
>JBIQJK010000140.1:0-8291 GCA_044507535.1 Planctomycetaceae bacterium | reverse complement strand
GGGTGGAGGGGTGGGGCGGTGGGGGTGAAGAGGTGAGCAGGTGTGGAGGTGAGGGAGAGAAAGAGGAACCCGCCCCCAACCCCCCCCCTCTCCCGACGGGAGAGGGGGGCGGAGGAGAGAGGAAGAGAGAAAGGAAGAGGGCACGGCCGGCGCCCCCCCCAAAGCCGCCAGCCGTGGCACCCGGATTGGCGCGGGGGGGACCGTTGAGGCGGGGAGAAGAGGGAGACACGGGCTGGAAAGCCCGTGCCACGCAAAAGCCGTCGGGCCGGGGCGAGCGCGTCGGTCGGTCGTGCTCAAGCCCCGGCCCGGACGAGCGGCCGTGCCCACGAGCCGCGGCCGGCCTGCCAATGGGCGGGCCTGCCAATGAGGGACGCTCACCGGGGGTCGTGTGTGAGGAGCGGGTCGATTTTGCGAGCGGATCAGCGCCGGGGTCCGGCGAATGCACGGTGGGGGCGTGGTTTAGAATGACCGCCCGCCGGAGGGATGGGGATCATCCCGGTCCGGTTGCCGGGGGTATGGAGCGCCCACGCATGTCGATGACGCACGAACAGCTCGCCGCCCGGATCGCGGAGCTCGCGCTGCTGAGGGGGACGTTCACGCTCCGCTCGGGGCGGACGAGCAGCTACTACCTGGACAAATACCTGTTCAGCACGGACCCGGCGGTGCTGCGGGAGCTGGGGCGGCTGTTCGCGCAGCGGGTCGGGGCGATCGAGCGGGAGATGGGGGTGCGCGTGCAGCGGCTGGCGGGGGCGGAGCTGGGGGGAATCCCGCTGGTGACGGCGACGAGCCTGGAGAGCGGGCTGCCGTGCCTGTTCGTGCGGAACGCGAAGAAGGACTATGGAACCGCGAAGCAGATGGAAGGGAAGCTGTCGCCGGGGGAGCGCGTGGTGTTCGTGGAGGATGTGGCGACGACGGGGGGACAGGCGCTGGAGGCCGTCAAGGTGCTCCAGGAGGCGGGGGCGGAGGTTGTGGCGGTGATCGCGACGATCGACCGGCAGGAGGGCGCCGCGGCGAACATGGCCGCGGCGGGCGTTCGGTTCGAGTCGCTGTTTACCAAGGCGGACCTGGGGATCACGGAGTAGGGATCGGCGGGTCAGCGGATCGGCGTGCGGCGCGCGGGGGAGGCGTGGGAAACCGGCGGGGTGGTGCGCCTCGACGGTCGCCGCGCCCGCGGCGATCGGGCGCGGGGGTCGTCGCGGGCCGCGATGATGATGCGCCAGGTCATCGCGGCGACGACGAGCAGCGCGATGGCGCAGACGGTGGACGTGGGGTCGAGCGGGACGGACGTGACGACGTCCACGATGGCTCTGAACGGTCCTCCTGTCGCTGTCTTCATGGCGGTGCTCCTGCGGCGGGGCCGGGTGCACGCGCGTGTGGGCGGGCGTGGACGAATGCCTCGCCGTGTGGTTGCGTGCAGTTTCCCGCGCGGGAGCGGGGGTTTTCCGCGGCGTCGGCGCAGCGCCCGGGCGTGCGAAACCGCGGGCGGCAGGGAGATTCCGCATACGGCCGCGGCGGGCCCGCGGCGCGGGTCGGGTTGCCGGCAAGACACGCCCGTGAGCGGGGGGAGGTTTGGGAAGCGGGGATTGCCTTAGAGCTTCTTTACGTTCTCGATGAAGATCGCGGCCTGCTCCGGGTCGAGGTGGGCGAGGATGCTCAGGCCCAGCAGGAGCTGCGCGCGGGAGTCGGCCTCGAGGTCGGAGCGTTCGGCGATGTCGGCGACGGCCTGGCGGATCCGGCCGGCCTGGCGCGGGGAGAGGGCGATGCCGTCGGTGAGGATGTGGAGGAGAAGGTCGCCGGAGCGGGTCTGACGCTCAAGGGCGAGCTCGATCTCGCGGCCGAGGCTGGTGGCGCGCTGGGTGATGACGGCCTCGATGCCGCGGGCGATGCCGGCGTGATCGTCGCCGCAGGCGCGGCGCGCCTCGAGGACGACGGCGCGCCAGTACTCGTCGAGGAGCTCGTCGTAGCGGGCGGCGCGGGTGGGCGGGAGGGCGGCGCGGATGGAGCCCTGGAGGGTGCCGCGGGTGTGGAGGTCGGCGAGGGCGACGTAGGTCTGCTGGGCGAGGCCGAGGAGTTCGAGGGGGTTGCCGGTGGCCTGGGCGGTCTGGAACTGCATGAGCAGGTTGGAGTGCTCGCGGACGAAGGTATCGAGGATGAGGGCGCGGCGGGTGAGGAGGCGGTCGATGGCGGCGCGGGTGTGCGGGTCCAGGTCGAGCAGGTCGGCCGCGGCGACCTCGGGGGGGACCTCGGGGCGGCGGAGTCGGCCGGCGAAGTCGAAGGCGACGAGGGTGCGCGTGGGGAGGGAGACCTCGGGGGCGAGGTCGGGGCCGGCGAGCGGGGGGACCGGCGGGGGCTGGGGGTCGGCGGCGAGCGCGGAGAGGGCGAGGGAGGCGGCGGCCGCGAATGCCGGGAGACGCTGGCCCATCGATCGCCCTTTCGAAAGGAAGGGGCTCGGCGGGGCGCGGTCGCGGGCGGGGAGAGGGGGAAGGGAGAGGAAAGAGGGGGAGGAAGGGGGGGTCAGCGGAGGATCATCAGGAGCATGCCGAGGGCGACGAGGACGCCCGCGGCGACGACCCAGACGGGCACGGGCTTGTCGGCCTGGAGGAGGGCCTCGCCGCAGTGGTAGCAGAGCTCGGCGTCGTCGTAGACGTCCTCCTTGCAGTGGGGGCAGGTGCGCGTGACGCTGCTGAAGCGTTCGATGTCTTCCTGAGAGGGGGCCTCGTGGTCTTCCATGGGGCCGAGGTCCTTGCCGCAGCAGCGATTGACGACCTGGCCGGCGGCGTGGTCGGCGCAGGAGTTGTGCCGGGCGGGGCGAGACGGGGTGGAGCGGATCGCCATGATGACTTCAGAATAGCCCAAGCGTCGGCGGGGGCCAGCGTGGCGGGGGGCCGGATCGGGCGTGCGGGGGGGTGAACGGATTTTCACGCTTGGTGGGCCCGGATCCGGGGGTATTCGGGGGCTAAGCAACAATGTGGGCCGGCATGGGCATGTCGGCGGAGATCTTCTGCTTGCGGACGACCTCGCCCTGCTCGATGGAGATGAGGTACATGTCGTCGTCGAGGCGGACCTGGAGGTGGACGGGGCGGCCCCAGAGGCGGCGGAGGCTGATCATGACCTCGCGGGCCTTGGCGAGGTCGATCTCCAGGCCGTTGAACTGGTGGGCGAGGTAGAGCTCGCCGCGGTTGAGGTAGTTGCCGTCCACGACGTAGATGAAGGGCTGGCCCATGTTGGTCAGCTGATAGAGCAGGGACATCTTGATGCGCTTGAAGTCGCGGCTGACGATGCGGAGCTGGCCGGTCTGGGGGTCGCGCCGGTACTGGTACATCTTGTGCTTCTCGACGAACTCGGGGGTGAGGAACTCGTCGATGAAGTTGACGTCGTTGTAGATGCGGCGGACCTGGAAGATCTTCTCGCGCCCCTTCATGGAGCCGTCGTCGTAGCTCTCGCGGGCCCCCACGCCCTCGAGGTTCTCCCACTCCAGGCCGTGCTGGCCGGTGTTCCAGCGGCGCTCGATGTCCTTGAAGAGCTCGACGCCGATCTTGTAGGGGTTGAAGCCGCCGGGGGGCATGTGGACGACGCCGGAGTGCTGCTCGGCGTAGTCGATGATCTCGCGGGCCTCGAGGAAGTGGGAGGTCATGAGCTTGGAGTGCCAGTAGGTGGCCCACCCCTCGTTCATGACCTTGGTCATGGCCTGGGGGGCGTAGTAGTACGACTCCTCGCGGATGATGGACAGGATGTCCACCTGCCAGTCCTCGAGGGGGGCGTGGCGCATGAGGAAGAGCAGGACGTCGCGGGTGGGGCGGGCGGGGAACTTGGCCCGGTCCTCCTCGCGGCGCTTCTCGAACTCGGCGCGCTGGCGGTCGATCTCCTCGGCGGGGTTGATGAAGGGGTCCATGTAGTCCTTGGCGGGGAGCTTCTCGGGGACGAAGCCCTCCGCGGCGTCGTCGTCGCCGGGGGAGGCGGGGCGCGGGGCGCGGGGCTCCTCGCGCTGCATGAACATCGAGTGGGCGTCGATGAGGTGCTCGATGGTGAGGCAGTTGTCGATGAACCGCTCGACGGACTCCTGGCCGTGGCGCTCGATGTGGCGGCGGACGCGGGTGGCGTGGTTCGCCATCTCGTCCATCATCTTGCGGTTGGTCTTGCTGAACCAGAAGTTGTTCTTGAAGAAGTCGGCGTGCCCGTAGACGTGGGCCATGACGAGCTTCTGGTCGGTGACGGAGTTGGACTCCTGGAGGTAGGCGTAGCAGGGGTCGTTGTTGATGACCATCTCGTAGATGCGGCCCAGGCCGTAGGCGTCGCGCTTGGAGAGCTTCTCGTACTCCATGCCCCAGCGCCAGTGGGGGTAGCGCACCGGGAAGCCGCCGTAGGAGGCGATCTGGTTCATGACCTCGAAGGGGAGCACCTCGTAGACGACCTCGAAGAAATCGAGGCCGTACTCGCGGGCCTTGGCCTTGATGGCCTGCATGTGCTCGAGGAGCTCGGGCGGCAGGTCGGTGGTGGTGCTGGGCATGGTGGTGTTATCGGCGTTGCGGTCCCCTCAATCAATACGCTCCGCGACGGCCGCTGGATCGGGGTGGGTGAGTGGGGGCTTACTTCGAGGGGGGTGGGCGCGGCCGCTCAGCGGCTCAGGACCGCGGTGAGCAGGACGATGATCAGGAGCAGAGCGCCCATGACACCGAGAGCGATGAGGCATCCCCACGGGGGCGCGGGCTTGACCAAGGGCTCGATGCTGGGGAGGCCGCGGACGACGTAGATGCGCCCGCAGCCGGGGCAGACGCCGTCGGCGCTGCCGCGGAGATTGGTCTTGCACCCGCGGCAGACAAGGTCGTGGTCGCGGAGGTAGAGGGCGGTACGGGTGCGGTCGTCGAGGCGCTCGGCGTCGGGGTAGGCGCGGAGGAGGATGGGGTCGCCGCATTCGGGGCAGGTGCCGGATTTCAGGCCGCGGAGGTTGTAGCTGCAGTTCGGGCAGGGGGCGTCGTGGTCGGCGAGGTAGGCTGCCAGCGCCTCAAGATGTCCGTGCTCCGCGTTCACGCGCACAGAGCGTACTACAGGATCAGCATCAGGAACACCGCCAGGGCGGCCCAGAGCCAGCAGAGGGAGATGCGCTCGTACTTGCGGAAGTCGGGGAGGGTCTCGAAGTCCTCGCCGCGCTGGATCCACTCGCGGATCTGGAGCCAGAGGATGGAGAGACCGACGACGCCGATGACGGAGCGCTGGCCCCAGTTCTCGTGGAAGAGGGCGGAGAGGAGCAGGGCCGTCAGGGCGGTGGTGGCGACGGCGAGGCCGAAGAGGCCGGCGTAGAAGGGCCAGGACTGACGGGGGGCGCCGGCGAGGACGAGGTGGAGGTCGTAGCCGCAGGTGGGGCAGCGGTCGCCAGTGACGCCGCGGAGGTTGGCGCCGCAGCGGGGGCAGGAGACGTCGCGCTCGGCGAGGTAGGCGCGGACGAGGTCGCTCTGGCCGGGGTGGAGCTGCATACCCGCGGGAATCGTTGCGTGCCCGCGGCGGGCGGGGGTGACGGCGGGTTCACCGGGCGCGGAGGATTGGGGGGGGAGGGGGGGGCGCTAGACGACCCTGAGGGCGTTGACGAAGAAGAGGGCGGCGAGGAGGGCGCTCAGGCCCCAGCACGCCGCGGCGAGGGTGATGCGGCCGCGGGGGGGCATGCGGCGCAGGCGTCTGCGGGCGCGGACCCAGGCGGCGAGCGCTGCGGATTCGAAGATGAGGTGCAGCGGCAGGGGCCAGACCTCGGCGAGGAGGCCGGGGGTGCCGCCGTAGAGGGCGGCGACGAGGGCCGCGGCGAGGAGGAAGGCGGCGCTGAAGCCGATGCCGACGGCCAGGCCGATGAGGCCGGCGATGAACGCGCCCTGGCGCGGCTCGACGAGGCTGACGCGGAGGGTGATGGGCTCGGTGCACTCGGGGCAGACGCCCGACTCGAGGCCGCGGAGGTTGTAGCCGCAGCCGGGGCATGGGACGTCGCGGCCGGCGAGGTAGCGGCGCAGGAGTTCGCGGTCGTCCGTGGTCATATGCGGGTCACCAGATTCCCAGGAGTTCGCGGGCGAAGACGGCGACATGCCAGCAGGCGTACACGGCGAAGAGGGCCCAGGCGTAGGCGACGAGGCGGGCGGCGCGCCGGTCGCGATCGGCGACGGCGACGGCGGCGGAGGTTGGCGCTGCGCTCCGGCCGCGCTGCTCGCGGTCGAGGGCGAGGAGCCCGGCGACGGCGCCGACGACGAGGAGGATGGACCAGATCGCGCGGGACCAGGCGGTCGCGGAGAGGTCGAAGAGGGAGACGGGCATCGCGGCGGGGGCGGTCGGGATGCGGAACTGCGGGCCGCCCGCGCTGGGGGTGATGGAGATGACGCCGCGGGAGGCCCAGCGGTATTCCTCGCGGAGCGCGCCGACAGCGCGAACGGTGTTCATGGTCCCCGCGGCGAGGACCCAGCCGAAGGCGAGGAGGAGGAAGAGGCGGTGAGGGATGCCGCGCTCGCGGGCCTCGAGAGTGAGGCGGAGCGGGCGGCCGCACTCGGGGCAGGCGTCGCCGGAGAGGCCGCGGAGGTTGTAGCGGCATGCGGGGCAGTGGGCATCGCGCGCGGCGAGGTAGGAGGCGAGCAGATCGGCGTCCGCGGGGCTCGTGGGTTCGGGGCGGGCGTGCTCGCTGGGCGCGGGGTCCATCTGGGAAAGGGTACGTTGGGCCGAGAGTCGCGGCGGGTCAGAGGACGACCTTGACCTTGCGCAGCGCGACGGGCGAGGCGCGGACCAGCGCGGCCTCGGCGCCGCCCCTGAGAAGGCGGTCGAGCTGGTACTTCGTCGCGGCATCGGAGGCGCGGACGGTCAGCGAGCCGCGGGAGAGGGAGACGAGCTCGGTGCGCTGGGCGAGGTCGGGGGGGATGACGGCCTCCCACGCGGCGGCGATGACGCCGACGCCCCGGCGGAGCTTCTTCAGCTCGCGGAGCTGAGCGGCCATGAGGTCCTTCAGCGACGGGTCGGGCCGCCGCGGGACCTTGAAGCGGCGGAGCCGCTCGATCTCGTGCTGGTCGGAGGGGCGGAGCATCGGCTGGGGGTACTCCTCCGCGGGCGCGTGGGGGAGGGGCGGCGCGGTCGGTCAGATGGAGAGCTGCTGGCGGACGAGGTCGGCGCGGGCCTCGCGGCGCTGGTTCTGGTCCATCTCGCGGCCGATGACGCGCTGGAGGTGCGCGGGCTGGGTGAGGAGGATGAGCTGGTTGACGGTGCTCTCGGCGAGGTCGGGGATGAGGCCCATGATGACGCCCAGGCGGACCTGGCTCAGCAGGGAGAGGGCCTCCTCGGGGGTGAGGAGGCGCGCGTAGCGGAGGGTGCCCAGGGCGCGCATGACCTGGTCCTCGAGGATGCGGCGGCGCTTCTCCAGGAGCATGCGCCGGGCGGCGCGCTCGTAGGCGATGACCTGGGGGATGATGTCCCGCTCGAACTGCTGGAGGATGACGCGCTCGGGCTTGCCGAGCGTGGTCTGGTTGGAGATCTGGTAGAAGTCGCCGATGGCCTCGGAGCCCTCGCCGTAGTAGCCGCGGACGGCCAGCGACAGGTCGCGGGTGGCGCGCTTGACCTTCTCCATCTCGCCGGTGAGCTTGAGGGCGGGGAGGTGGAGCATGACGCTGACGCGGATGCCGGTTCCCACATTGGTGGGGCAGGCGGTGAGGTAGCCGAAGCGCGGGCTGTAGGCGTACTCCAGGCCGGGGGCGCCGGGGAGGCCCTCGAGGCGGTCGTCCACGGCGTTGATCTGGTCGAACGCGCCGCCGTCGCCGGCGAGGTCGAGGCCGGAGCGGAGGACCTGGATGCGGAGGTGGTCCTCCTCGTTGACCATGACGCTGAGGCGCTCGTCGGGGACGGAGATCGCCACGCCCCGGGGCTCGCCGGCGAGGGGAGACCCGGGGACGGGGGCGGCGTCCTCGTTGCCCTTGGTGGGGAGGGACTGCTTGGCGTGCTCCTTCGAGATCAGGTGGCGCTCGACCAGGAGGGTCCGGTCGAGGGGGTTGCAGTTGTGGACGTCGACCCACATCATCCGCTCGGAGCGGGCCGAGCCGCCGGAGGCGGCGGTGAGGTCGGCGCCGAGGAGGCGCTCGCGGGCGATGGCGAGGATGCGCTCGCGGACCTGGCGCGGGGCGCGGCGGACGAAGGGGAAGCCCTTGAGGTTGCGGGCCAGGCGGACGCGCGAGGAGATGACCACATCGGCGTCGGCGCCCTCGCCGCGGAGCCACTCGGCGCCGCGCCGGACGGAGGCGGCGGAGAAGACGGAGTAGTTGTCGTTCACACCACCCCTCCCC
>JBIQJK010000139.1:0-8325 GCA_044507535.1 Planctomycetaceae bacterium | reverse complement strand
GCTGGTGTGGAACGAACGAGAGGGAGGGGGGGAGTGCGGCGGAGGGGTGGGGTGGTCCGAGGGGAGGTCGGCCTCCTCATCGTCGGGGATGGGGAGGCGGAGGACAGCGCAGGCGGCGAGGCGGGCCTCGCGCGTGGGGGCGGGGGCGGACTCGGGGTCGTCGGCGGTGGTGGTGCGCATGACGAGGCGGAGGATGTGGAGGGCCTCATCGCGGGCGAGGTGGAGAGCGTCGCGGAAGTGGGGGAGGGGGAGGGTGGTCATGATCGGCATCCGTGTGGGGTTTGGCGGAACGTAGCGGACGGGGAGAGGTGGTGCAAGGGTGGCGTTTGGTATCGTTGCGAAATGGCGCACAGGGACCGGAGATGCGCGTGCGATTTCTCTGGGATGGGGGGGTTTGGCCCCAGATGTGGGGAGTGAAGATGGAGCGGATGGGGGCGCAGGGGAGGCTTCATGCTCCTGCAGTGCAGGAGCATGCCACCCGGCTACTTCTCCTGCTCGAGCTCCCAGCGGCGGACGCGGGCCCGGGCGAGGTCCTGGCTGGCGTCGGCGATGGTCTCGCGCGGCGCATCGGGGCCGAAGCCGGAGAGGATGCGCTCGCGGAGGTTGACGATCTCATCGAGGAGTTCGGCGCGGGCGCGGTTGTCCTTGCGGACGGTGGCGAGGAGGAGCTCGGCCTCGCAGACGTCGATCTGCATGAGGGTGAGCTCGTTCATGGAGATGCGGGAGGCGCCGTAGAGGGACTTGCCGTGCTCGGCGAGTTCGCGGTGGAGGCGGGCGTTGTCCTCGAGGTGGGCGAGGAGGCGCTCGTCGTGCGGGTCGGTGGGGGGCTGGGAGGTGCCGGAGACGGCGGCGGCGAAGAGGAGGGAGGCGATGGCCGCGGCGGAGAGGGCGGCGACGGGGCGTGGGAGGGTGGGGGCGGTAGGCACGGGCGGCTCCTTCGCGCGGGGGGAGGATGGGACGAGCGTACCCGGCGCGGCGTGGGGAGAGCAAGGGGCGGGTCGATCAATCGGGGAGTGTGGCGGGAGCGACGCGGATGTCCCAGCGGCCGTCCTTGGGGACAACCAGCGGGGCCGCGGAGCGGAAGGCGAGGCGGGGTGGTGGCGGGGCACGAGGGGGAGAGGAGGGAGAGACGGGCTGGAAGCCCGTGCCACGAGGGGGAAGGGAAGACAAGACGCCCCGGAGTGGAGGCTCCGGGGCGCCGGGGAGGAGAAGAAATGATGGACGGACCGCTTCGGTCGATCGGTCGGTCAGTCGAGCTTCAGCGGGACGGGGCCGGGGCCGATGCGGACGCAGCCGGTGGCGCAGGCGCGGTAGGCGTAGCAGGAGTTGGAGTAGGTGTGGCCATTGTCGCAGACGACCGGGTCCCAGACGTCCAGGCAGAGGATGTTGCGGGGGCAGCCGCCGGCGTGAGGATCGGCGAGGGAGATGCCGGCGGTGGCGATGACGCCGCCGGCCGCGGCGAGGATGGCCGCCCTGGTGATGGTTCTCAGCGGGAGCTTCACGATGGGTTCTCCTTGATGCTTGATCCCTGATCGCGTGGGGCGGGGCGTCGGGCGTGCTTGTGAACCGGACGCCCGCGCTCCGGCGGGTGATCGGGGGGGGTCAGCGGATGGCGTTGTAGGGGACGCAGCCGGTGGCGCAGGCGCGGTAGGCGTAGCAGTCGTTGCTGTAGACGCGGCCGTCGTCGCAGATGACGGGCCGCCAGACGTCGAGGCAGTCAACGTTCCGCCAACAGCCGCCGATCCGCGGGGGATTGGCGAGGGAGACGGCGGTCGTGGCGATGACGCCGACGGCGGCGGTGAGGATCGCGGCCTTGGAGATCGCACGGGTCGAGAGCTTCATGATGAGCCTCCTGGGGTGATGATGGGTGGGTGATGGCGCGGGCCGGGCGCCCGCGCCGGGGTAGGGGATGGTGGTCAGCGGACGTCGGCGTAGGGGACGCAGCCGGTGGCGCAGGCCTTCCAGGCGTAGCAGGCGTTGGAGTAGACGCGTCCGTTGCTGCAGATGACGGGGGCGTAGACGTCGGGGCATTCCCCGCTGCGGTTGCAGCCGCCGATGATGATGGGAGGATCGGCGAGGGAGACGCCGGCGGAGGCGATGACGGCGAGGGCGCCGGCGAGGAGGGCGGACCTGGTCAGCGTGCGGATGGGCTTCTTCATGAGTCGGCTCCTTGCATGTGGGCTTGGCATGCCGGGGGTGATGCGGTGGGAACGGTTCCCGGCGCGGGGACGGGGTGAAGGGGGCAGGGAGGGAGAG
Organism: Planctomycetaceae bacterium; assembly: GCA_044507535.1. Classification (GTDB taxonomy): domain Bacteria; phylum Planctomycetota; class Phycisphaerae; order Phycisphaerales; family UBA1924; genus CALAFV01. Next base: position 6,069 of record JBIQJK010000139.1, on the reverse strand, counting down.
GGGATCGGATCAGTAGGGGACGCATCCGGTGGCGCAGGCGCGGTAGGCGTAGCAGGAGTTGGAGTAGACCTTGCCGTCGCTGCAGATGACGGGGTTCCAGACGTCGAGGCAGTTGATGTCGCGCCAGCAGCCGACGACGAAGGGAGGATCGGCGAGGGAGACGGCGGCGGTGGCGATGACGGCGACGATGCCTGCCACCAGCGAGCACTTCGAGAGGGTGTGGACGGGAATGCTGCTTTTCATGGGATGCTCCTTTCTCGCGCGGGATGAGGGGGCAAGGGAGCGGCCGGGCACGGCGCGGCGCGTTGGCCAGCCGGGTTTCCGGGAGTCCAGACTACCGGGAATGTGGGGCGTGTCAAGGGGCGTGACGCATTCCTGGGGGAATGGACACGTTGGCGTGCACTATCACACACCGCTGTGCGATTGGCAGTCCGGTGGCGGCGGCGAGGGGCGACGGAAACCCGCAAAGTCTCCCCTGTTCTGGCGTGTTCGAGAGAGGCGGGGGAGGCAAAGGGTGAGACGAGCAGGGGGTATCCCGAGGTAAGGGGCCGGGGGAGGCCGGGCGGAGCCGGCCGAAGCGAAAGCCACCGGCCGCCGCGGGTGCGGCGTCGGCGCGAGGTGGACCGGCTGCGGGTGGGGGCGCAGTCGCAGTTCGCAGGGGTGGGGGTGGGGTCGCTGGGGGCGGCGGCGGTGCTCGCTGGTGAGCGTGGGGTTCCCGCCGCCCGGGGGTGGGGGGATACGCGCGGCAGGACGCCATGCTCCTGCTCCGCAGGAGCATGCCACCCCACGCCCTCCACGTTGGCGTCAGGCCATGGGGATGTCCACGCCGTGGTCGTCGGCGCAGCGCTGGGCGTCGTCGTAGCCGGCGTCGGCGTGGCGGAAGACGCCCATGGCGGGGTCGTTGGTCAGGACGCACTCGAGGCGCTTCGCGGCCTCGGGGGTGCCGTCGGCGACGATGACCTGGCCGGCGTGCTGGGAGTAGCCGATGCCGACGCCGCCGCCGTGGTGGAAGCTGACCCAGCTTGCGCCGCTGGCGACGTTGACCATGGCGTTGAGGATGGGCCAGTCGCTGACGGCGTCGGTGCCGTCGAGCATGGACTCGGTCTCGCGGTTGGGGGAGGCGACGGAGCCGCAGTCGAGGTGGTCGCGGCCGATGACGATGGGGGCCTGGACTTTTCCGGTGGCGACGAGCTTGTTGAAGAGGAGGCCGGCCTTGTCGCGCTCGCCGTAGCCGAGCCAGCAGATGCGGGCCGGGAGGCCCTGGAAGCCGAAGCGGGGGCGGCAGTTATCGTAGTCGCCCTTGAGCAGCGCGCTGGGGTTGGCGTGGCAGGAGAGGATCCAGTTGTGGAGGCGCTGGTTGTACTCGCTGTCGCGGGCGGGGAAGAGGCGGAGGATCTCGTGGTCGGTGACGTAGATGTCGCGCTCTTCGCCGGAGAGGGCGGCCCAGCGGAAGGGGCCGCGGCCGATGCAGAACTGCGGGCGGATGTAGGCGGGGACGAAGCCGGGGAAGGCGAAGGCGTCCTCGAAGCCGCGCTCGAAGGCGCGCTGGCGGATGTTGTTGCCGTAGTCGAAGGTGATGCTGCCGCGGCGCTGGAGCTCGACCATGGCGCGGACGTGGCGCTCCATGGTGTCGAGGGAGTAGGCGTCGTAGGCCTCGGGGGAGACGCGGCGGAGGACGTCGGCCTCCTCGACGGTGAGGTGGAGGGGGATGTAGCTCTTGACGTCGTGGGCGGAGGTCTGGTCGGTGAGGATGTCGGGGGTGATGTCGCGGTCGAGGAGGCGCTCGAGGAGCTCGACGGCGTTGCAGGCGACGCCGATGGAGACGGCCTCCTCGTTGGCCGCGGCGGTGATGGCGCGGTCGATGGCCTGGTCGATGCCGCCGACGCCGGCGATGACCTCGTCGAGGTAGCGGTCGCGCTTGCGGCGGTGGAGAGCCTTGAGGTCCACGTCGGCGATGAGGCAGACGCCGCCGCTCAGGGTGACGGCGAGGGGCTGGGCGCCGCCCATGCCGCCGCAGCCGGCGGTGACGGAGAGGGTGCCCTTCAGGGAGCCTCCGAAGCGCTGGCGGGCGCACTCGGCGAAGGTCTCGTAGGTGCCCTGGAGGATGCCCTGGGTGCCGATGTAGATCCAGGAGCCGGCGGTCATCTGGCCGTACATCATGAGGCCGCGGGCGGCGAGGTCGTCGAAGTGCTCCTGGGTGGCCCAGTGGGGGACGAGGTTGGAGTTGGCGATGAGGACGCGGGGGGCGTCGGGGTGAGTGCGGACGACGCCGACGGGCTTACCGGACTGGACGAGGAGGGTCTCGTCGGGCTCGAGGCGCTTGAGGGTGGCGACGATGGCGTCGAAGGCGGGCCAGGAGCGGGCGGCCTGGCCGCGGCCGCCGTAGACGACGAGGGCTTCGGGCTTCTCGGCGACCTCGGGGTCGAGGTTGTTCATGAGCATGCGCATGGCGGCCTCGGCCTGCCAGGTCTTGCAGGAGAGCTTGGGGCCGCGGGGGGCGCGGATGGTTCGGGAGTGGGGGGCCGAGGGGCGGACGGGGGTCGGGGCAGAGGTGGTTGCCATGGTGGGGGTGTCTCGCGTGGCGGTCATGGCCTGGGGTGTCGCGGCGGCGGCGCTGGGGTGCGCCTCAAGCTTCCTTCACCGTACACCTGTGGGGGGTGGGTTACAAGAGGGAACATTGCGCCGCGGGCCGGTGAGCGGCTGGGCGCGCGGACGCGCGGGCAGCGAGGATGGGTGGTTGGGGCGGTTGATTTTCTCTCATGCCGGTCGGTGGCGGGGCGCACGCGGCTACTTGTTGCCGGTCGTCCCGCGGAATCGGGCGAGGTGGTCCTGGTCGCGGGGCGAGAGGCGGCTAAAGAGGTCGTCGGGGATGGGGTAGAGAGTGGCGGTCTCGGTGGTGGGGAGCCAGACCAGCTCCTCCCACGCGCCGCTCGCGCGGGTGAAGACGAGCATGCCGAAATCGCTGCTGTAGAACCAGACGTTGCCGCCCTCTTCGACCAGCGACCATCGCATCATCGGATTGGCCGACCGGGAACTTTGGATCAGCACCTGGTCGGTGGCGGCGTCGAGGATTTGGACGGCGAAGCTGCCGTTTGGCTGGTTCAAGCGATGAGCGACGAACGCCTCGTCACCGATGTTGAAGCTGATGCTTGAAGGCGTTGCGTCCCTGGACGGGGAGGCCCGCAATGGCCCACGAAGCGTTACGGCGGCGACAATGAGAGCCCCAATGGTGACGACCAGAACCAGGAGGACGAGTCGCTTCTTCACGTTGACCCTTCGTGCGCATCACGGAGCCGGAGTGTCACCGGCCTCGGTCCAACCTAAGTCCTCTGCCGCTTTACGGAGCGCGTGTACGAAGTCATCGTACAGGAGATGGAGATCCTCACCGTTCCAGAATCGGATCCACCGGGTGCCCGCGGGCATCTCGTAGAGTTGAATGGACTGAATGATCGATCCATAGAGAGTCGGTGGACCGCGGCGAGCCTCTACGAGTCGGGTGAGCACGAACTCGCCCCGGATCTCTTCCGAGGCGCGGCACACCGACCAGTGGACCTGCTCGGACTTCCCGTCTTTCGCACTTTCAGCGTTGTCGTCCGGTCTGGACATCAGGGGCATTCCTCGCAGGAGACGGGGACGAACCGACTACAAATCGGCGATGGCGCCCTCGGCGATGAGTTTCTCGATCGCGGCGATATCGGGCGCCGGGGGGCGGTCTTCGGTGAGGCGGGGGACGTGGGCGCGGATGGCGGCGTGGGCCTTCTCGACGGCTTCGCCGGAGCGGAGGGGGCGGTGGTACTCGATGGCCTCGGCGGCGCTGAGGAGCTCGATGGCGACGACGGCGCGGGTCAGCTCCAGGGCCCGGGTTGCCTTCGCGGCGGAGCGCGGGCCCCAGCTGTTGTAGTCCTCCATGCCGGCGCTGGTGGTGAGGTTGGCGACGGAGGCGGGGGTGGCGAGGCCGATGAGCTCGTTGCAGCAGGCGGCGGCGGTGTACTGGGCGATCATCAGGCCCGAGTGCAGGCCGGGGACGGGGGAGAGGAACGGGGGGAGGCCGGCGTCGGGATCGAAACCGCTCAGCATGTGGTAGACGCGGCGCTCGGCGATGCCGGCGATGTGGGTCAGCGCGATGGCCATGACGTCGAGGGCGATGGCCATGGGCATGCCGTGGAAGTTGCCGGCGGAGACGATGGCGGGGCCGCCCTCGCCGGTGGCGAAGACGAGGGGGTTGTCGGTGACGGCGCCGAGCTCGTTCTCGACGGTCTGGCGGACGTACCGGGCGGCGTCGAGGGCGGCGCCGAGGACCTGTGGGGCGCAGCGGAGGGAGTAGGGGTCCTGGACGCGGGGGTCGTTGAGACGGTGGGAGGGGACGATCTGGCTGCCGGCGAGCAGGTCGCGGAGGCGCTGGGCGACGTGGACCTGGCCGGGCTGGTTGCGGGCGGTGTGGACGCGGGGGTCGAGGAAGGCGTCGGTGGCCCGGCAGGCGTCGATGGACATGGCGGCCGCGGCGAGGGCGGCGGGGAAGAGGCGGTCGAAGTCGCAGAGGAGGAGGGCTGCGCGGGCGGCCATGAGGTGGGTGCCGTTGATGAGGGCGAGGCCTTCCTTGCTCTCGAGGGTGAGGGGCTCGAGGCCGGCGTGGCGGAGGGCGTCGGCGCCGCTGACCTCGCGGCCATCAACGACGGCCCTGCCCTCGCCGAGGAGGACGAGGGCGACGTGGGCGAGGGGGGCGAGGTCGCCGGAGGCGCCGCAGGAGCCGATGGAGGGGACGACGGGGGTGACGTCGGCGTTGAGGAGGCCGACGACCTGGGCGACGGTCTCGGGGCGGACGCCGGAGTGGCCGCGGGAGAGGGAGGCGGCGAGGAGGAGCATCATGGCGCGGACGACGTCGGCGGGGAAGGGATCGCCGACGCCCGCGGCGTGGGAGCGGATGAGGTTGCGCTGGAGGTTGCGGAGGTCGGCGTCGCTGATGCGCTGGCGGGAGAAGGAGCCGAAGCCGGTGTTGAGGCCGTAGTGGGGGAGGCCGTCGGCCATGACGCCCTCGGCGATGCCGCGGGAGAGGGCGATGTTGGTGAAGGCGTCGTCGGAGAGATGGACGCGTTGATGGTGCCGGGCGACGCGTTCGACGTCGGCGGGGGTAAGGGGCGCGCCGGTGAGGATGAGGGGTTCTGCGGGGGTGGGAGTGGGGGGGGTGGCCATGAGGACTTCCCGGGATCGGCGGTGAGTGAAGGGTTGGGCGGGCTGGGGGCAGTGGGGGGGGATGGCAGGGGTGGGGACCAGCGGGGGAAGGCCCGTCAATCCCCTGGAAGAGTTCTCATACACGCGTGGTAGGCTCGGTCCATGCGGTTGTCGATCTTGCTCGCGGGGCTCGGGCTGGCGGCGGCGGCCGTGCTGCCGGGTGGGTGCACATCGTTCTCGCCCGCGCCGCCGGAGCGGGCGACGCTGATCGCGGCGGAGCCGCCGCGGGAGGAGGACTGGCCGGCGCGGGATGTTGACAAGGTGCGGCCGCTGACGGTGGTGACGCCGACGGAGGTGCACCGGTTCCGGCTGGATGGGACGCGCGGGCCGGAGGAGATGCGAGAGGAGGACCTGCGGGCGGCGGCGGAGCCGGTGGCGCGGGTGAAGTTCGACGGGGTTGTGGGGCGCGGGGTGCTGCGGGTGTTCGATGAGGTGGCGCCGCGGGAGGGGGGCGGGAGGCTGCTGGCGCCGGCGGCGGGGTTCGTGCCCAATGCGCGGTTCGTGTCGTCGTGGTACCTGGAGCACCCGAGGCGGCGGGCGTACGAGGCGAGGGCGGAGGCGTTCGAGGAGACGAGCAACCGGCTGCTGTCGGTGACGCGGCCGGGGCTGCGGTACACGGAGCGGGGGGTGCGGGACATCGCGGAGGAGGGGGTGGGGATCGTGCTGCCGCCGCCGCCGGCGTCGGCGACGTCGCCGCGGGCGCGGGGAGTGATGGTGTACCTGCGGGGGACGCTGACGGCGGAGGAGGAGCGGCCGCTGCTGAAGACGATGGAGTCTCGCGGGTGGGCGATCATCCAGGTGGACACGGTGACGACGTTCGCGCCGACGGGTGTGGGGGGT
>JBIQJK010000138.1:4764-8404 GCA_044507535.1 Planctomycetaceae bacterium | reverse complement strand
GGGGGCTGGGGATGGGGTGCGGGGCGGGGTCGGGGGTGGTATTCTGGATGCGGATCAGGAGCACTGCCATGGGACGACCGAAGGCGTTGGCCGAGGGTGAAGGAAGCAAGCGTGGCGGCTCCGCGGCCGCAGCGGAGTGCGAACTCTGGAATGCCCCCCGGAAGAGGGGGTCGGCCGCGGGGGCGCGTGGGCTGACGCTGATCGAGCTGCTGGTGGTGATCGTGATCATCGGGATCCTGGCGTCGATCACGGTGACCGTGGCGAGCCGGGTGTCGCAGGGGGGGAAGGTGTCGGTGACGCAGGATGCGCTGAAGATCGCGGACCAGGCGCTGAACTCGTACGTGCAGGAGGTGGGGGCGATCCCGCCGCCGATCTTCGAGGATCCGCGGGACAAGGACCGGACGCGGCTGATCCCGGTGGCGGATGCGCGGAACATGAGCACGGGGGTCGGGGCCGCGAAGCGGACGATGATCAACTCGTGCGGGCTGTTCATCTATCAGGCGACGAAGGATGCGGGGCTGACGGGGTTGTTCGCCGGGGTGGATGCGCGGCTGCTGTCGGCGTACGACCCGGACGGGAGGGATGGGGCGTACGGGAACGAGTCGATCGACCAGATGGCGATGGCGCCGTCGGTGTTCACGGACCAGCCGCGGATCCCGACGCTGATGGACGGGTTCGGGCGGCCGATCCGGTACGTGCACCCGGCGTTCGGGGGGCACATCACGGGGCCGACGCGGTTGAACTCGACGTACGACGGCGCGCAGGCGCTGGATATGGATGCGCCGGGCATGTTCCCGGAGTGGCGAGTTCGGGACGGGCGGAACTACACGTTCTCGTACAACCGGATCCGGCGGAACTCGAACCCGACGCCGACGGCGCCGGGGAACCCAAACCCGGAGTTCCAGGCGGACTCGGATGGGGGTCGCCCGGTGGGGAACCGGCCGTACTTCTACTCGGCGGGGGAGGATGGGGACCCCTCGACGATCGACGACAACGTGTACGCCGGGGGGTCGAAGCCGGAGTTCAACCTGAAGAACTGACCGCGGGCGCTGGGGGGGGCCGGCGGGTGTGGCTGGAATGGGGCCGAGCGGCGAGGCGGGGCGGGGGCTCGCTTGGCTGCTGGCCGCGGGCTGGGGGCGGGGCTACAGTTGCGGGCTTTTTCCGGGGTGTAGCGCAGCTTGGTAGCGCGTCTCGTTCGGGACGAGAAGGTCGGAGGTTCAAATCCTCTCACCCCGATTTGCAAAGCGGAAAGCCCTCCGATGAGGTCATCGGAGGGCTTTTTCGCTCCGGGGCGTGCGGTGTGGGGTCAGGCGCTTGTGCCCGGGTCGGTCGGCGCCGGGAAGCGCTGCTGCATCCATGCTTCCCAGTGGGGCGTCTCGCGGGCGACGGTGTCGGCCGCCTGATCGCCGTAGAGGTAGAAGCCCAGCGCGACCATGCTCGTGCCGCCGCAGTTGAACGTGCCGAGTGCGGCGACGCCGGGGCTCGGCGTGTCGAGGCGCAGCAGGGCGTCGTAGGGATTCCGGGTGAGGTGCTCCACCACGCCGCTGAGGGCCGGGACGCCGGCGGGCGCGGTCCAGCGCTGGCCGGCGGTGACGCCGTTGAGCCCCAGCGCGGCGGTCAGCGCTTCCCAGGCCTGGGCTTCGGCGCCCGGGAAGGGGGCCATCCACTTCATCGCGGTCGAGGGCTGGCCGCGGAAGTGGGTGAGGTAGATCCGCAGGGCGCGGAGGAAGCCGGGCCAGCCGTGCTCGGCGCCTTCCAACTGGTTGTCCCAGTCGTCGGTGCTGGCGAAGAGGCTCTGGACAATGCGGACGACGCAGACGCCGCCGGCGCGGGCCTCGATGCTCCACTGGTTCGCGATCGGCGGCGAGCCCGGGACCCAGCCGTCGGACTGGGTCGCCCACATGTGGGGCGGGTCCCAGGCGGTCACGGCCGAGGTGGACTCCATGCCCGGGCCGAAGTTCAGCGTCAGCGCGACGGGCTTGCCGTCGCGGACCTCGAACTCGGCCGGCACGAACCACGACGAGATGCCGGGCCCGGTCGCGATGGCCTGCCAGACCTCCTCCGGCGTGCCGGGGACCTCGACTTCGACCTGGATTGAACGGCGACCGGAGGGTTCCTTCTTCACGCTCATGACGGCTCCCTGGAATCGGAGTTGTGCGGCAGGGGGTGCGCGACGACCACCAGGCGGTGCGCGCGGCCGCCGGGTGCGCTTTCATCGCGGTACTTCGAGACGAGCGTCGCGATGGCCTGGGTGAGCTCGTCGGTGAACGCCGCCCGCTCCGCCGGCGAGCGGAAGCGGACCTCGGCGTCCACGGCCAGGGTCGCCAGACGTTTCCGCGCCTGCCTGGCGCGGCGCACGAGGTCGCCCACCTCGCGGACGATGCGGGCGCCCAGGGCGATGAGGTAGCTCGCGGAGAGGCGGTCGACCTCCCGGCTGGGGTCGGCGGCCACTGGGCCGAGGGCGCTGGGGGAGACGACGTAGGACGCGGCCGTCGCCACGAGCAGGCGTTCCGTCAGCCCGCCCCACTTGCGTTCCTCGGCCAGGTGGACGAGGCCGTGGTCCTCGAGCGCGGTGAGGTGGTAGTTGACCTTCTGCCGGGTCATGCCGAGGCGTGTGGCGAGGGTCGCCGCGGAGGCGGGGGCGGCGAGCTCGGAGAGGAGCCGGCTCCGGGTGGGCTCCAGGGCCACGGTGGCGGCGGCGGGGTCGTCGATGACCTGGACGTCGAGCAGCATGGCGGGAAGGTACCATTGACAGTTTTTCTTGTCAATAGAGTCGGGGCATTTTCGTCGGGATGCGTGCCGCTCTCGGGTGCGGAGTTTGGAGGGGGAGGGGGAGAGGGAGCGGGGCGGGCGCCGGGCCGCGGCGAGCTACTCGGCCATGTCTCGCTTGAGCTGCTCGCTGTCGATCTTGACCATGGTCATCATGGACCGCATGGCCTTGGCGGCTCTGGCCGGGTCGGGGTCGGCGATCAGGTCGATGAGGAGCCTGGGGTCGATCTGCCAGGAGACGCCGAAGTGGTCGGTGATCCAGCCGCAGGCAACGGGGGTGCCGCCGGCGGCGAGGATCTTGTTCCAGTATTCATCGACCTCCTGCTGGGTGTCGCAGATGACGGCGATGGAGATGCCGGGGCTGAAGGTGAAGTTGGGGCCGCCGTTGAGGGCGGTGAAGGGGCGGCCGTTGAGGGTGAAGTCCACCGTCATGACGGTGCCGGGCGCCGGCATCCCCCCTCCCCCCTCTCCCCCCCCACTCTCGCCACTCCCGCAGGCCTCATCGCCCTGCGGCCCGAGGTCGGGGTAGCGGGTGATGCGGGTGATTTTCGAGTTGGGGAAGATGGAGGTGTAGAAGCGGGCGGCCTCCTCGGCCTGGTTGTTGAACGTCAGGAAGGTGGTGATCTCGGGCATACGGGGATCGTACTGGTTGGGGCGGGCGGCGTCGAGGGGCTTGGCGGATTGACGCCGGGGTGGCGGGGCTTTATATCTGGCCAACTGAGGGCTTCTTTGGGCGGTGCGGCGTCCGGTCGTCGGAGCGAGTTTCCTCGTATGGCGAAGCGGGCGTCGAAGAAGTCGAAGAAGAAGGCGCCGGGGAAGGCGGGCGCGGGGAAGAAGGCCGGGGCATCGGCGGGCAAGCGGGCGGGGACGG
>JBIQJK010000138.1:0-4754 GCA_044507535.1 Planctomycetaceae bacterium | reverse complement strand
GGAGTCCCGGGCCGCGGCTGCTTTCAGGGGGGAATCCGCAGATCGCGAAGGGGGATGGGGAGGGGCCGGTGCGGGCGTACATCGAGGCGATGCCGGGGTGGAAGCGGGAGGTCGGGGAGCGGCTCGATGAACTGATCGTGCGGGCGGTGCCCGGGGTGCGGAAGGCGGTGAGGTGGAACTCGCCATTTTATGGCGTCGAGGGGCAGGGGTGGTTCCTGAGCTACCACTGCATCACGAGGTACGTGAAGGTGGCGTTCTTCCGCGGCGCGTCGCTGCGTCCGCCGCCGCCGGTCGAGTCCAAGAACGAGGGGACGCGGTACCTGCACATCCACGAGGGGGAATGGGGGAACGGTCTTGATGAGGCGCTGCTGGAGAGGTGGATCCGGCAGGCGTCGGAGTTGCCGGGGGAGGCGTGTTTCTAGGTCTGGTGGTGCGGGCTTGAGCCTGAGGGTTGCGTCCGGCGATGCCGGCTCGAGCGGATCCGAGCAGCGGTTCGTTCAAGGACGGGCTGCAAGGCGGGAGAATTCGCCGCGGCGGGTGTGTGCGGGCGGGGCGGCACCATGATCCGCGCCTATGGCTGAGAACACACGGCGTCGGAACCTCATTCTCGTCGGGTTGGCGGTGATCATTGTCGTCGCTGCGCTGCTTCTGCTGCTGACGCGGTGCCGGCCGGAGAAGCGTGGGACTGCTACGACAGAGGCACCGGATGCGGCGCCCGCGGTCGGCGATCCCGCGCCCGCCACGTCGTCCACGCCTCCCGACTCCCCCACTGACCCCGAGGAGGTTCTGGGCGAGGCGACGCTGGGCGTGCCGGCGCGTGTGGCGGTGGGTTCGGCGTTCCCCGTCGTGTGGACGGGGCCGAACAACGACGGGGACTACATCACCGTGGTCGAGGCGGGGACGCCCGACGGGCGGTACGGCAACTACACCAACACGACCCGTGGGTCGCCGCCGCCGCTGCTTCTGCCGGTCATGGAGGGTGAGGTGGTGGTGCGGTACATGACGGGGAGGGGGAACAGGGTGTTGGCGCGGCGGGGGATCAGGATTGTCGCGGCCCGGGTCGAGCTTTCAGCGGCGCCAGAGGCCGCGGCAGGAGGGGAGGTGGTCATCGCGTGGACCGGTCCGAACAACTCCGGGGACTACATCACGATCGTGGTCAAGGGAGCACCGGAGGGGGCGTTCGGCGATTACCGGAACACGTCGCAGGGGTCGCCGATTCGTCTGAAGGCGCCGACGGTGCCGGGTGAGGCCGAGATCCGGTATGTTGCAGGGCAGGGGAGCAAGGTGCTGGCGCGTATCCCGATCAGGATCGTTCGGTGACGGGGACGGCGGCGAACCGGCGACGCCGCCGATTGCGAGGACGACCCTGCTTCAGCCGGAGCGGTTCCAGGAGTTCGAGGGGACGTTCCGCGCGATGGTCGTGGAGCGGCTGGACGCGCTGCGGCGGAGGATCGGGGAGTCGGGCGGGCCGGGGGCCGGCGGCATCCTCGTCGGCGGCGCCGGGGCGTCCATTTGCGCACCGAGCGCCGGGCGTGTGACCGCGGGTGAGGCGTCCTGCTTTCGCTTGCACGCCTGGGAACGGCGGGCGGGCTACTTCGCGGCGAGTTCTGATTCCAGTGCCGCGGCGGACCTGGTGCGGGGGTGGTCGGGGCCGAAGAGGGCGAGGAAGCGGGCGTGGGCGCGGGCGGCGTGGGGGAGGGCGGCGAGGGGGTCGCCGGAGTCCCTCAGCGCTGTGGCGAGGGAGAGGTGGGCCTGGGCGGCGAGCCAGTGGTCCTCGCCGAGGGAGGCTTCGGCGTCGGCGACGAGGGCGGCGAAGCCGTCGGCGGCTTCGGCGTGGCGGCCGGCGAGGTTGAGGCTGTTGTAGAGGCCGTGGCGGGCGGTGAGGGTGTCGTGGGCGGACTCGCCGAGGAGGGAGGCGCGGGCGTCCACGACGGCGCGGTAGATCTCGGCGGCGCGGGCGGGGTCGCCGAGGCGGGCCTCGAGGCCGGCGCGGTTGGCCATGAGGGTGAGGGTGGCGGGGTTGTCGGGGCCGAGCCACTTCTCGGCGAGGTCGCTGGCCTCGCGGAGGTAGGGGGCGGCGGTCTCGTGCTGGCCGAGGTCCTGGTAGGTGGCGCCGATGTTGTTGCTCAGGCCGATGAGGAGCATGCGCGGCTCATCGGGGAGGGAGCGGGCGACGGTGAGGGCCTCGAGCATGAGCTCGAGGGCGCGGGGGGTGTCGCCGCGGCCGTCGTGGGCCTGGGCGAGGTTGCTGAGGGTGATGAGGACGAGGGGGTCGTTCTCGCCGAGGAGGCGGCGCCGGCCGGCGAGGGCCTCTTCGAGGAGGGGGATGGCGCGGTCGCCATGGCCGAGGGAGTCGAGGACGCTGCCGAGGTCGCTGAGGGCGGCGTAGAGGGCGGGGTCGTCGGCGCCGAGGATGAGGCGGGCCTGGGGGATGAGGTCGTCGAGGGCATCGGCCGCGGCGGCGAAGTCCTGGCGGTGGCCGAGGAGGGAGGCGAGGGCGAGGCGGGAGCGGATGGCGGCGGGGGAGTCGGCGCCGGCGTGGTCGGTGCGGAGGGCGACGGCGCGGTGGAGGTGGCGCTCGGCGCTGTCGAAGGCGCCGAGCTGGGTGTAGGCAAGGCCGAGGGTGTGGTGCATGTCGGCCGCGATGAGGGGGCGATCGGGGAAGCGGGCGTCGACGCGGCGGGCGGCGCGGTCGAGGAGCTCGACGGCGGTGATGTTCTCGGGGCTCCGGTCGGGGGAGGCGGCGGCGAGGAGGTCGTCGGTGAGGAAGCGGTTGAGGGCGGCGAGGGCGTCGGCGCGGTCGAGGGCGCGGGCGCTCTGGCGGCGGGCCTCGATGAGGCCGGCGGAGAGGCCGGCGACGCCGAGGATGATGGCGAGCGTGACGGCGGCGGCCGCGGCGACGAAGGGGCGGCGGCGCTCGACGAAGCGGGCGGCGCGGTAGGCGAGGGTGTGCGGGCGGGCGGCGATGGGCTCGCGGGCGAGGAGTCGGCGGAGGTCGTCGGCGAGGGCGGCGGCGGTGGGGTAGCGGCGCTGGGGTGATTTGTCGAGGGCGTGGGCGAGGATGCGGTCGAGGTCGGCGATGAGGGCGCGGGGCGGGAGGCCGGGGATCGTGGGTGAGAGGGCGAGGCGCGCGATGGGCGGCGGGGGCTGGGTGCGGAGGTTGTGGAGGGTGGTGGCGAGGTCGGGGGCGGGGGGGATGGGCGGGCGGCCGCAGGCGAGCTCGTAGAGGATGGCGGCGAGGCCGTAGATGTCGGCGCGGGTGTCGATGGGGCCGTCGGCGGCCTGCTCGGGGGCCATGTAGGCGGGGGTGCCGAGGGGGGAGCCGAGGGTGAGGTCGGGGCCGTCGCGATCGGCGATGGGGCGGGCGATGCCGAAATCGACGATGCGTGGGGCGGGGCGGCCGCCCGATTCGGCGACGAGGATGTTGGCGGGGGTGAGGTCGCGGTGGATGAGGCCGCGCTGGTGGGCGTGCTGGACGGCGTCGGCGGCGTCGATGATGAGGGCGATGCGGCGGGCGAGGGGGAGTCTGGCCCGGGCGCAGTATTGGGTGATGGGGGCGCCGTCGATGTGCTCCATCACGAGGTAGGGGAGGCCGTTGGGGGCGCGGCCGGCGTCGAGGACGCGGGCGATGCCGGGGTGGTCGATCTGCTCGAGGGCGCGGCGCTCGAAGTCGAAGCGGGCGGCGGCGACGGGGTCGAGCATCGCCTGGGGGACGATCTTGAGGGCGACGCGTCGCTGGACGGGGGCGGACTGCTCGGCGAGGAAGACGTAGCCGGAGCCGCCGCGGCCGAGGCGGTGGAGGAGGGTGTAGGGGCCGATGGTTGCGCCGGCGTCGAGGGGGTGGGGGTCGGGGGGGGGGGCATCGTGCGCCAGGAGGGATTCGACCTCGGCGCGGAGCGCGGGATCGGCGACGGCGGCGAGGCGGCGGGCGCGGTCGGGCGCGGAGAGGGCGCGGAGCTGGAGGAAGAGCTCGGAGGCGCGGGCGTGGAGGGAGGGGTCGGTCACGGCGCCTCCTCGGGGGTGCGGCCGGAGAGTTCGCGGCGGAGCCAGGCGCGGGCGACGGTCCAGTCGGCCTCGACGGTGCGGGGGCTGACGCCCAGGAGGGAGGCGGTCTGTGCGGTGGTGAGGCCGGCGAGGATGCGGAGGGTGACGACCTCGGCCTGTCGGGCGTGGAGGGAGCGGAGGCGGGAGAGGGCGGCGTGGAGGGCCTCGAAGTCGAGGGGCTCCGGGTCGTCGGCGAGGTGGGGCTCGTCGAGGTCGATGCGGAGGGAGTCGCCGCCGCCGCGTTTGGCGGCGGTGTGGCGGCGGGCGTGGTCGATGAGGACCTGCTCGAGGACGCGTGCGGCGAGGGCGAGGCGCTGTTCGCGCGGGAGGTCGGGGAGGCCGCGGCGGGCGATGCGGAGGCAGGCCTCGTTGGCGACGGCGGTGGGCTGGAGGGTGTGGCCGGAGCGCTCGGAGCGCATCATCGAGGCGGCGATGTCGCGGAGCTCGGCGTACATCGTGCCGGTGAGGGCGTCCCAGTCGGGGGGCGTCGGCGTGTGGGGGGCGGGGGCGGTCATCGGTCGGCGGGAGATTCGGGGGTAGAGGGCTGCGGGGTCGGGCGCGGTCTGCGCATGAAGGGGTATAGGGGCATGGTACGGGCGGCGGCGCCTTCCATGCGACCGGGCTTGTCACTGGAGAACCGAGGAGAATGCCGTGGTGAACGTCGTGCGCCTTGCCGTCGTGGTGGCTCTGGTGTGTCTGGCGCTGCTTGG
>JBIQJK010000137.1:0-8417 GCA_044507535.1 Planctomycetaceae bacterium | reverse complement strand
GCGGTTTGGCACCTCGATGTCGGCTCATCACATCCTGGGGCTGAAGGCGGTCCCAAGGGTTCGGCTGTTCGCCGATTAAAGTGGTACGCGAGCTGGGTTCAGACCGGCGTGAGCCAGGTCGGTCCCTATCTGCTGTGGGCGTTGCAAGTTTGAGAGGAGTCAACCTTAGTACGAGAGGATTGGGTTGGACGTACCCCTGGTGATCCAGTTGGGCCGCTAGGCCCACCGCTGGGTAGCTACGTACGGCAGGGATAACCGCTGAAAGCATCTAAGCGGGAAGCCCCCCTCAAGATGAGACTTGCTGGCCCGAAAGGGCGAGAGACCCCCGGTAGACCACCGGGTTGATAGGCCGCAGGTGCAAGGGTTGAACAGGCCCTCAGCTGAGCGGTACTAACGGTCGAAGGCTTGATCACTCCAACCGGACGCCGCCGCCTCCCCCACGGGAGACGGGCGATGCTCGGGCGAGGATCGAGCAGCAGTCAGGAGCTTCGAGAGCTCCCTTCGCTTCGCTCAATCATCCGTCATCGCAGAACAACACCTGTCCAATATCCGACTCATGCTCGGCGCCCCTCACCGGGACGCCGAGTCTTCTCGGTCCGTCGCCGTCGAAAGACGCCGACGAGCCTTGTCGGTGACCACAGGCTCAGGGCCACACCTGTTCCCATCCCGAACACAGAAGTTAAGCCTGAGCCGCCGATGATACTGCATCGCGGGAAAGTAGGTCGTCGCCGGCGTTACGACCCCTCCTGAGGGACAACCTCGGAGGGGTCTTTTCATTTTTGCCTTTGCCGTCCGCGATTTGTGGTAGCCTGCCGCGTGGGCTCCGCCCGCTCGCCGAGCACGCGCCATGCATCGCCCCCGTTCCATCCTCCTCCCCCTCCTCGCCGCGGCCGTCCTCCTCACCGCCCTCTCCCCCCGCGCCCTCGCCGACGGCAAGGTCTTCGCCCGCTACGCCGCGATCCCGCAGATCCCGGACCAGGAGGCCCTGATCCACTACGCCGGCGGCGTCCAGACCCTCGTCATCAGCACCCGCTTCACCTCGGTTCCCCCTCCCGACCCCGACAACCCGGAGCTCGCCGCCACGGAGTCGGGCGCGGCACCCGCGCCGACTCCCCCCTACGCCTGGGTCGTCCCCGTCCCCAGTCACCCCGAGGTCCTCCCCGTCACCCGCGGCCTCTTCCCCACCCTCCGTACCATCTTCGCCCCCACGATCATCGACCGCGGCCCCGACCCGGTCGTCTCCTCCGCCCTCGCCGTTCTCTCCCTCATCCTGCTCCTGGGCGCGTGCGTCCGCGCCCGCACGACCCGCTTCATCCTCTCCGCCCTCGCCCTCCTCGCCGCACTGCTCCTGGCGGCGGCCCTCCTGCCCACCCTCGCCAAGGCCCGCAGCAGCGAGACCGCCGTCTCCGCCGCCGAACCCGTCACCCTCCTCGAGCGCAAGGCCGTCGGCGCCTACGACGTCGCGGTCATCGCCGCGGCCGACCCCGCCTCCGCCGACGCCGGCGAGGCCATCTCCGCCTGGCTCACCGACCACGGCTTCGCCATCCCCGCCGGCGTCGAGCCCGTCCTCGCCGACTACGCCGCCCGCAACTGGTGCTTCGTTGCCGCCCGCCTCCACGCCCCCGACCCCGCCGCCCCCCGCGTCGCCCCGCACCCGCTCGCGATGCGCTTCCAGACCGCGCACGCCGTCTACCCCCTGAAGCTCACCGGCGTCGGCAACGGCCCGCTGAAGCTCGACCTCTATGTCTTTGCCGACCAGATGGCCCGCGCCGACGGCTTCGAGGTCGCCCGCTGCGCCCCCGTCGAGGAGTCTGAGCCCCTCAGGCAGTTCTCCCGCGCCCGACGTTCGGACGGCGCGATCCACGTCTCCCACGAAGCCCTGCGATCCCTCGCCCCCGCCGCAACCGTCGCCAGCAGGCTCACCGCCACCCTCACCCCGGAGCAGATGACCTCCGACGCCCTCCTCCGCTGGTCCCCCCCGCGCTGGACCGGCGCCGCGTGGTACACCCCGAACTCCATCGCCCGCCGCGCCGGCCTCGCCGCGGCCGTCGCGCTCCTCGCCGCCGTCCTCGCCCTTACCCTCACGACCGCCATCCGCCGCCGCCGCTCCGCCGACTTCGCGCCCCCACGGGCGAGCTGGACCATCGCCGCGCTCGCCGCCCCCTTCCTCGTCGCGGCCGCCACCTACGCCGCCTACACCCGCATCCCCGCCGGCACCGAGTACGCGCGCCAGGCCCCCGTGTGGCTCCTGCACCAGAACCTCTGCACCGGCCTCAGGGCAGAATGCGCTGCGCTGGAGAAACGCTCCGGCCCCGACGCCCTCACCCTCGACGCCCTCCGTCAGATGCACGATCGCCTCCTGGAGCCCTACCGCGCCGGCGACCGCGGCGAGCGCCTCAAATCCCTCGCCCAGCGCACCCGCGAGGAGGACTCCCCCGGCAACTTCATCCTCCGCGAGGCCCCCGACGCCCCCGGGACCTTCGAGTACCTCTGGATGGACGAGTCCGGCCGCACCTGGCGAGAATGGATCTGGAGCCCGCGCTGACCCCCGCGCCGCGCCCTGCCTCTCTCCCTCCCCGAACAACCCCTGTTTCAGACCCCCGCGGCCCGGGCCCCCGCCCCCGCGTGTACCATTGCATCGCACGCCGGGGCCGCCGATCCGCCCGGCCCAACCCACCACCTCGCGGGAGCCGCACCTCATGAGCCAGACCGCACACCCCTCCCCCTCCACGCCCGTCACCCCCGCTCCCGCCGTCCGCCTCTACGACGACGACGCCGAGCTCCTCCTCCCCTCCGAGCAGTACCCCGACCGCGTCAGCCTCCTCCCCGCCGGCCCCACCGGCGCCGCCGGCCCCGGCTCCGTCGAGCGCATCCGCATCCTCTGGGGCCAGGACATGCTCCGCGACGTCCTCGACGGCCGCTACCGCGCCGTCGTTTGCGGCGTCAACGACGCCGACAACTCCCACGGCATCATCGCTCAGTTCGTGGACCTCATCCACACCAGCCAGTGGACCCCCAAGGGCGTCACCAGCTTCGCAAAGATGTTCCAGGAGTCCGTCTCCGTCCACGCCGCGAGCGATCGCGAGCCCTACGTCCTCAAGTACGACCTCGACAGCCTCCTCATCCTCGCCCTGCTCCGCCCCCGCGGGCGCGACCACTTCACCCTCGAGGACCTCTCCCGAGGCTTCGCCACCATCACCAAGATGCTCCGCGGCCGGCGCGAGCGCCTCCCCGTCGCCAGCGTCAGCTTCCTCAACGCCCGCGCCAACCGCCTCCTCGACACCGACGGCGCCGAGCCCAGCTTCGAGCGCGTCCTCAAAACCATGTACCAGGCCGGCTTCCGCGGCGACGTCTACCCCGCACCCGCCCTCTGGCACTTCGGCCACGTCGGCGTCTTCCCCAGCTACCCCTTCCCCGAGGGCCTCGAGCGCATGCGCCAGGGCGGCCACTGACACGCCCTCGTCCGCATGGGCCCAAAGACCACACCCCCGCCAGTGTCGCCCGTGACGGCCCCGCCGCCGCGGCTCATCCAGTGCGATCGGCCGCCGGCGATCCCCGCGCCGCTCACCCCCGGCGCACTCGCCATCGCCGGCGCGATCGGCGGTGGGGGCCTATTGCTCCGCCTCGTGAGTCCGGCGGGCTCCTGGTACGCCCGCTACGCCCTGGCCCTGATGGGCCTCGGCGCCGCGATCATCGTCGCGGGAGTGGCCCGCGAGCTCATGGCCCGGCCGCGCCGCGCGGCCGCACGCCGCGAAGCGACGCGGTTCCCCGGGAGCAGACCCAGCGATGAAGCATGGCGCCACACGCTGCGCGTCCGAGGCCGGCGGGGCGCCGCGCCGATCGATGCCGCCGAGTGGCGGCGCACGCTCGGCCCCGGCGCGGTCGCCTTCGGCGTCCCGATCCCGCCGCCGCCCGAGGACGGCGAGCCGATCGCCGAGCCCGTTGACGTCGGCCCCGGCCGCCGCCGGTGGCGTGTCGAGCTGGGCCTTCGCACCCGTATCACCGCTCAGCAGGTCGGCCTCGTCCTCCTCCTGCTCGGCATGGCCATTTCGCTCGCCGGCTGGGCGCTCGCCGGCGCCCCGCTCACGCTCTCGCCCGGCTCGCCCTCGTTCACGCTCATCGTGATCGCCCCGACCGCGCTGTTTCTGCTCGCGAGCTTCGGGTACCGGCCCATCGAGCTCACCTCGGCCATCGCCGAGCCCGGCCGGCTGGTGACGGTCGCCTGGGGTCGGCGCAGCGAGTTCACCCGCAACGACTCGGTTCTCGTGCTCGAACCGTCCGGCCGCGCCGAGCCCCCGCAGGTTCTCGCCGTGCTCGTGCGTGACGACGGCCGCCAGTGGAGGCACCTCTACTCAGGCCCGGATGATCCCGGCCTCGCCGACCTGTACTACCGTTGGATGGCCGAGCCGGCCACGCCGGCCGCGAGGCGCCGCGAGCCGGCGGACGAGTCCGAGCCCCAACTCGCCAGGAGCGTCCCATGAACCTCCACCGCCTCACCGAGCGCATGGCCACCTTCCCCACCGCCCTGAGCAGCGCCGTCATGGCCTTCACCCCGGAGGAGGCCCGCTACAAGCCCCCGCACCCGAAGTACCCCGGCGGCGCCTGGTCCGTCCTGGAGATCGTCAACCACCTCGCCGACGAGGAGGTCGAGGACTTCCGCTGCCGCGTCGAGCTCACCCTCCACGACCCCAAGGCCGATTGGCCGAAGATCGATCCCGAGGGGTGGGCCGTCACCCGCAGGTACAACGAGCGCGACCTGGATGAATCCCTCGCCCGCTTCGTCTCCGAGCGCGGCCGCTCGATCGCCTGGCTCCGCTCCCTGCACAGCCCCGACTGGGACGCCGTGCACGAGCACCCCCGCGGGCCGATCCGCGCCGGCGACCTCCTCGCCTCCTGGGCCGCCCACGACGGCCTGCACCTGCGGCAGATCTCCAAGCGCCTCTACCAGCTCGCCTGCCGCGACTGCCCCGGCTACTCCGTTCAGTACGCCGGCGACTGGGGCCCCTGACCCGCGCATCCCGCCGCGCCGCGATCGTCCTCGCTCCGACCGAGGTTCTTCCCCTCGCGCAACGAAAAGCCCCCCGCGAGATGATCGCGGGGGGCTGTGTGCTGTAGTGTGCGGTCATTCGCTCGCCGTCACCCCCACGGTGCGGCGCGACCGGCGGGGTCAGTACTTGCGGAGCACGCTGCGGACGATCCCCTGGATCTTGCAGTCCTTCACGTAGATCGGCTGGAACTCCGGGTTGGCCGGCTGCAGGCGGATGCGCCCCTCCTCGCGGTAGAAGCTCTTGAGGGTCGTCTCGCCGTTGGGCAGCAGCGCGACCACGCGGTCGCCGTTGTTGGCCGTCTCGGTCCGCTCGACGAGGATGTAATCGCCGTCGAGGATCCCCTCGTCGCGCATCGACTCGCCCTGGACCTTCAGGGCGTAGATCGCGCCCTGGCGGCCCGGACGCGGGCCGATGACCTCCATCACGTCCAGCTCGTCGCGGTCCTCGATCTTCTCGATCGGGTAGCCCGCGGCGATCTTGCCCACCAGCGGGAAGTGCATCGGACGCGACTCGTCCGGCACCGACACGCCCTCAGCGATCGACAAAGAGCGTGCCTTGTTTGGCTCGCGCACGAGCGCTCCCTTTTTGATGAGCGCCTCGACGTGCTCGAAGACCGTGACCTTGCTGACGCCGATCTCGTCGGCGAGTTCCTGCATCGTTGGCGAATAGCCATGTCGCAGACGGCAGTCCCGGATGAGCTGCAGGATGCGGAGCTGTTTCGGAGTCAGGTTCATGTCGTGGTCCTTCGAGCAATGGGTGTGGGGGTGGTGAAAGCGCGGGACGCACAACGACGCGTCCCCGGCTCGCCGCGATCGATCGGAAGGACAGGATCGCTCTCGACGCGGCTCGCATGACAGTGATCTGGCGCCCCAGCAGGCTGGCGGCGCTCAGCAGCGAGCCCAGCACCAGCGCGTCCCGAGACACGTCGATGCGGTCCCGCCGCGACCCCGCGGCCTGCCCCGCCCCCTCCGGCCCCGCCACGGACGCGAACCCGTCCTCGCCCCGGCTCGCCCATCCGCGATTGGCGAACGGGCGCCCCCGGCCCCCGGAGTCCTCCGAATCCCCCCAGCCCTCTCTCGCCGACGCCTGGACGAGCTTGCCCGACGACGCCGCGTAGTAGTCCGCCGAGAAGTCCCCTCCCGGCCCCAGCCGCACGAGCGGCAGTTCCTGGCTCTGGCTCTGAATTCGCATGGGTGTCCTCATTGAGCCCGCCCGCCGCGGCCCCGGAGGGCCCGCCGGCCGGCTGGGCGTGACGCTGCCACCCGGGCGATCCGCTCTCGCGCACCGCACCGGTCCGGGTTCCACCCATTGCGAGGGATCCCCTGTCGCACCCCGACAGGTTGGGCCTTACATAGCCCCAGTCAAATATCGGTCGTCTTCGCTCGGTCACCGTAGATTCTCGGAGCGTCCTGTTTGGTCTAAGATAGCCGATCATCGGCCGGTCGGCAACCCCAACCGCCACATTTTTGAGCAGGTTCTCACACTATACAAGGAATCTGCTAGGTTTGCGACTCCCGTACCCGGGCCAGCCGGGTTCCCTCCCGTCGCACCCGGCGGCGAATTTCCAGCACCGTCACCTCCGACCGCAACGCCGCCGGGTCCAGCCCCGTCTCGCGGCTGAGTTCATCCAACGTCCGCGGCCCCTCCAGCGCCGCCAAAATGGCCCGCTGGGGGTCCGTAAGCCCATTCAAACTGGCAACGTGGGCATCTTGTTCCCCGACTGGATGGCCCACGGTTCCATTCTGCGTCTCTCCCCGCTCCCACGGGCCCCCGCCGCCGTATCTCGCCGCGTGCGTCCCCTGGTGCAGGTGCCGCGCCGGCGCCTCCAGGGCCTCCACCACGTCCACCGGGTGCGTCACCAGGGCCGCGGCGCCGCTCTTGAGCAGCCCCAGGGACCCCTCCGCCGCGGAAGAGTCCACCCGCGCCGGCAGCGCGAAGACCTCCCTCCCGTGGTCCTCCGCCGCGTACCGCGCCGTGATCAGCGCCCCCGATCGCCTCCCCGCCTCGATCACCACCACCCCCAGCGACATCCCCGAGATGATCCGGTTCCGCGCCGGGAAGTTCTCCGCACTCGGCGAGGTTCGCAGCGGCAGCTCCGACACCACCGCCCCGCGCCCCTCCGCGATCCGGTCGAACAGGTCCTTGTTGTCCGGCGGGTAGACGTTCGCCAGCCCGCACCCGAGCACCGCGATCGTCCGCGCGTGCGGGCCCGCGCGCAGCGCCGCGCTGTGCGCGCTGCTGTCGATCCCCCGCGCGCCCCCCGACACCACCGTCAGCCCGCACCCCGCCAGGTGCATCGCGAACCGCGCTGCCTGCTCATGCCCGTACGCCGTGCACGAGCGCGACCCCACGATCGCCACCGCGTACCGGTCCTCCTCCCGCGCCCGCAGCTCCCCGCGGACGTACAGGATCGGCGGCGCATCCGGCACCTGCGCCAGCAGCGGCGGGTACCCCTCCTCCCCGCGGGCGACGATCGAGACGCCGAGCTCGCCCGCCAGAACGAGCTCCTCATCCGCGAGCCGCTCGCTCTCGCGCAGCCCGCGTGCGATCGTCACCGCCTTCCCCTGCCCGATCCCCCGGATCTCGCGCAGCCCCGTCTCGCTCGCCTCCAGCGCCGCCGCGGCGGATCCGAACCGTTCCAGCAGCCGGCCGATCAGCGCCGGCCCGAGCCCCGGCGTCATCGTCAGCCTGAGCAGATCCCGAAGATGGTCCGTGACGTTCGGCATCTACCAGTGAGTGTAACACAAAGGGTCGGGCTTCGGAAGGTGCATTCGGAGAATTTTCCCCGACTGTGTATAACGTGGGGCATGGACCAGCACCAGATCGATCGTCTCGCCCTCGAAACCGCCCTCGAGCAGGCGCACAAGTCCTTCCGCGAGGGTGGGATACCCATCGGGGCCGCCCTGGTGAATCCCCTGGGCGTCGTCGTCGCCCTCGGCCACAACCTCCGCGTCCAGACGGGGGACCCCACCGCCCACGCCGAGACCGTGTGCATCCGCAACGCCGGCCGCCGGCGCGACTGGCACACCCTCACCCTTGCCAGCACCCTCAGCCCCTGCGCCATGTGCAGCGGCACCGCCGTCCTCCACCGCATCCCCCGCATCGTCATCGGGGAGAACATCACCTTCCAGGGGCGCGAGGACTGGCTCCGCGACGCCGGCGCCGAGGTCGTCGTCCTGAACGACCTCCGCTGCGAGCAGCTCATGGAGCGCTTCATCGAGCTCAACCGCGAGCTCTGGGACGAGGACATCGGCGTTCCCCCCGAACCCCCGGCCCGCCCCGGTCGTTCTCCCACCATCAGCCGCACCCTCGCCGCCGGCGGCGGTGGGGGGGGCACCGGCGGAAAAGGGAGCAGGGGGGAGGGAGGGA
>JBIQJK010000136.1:0-8437 GCA_044507535.1 Planctomycetaceae bacterium | reverse complement strand
CCGACCGCCGTGCGCACGCCGGGTGCCTTGAGCCCGACCTGCCGCAACCGCAGCCGCGCCTGCGTGGCCGCGAACGGCGGCACCGACGAGATGCACGCCACCTCCGGGCGGACCTCCGCGATGACCGCCGCCAGGTCCGTCCCCATGTCCTCCAGCGAGAGCGTCTCGGACCCGATCCCCGCGCCGGCGAGCAGGTACCCGAGCATGTGCCCCGCCAGCACGTCCGCCTCGTCCCGGGCCGGCACGCAGAGCACCCGGACCCGCCTCGCCTCGGCCTCGCTCGCCGGGGCCAGCGCCGGCGTCCGCGGCTCCACCATGACCACCTCCGGCGCCCCCGGCGCGGTCCCCGGCGCCCCGGCGCCCGGCTCCTCCCCCTTCCCCGCCCCGGCCGGCCCCTCCCGCACCGGGGGCGTCCCCAGCGACCGCTGCGCCAGCTCGTCGATCAGGTCCCGCATGTTGACGTAGATGAACTGCCGCCGCCGGTCGTCGAGCGTCCGCCGCTCGGCATCCTCGTCCGCGGCCCGGAGCGTCGGGATCAGCAGGTGGTCGAAGACCTCCGCCAGCGAGTGGGTCTCGAGGTACTCCGCGGCGATCTCCGACGCCTCGTCGTAGTCCATCGCCAGCAGCCGCTGGTAGAGCCTCGTCTGCGGGTCCATCACCGGCTCGGCGCCCAGCAGCACGCTCAGGAACGCCAACTGCGGCACGTACCGCCCCGCCACCGCCAGGCAGACCGTCATCGGCGTGGAGAGCAGCAGCCCGGGCACCCCCCACAGCCACGCCCAGAAGACCGCCGCGACCAGCAGCGCCAGCGACGAGATCCCCGTGGTCGTCCCGTACAGCCACGGCTCGAAGAAGTTCCCGCTGATCGCCTCCAGCGTGATGAACAGGCCCGCCGTCAGCAGCGGCATCGTCCAGCCGTCCGAGACCGCCAGCGAGAGCAGGATCGGCATCCCCGCCGAGAGCACCGGCCCGGCGTAGGGGATGAACCGCAGCCCCACCGACAGCAGCCCCCACAGGAGCGCGTTGGGGACGCCGATCAGCAGCAGCCCGATCGACGCCAGGATCCCGAACCCGATGTTCAGCAGCAGCATCGACCGCAGGTACCGGCTGATCCGCGAGGCGACCTCGGCCAGCGCCTGCGTGGTCAGCGTCAGCTGCCCCTGGCTGATCAGGCGGATCATCCGGTCGCGCAGGTCCTCGCGCTGGATGAGCATGAAGATCATGAAGACGATCACGATGCCAAGCGTCGCCAGCGGACCCGCCAGCGGGCCGACGACCCCGGTGACCAGTTGCAGCGGCTTGGGCGGCGGCTCGACGATCACCACCGGCGTGGGGATCTCCCCCCGCGGCGTCGGCTCCGGCTGCACCGGCTCCCCCTGCAGGCCCAGGTCCCGCACCGTCTCCATCGCCCGCTCGAGCATCCCCCCCGCCGGGGCCTGCAGCGCCCGCAGCTTCTGCTCGATGTTCGCCCGGTAGATCGGCAGCGCGTTGGCAAGGTCGATGAACTGCGTCACCGCGATCCAGCCGATCACCACCAGCGGCAGGGCGGCGATCACCACCACCACCGCCACCGCCGGGATCCGAGACAGCCCGATCCGCTCCAGCCGGCTGACCAGCGGCGCCAGCAGGAAGCTCAGCAGCGTCGCCAGGGCCAGGGGGATCAGCAGCTCCTTCGCCAGCGACAGCGCCACGACGACCGCCGCGAGCGCCGCCATCGTCACCAGACGGGATGTGCCGGCGGCCGCCTCTCGGGTCTCCATGCGCCCTCGCCCCTCTCCGCCGCCGCCCCGGCGGCGCACGCTTTCCCCATGAGCCTACCGGCCCCGATGAAGACCCGGTGAACCGGCGTGCAGCATCCGCCTGCGCACGGCGCGCCCGGCCGGAGCGCTCTCCTCAACCCTGTGCCACAGCCGGCATGCTGAACGCCCTCTCACCGCCATTCACGCCGGCCCCCTCTCCGGCGACTGCGTCGCCGTCGCCGCTCCCAGGCCGATGCGCCGGTCGAACGCCAACCCGCCCGTGGGCGGGCCCTTCTCTCAGAGAACCAGTTCTCCGACAACGAGGGTGGCGCCAGGCCGAACTCGCCATCGACCGACCCGCCGCGCCCCGCGACCTACCCTCCCGCGTGCCACTGACGATCACCGCCCACGCACTCCCCGGCCCCGCCGCCCTGCTCGACCCCGCCCTCCTGCCCGGCTCGGTCGCCGTGGTCATCGACCTCCTCCGCGCCTCCACCACCATCACCCGGGCCCTGAGCGCGGGGGCCGCGGCCGTCGTCCCGTGCCTGGAGCCCGCCGACGCCCTCCGGCTCCGCGACGCCGGCTCGCACGGGCCCTGCATCCTCGGAGGCGAACGCGGCGGCGTCCGCATCGAGGGCTTCGACCTGGGCAACTCCCCCGCCGAGTACACCCCCGACGCCGTCCGGGGGCGCACGCTCCTGTTCTCCACCACCAACGGCACCCGCGCCGTCCTGCTCGCCCAGCGCGGCGGCGCGGCCCGGATCCTCATCGGCTGCCTCGCCAACCGCGCGGCCCTCTGCCGCATCCTCGCCGCCGACGTCCGCCCCGTCCGGCTCATCTGCGCCGGCACCGGCGGGAAGGTCGGCGTGGACGACTGCCTCTGCGCCGGCGCCATCATCGACGGGCTGGTCGCCCGCCTCGGCCCCGGCGGCGTGGACCTCGCCGACGACCAGGCCCAGCTCTTCCATCACGCCTTCGCCGCCAATCGCGACCACTCCGCTCTGCTCGCCGCCCTCCGCGCCGCCCGCGGCGGGCGCAACCTCATCGACATCGGCCTGGCCGACGACATCGCCGACGCCGCCCAGACCGACGCCACCGGCACCGTCCCCGAGCTCGACCGCTCGACCGGCGCGTTCCGGCCCGTTCCCCCTGCCGGGGTCAACCGTTGAACGCGCAGCTGGCAATCCTCGGCGCCTACGCGGCGATGAGCATCATCACCTTCGGCGCGTTCGCCCTCGACAAGCGGGCCGCCCGCCTGAGCCGCCGGCGCGTCCCCGAACGCACGCTCCACACGCTCGAGCTCCTCGGCGGCTGGCCCGGGGCCCTGCTGGCGATGCGGCTCGTCCGGCACAAGCGGCGCAAGGGCTCCTACGTGGCCGCGCTGGCGCTCATCATCGTCCTGCACGCGGCGGCGTGGGCCCTGTGGCTCGCCCGCGCCGCATAAGTCAGGACGAATGAGCCCCGCCTGAACAAACGCCCACGGCCTTTCCAACCGCGATTCATCGCCGGGTGGCATCGATTGGTCGGTCGAAGCGCGGCCCGCGCGCCGCCACGCAGCGGCGGCGGCCGCTCACCCCCCAGAAGGAGCCCCACCGTGAAGAGCAGATCTCTCGTGCTTTCGCTCGCCGCAGGCCTCCTCCTCCCCGCCGGCGCCCTCCTGAGCGGCTGCGCCAACAGCGAGAACGAGCCCGTCGTCCGCGGGGACGACGCCGCGGCGCCGACCGAGACCGGCCCGATGGGGCCGGGGATGCAGCAGGGGTGGGTCCCCGGCGGCATCCAGACCGTCGCCCTCCGCTCCGGCGAGCAGTTCATCCGCGAGGCCGGCATGAGCAACCTGGCCGAGATCCAGTCCTCCGAGCTCGCCCTCGAGCGGGCCTCGGACGAGGACGTCCGGGAGTTCGCCCAGCACATGATCAACGACCACACCAGGCTGCTGGAGAACCTCTCCCGCGTCGCCCGCACCCAGAACGTCGGCATGCCCATGAGCGTCTCCATGGCCGACCAGCAGACGATGGAGCGGCTCTCGCAGTTCGACGGCGACCGCTTCGACCGCGAGTACATCCAGGAGCAGATCGCCGCCCACCAGCGGGCGATCGCCCTGCACGAGCAGCAGGCGCGGGACTCCAGCAACGCCGCGCTGCAGGCCGAGGCCCAGGCCGCCCTCCCGGTCCTGCGCGACCACCTCCGCATGGCCCAGCAGATCCAGTCCCGGATCGAGGGCTCGCCCACGGGCGCTGCCGGCCAGGGGATGACCCCGGGCCAGAGCATGCCCGTCCGCCAGGAGCTCCCGCAGCAGCCGCAGCCCCAGCAGCAGAGCCCGCGCGACTTCATCAGCCCCGAGCCCTCCACCCCGCCCCGCCAGCCCCGCTAGCGCAAGGCGCCCTCGGGGGAGGGATCGGCGGGCGACACGGAGGAAGTCGCGCGGGCGGGCCTCGTTGACCGTCAGCCCGCGCCCGTGCAGCGACTGGCCGTTCATCGCCTCGATCGCGCCCCGGGCCTCCTGGTCGTCGCTCATCTCGACGAAGCCGAAGCCGCGGGACCGACCCGTCTCCCGGTCCATCACGACGCTCGCCGCGGAGACCCGCCCGTACTGCTCGAACAGCCTGCGGAGTTCCTCGTCGTTCGTGTTGTACGGTAGGTTGCCGACGTAAATCTTCTTCATGGCTCGTCCGACACCGTTGCCCGAGGGAAACCGAAGCGACCGTGCAGGAACTCGGGCGATTTCGAGCGTCGGCCGGCGCGGGCCGCACCGGGGAACATCCCCACGAGCGGCCACGCAACCGCCGATGCTACCGCGCTGCGCCGGCCCCCGCATGAAGGAATCTTTGATCCGATCACGCGCGGCGCCGTCCACGCCGCTCGATGTCGTGTGCACGGCAGGCAGGGATGGCGATGAGCCCGGCGGTCCCGCCCCGGCATGGGGCCAACCCATGATTGTGCGTCGGCTCAGTGCCCGCCCGGGTGCAGGTCGTCCAGCCGCCCGAGCCGGTTGCCGACCGCGCGCTCCAGCTTCCTCGCCGCGCCCGTGATCGCCTCGTACAGGTTCTCCGCCTGGTGCTCCACCGCGATCGGCGGCTGGCCCGCCAGGCGGACCTCCATCATGCACCGCTTGTCGATCCCCGACTTGGGCCCGTTGACGTCGTCCACGTGGACCTCCACGCGCGTCACGCGGTCGCGGAACCGACTCATCGCCTCCTCCGCCTCCGCCCGCGCCCGCTCGTCGATCGCGTCCGTCACCACGAAACTGCCGGAGTTGACCAGGACCTGCATGCGAGCCTCCTCGGGCCGCCCCGTCCCCGCTTCCCCGGCGCCGGCCGCCGCCCGGCCCCTCAGCCCTGCGGCCGGTCCATCGCCCCCTCGCCCTCCCCGCCGCCCGCCTCGGCGTCACCGAGCGCCGAGCGCGGGATCACGATCGCGCCCTGATCCTCCTCGGCCCTCGCCCCGCGCAGCCCCCGGCGCGACAGCACCCCCAGCACCACCGGCATCGCCCCGAAGAACGACACCAGCCCCAGCGCCAGCAGGAACATCGCGTACTCACCGCCCCGGAGCACGAACGCCCCGGCCACCGCCGCCGAAAGCAGCGCCGCCGCGATGAGCCCGAGCGAGAGCTTCACGGCACAAGCCTATCCCCCTCTGCCGCGATCGCCCCCTCGCCCTTCGGCCACGCCCGGCCGCTCCCCTCCTCCGCGCCCGGGCCGGCCAGTACACTCCCGCCCATGCCCCCCCACTCCCCCCATCCCCCCCACACCCTCTCCCCCCTGTGCGTCTACTGCGGCGCCGCACCCGGCAACCCGCCCGCCTACCGCCGCGCCGCGGCGGACCTCGGACGCGAGATGGCCGCCCGCGGCGTCGACCTGGTCTACGGCGGCGGCAAGGCCGGGCTCATGGGCGAGGTCGCCGCGGCCGTCCTCGCCGGCGGACGCACCGTCACCGGCATCATCACCCGCGAGCTGATGGCCAGGGAGCTCGGCCACGAGGGGATCACCAGCCTCCGCATCGTGGACACGATGCACGAGCGCAAGAAGGCCATGGCCGACATCGCCCGCGCCTTCGTCGCCCTCCCCGGCGGCGTCGGCACCCTCGACGAGCTCTTCGAGATCGTCGCCTGGGCGCAGCTCGGCATCCACGACCGCCCCATCGGCATCCTCAACACCGACGGCTTTTACGACGACATCCTCCGCTGGCTCGACCGCGCGGATGCCGACGGCTTCATGCGCCTCCGCCACCGCGAGGCGATCGTCGTCGATGCCGACCCCGCCCGGCTCCTGGACCGCCTCGCGGCCCACGGCGGCTGCACCCGGCGCGCGTACCGGCACGAATAAGGCCCGGGCCCGGCCGCATCCGGTATCCTGGGCCCCATGCTCCCCATCACGCAGCACCCCGCGATCCGCCGGCACCTCGCCGGCGTCCCCTACCCCTTCCTCTTCGTCACCATCAGCGGCGCGCACCTCTACGGCTTCGCCTCGCCGGATTCGGACATCGACCTCCGCGGGTCCCACATCACACCCGCCCGCGAGGCCCTCTCCCTTCACCCGCCGAGCGACACCGTCGAGGTCATGGACAAATCCCCCGGGGCGGAGATCGACCTGGTCTCCCACGATGCCCGCAAGTTCTTCCTCCTCCTGCTCAAACGCAACGGCTACGTCCTCGAGCAGATCTTCTCCCCCCTGGTCGTCGTCGCCGCGCCGGAGTTCGAGGAGCTCCGCGCCATCGCCCCGCGCTGCATCACCCGCCACCACCGGCACCACTACCGCAGCTTCGCCGCGAGCCAGTGGCGGCTGGTCACCCGGAAGGACCGCCCCACCGTCAAGGGCCTCCTGTACACCTACCGCGTCCTCCTCGCCGGCATCCACCTGATGCGCACCGGCCGGGTCGAGTCCAACCTCCTGCGCCTCGCCGACGCCGAGCGGCTCCCCCTCATCCAGGACCTCGTGGACCGCAAGCTCGCCGGCGCGGAGAAGCAGGCCCTGGACCCCGCCGAGATCGCCGGCCACGAGGCCCAGCTCGACCGCCTCGCCGCGGAGCTCGACGCCGCGGCCGAGGCCAGCCACCTCCCGGATGAGCCCGCCCCCGGCGCCCGCCTGGCCCTGAGCGACCTCCTCGTCCGCCTCCGCATGCGCACCGTCGGCCTCTAGCCAGCGCGCGGACCGGGCGTTCCAGCCCGTGCTCTCCCCCCCTGCCCGCCCTCCCCTTCTCCACTCCCTGTGGCGCGGCCTGATCAAGCCGCGTCCGTCCCCCCTCCGCCCCTTCTCTCTCACTCCCCCTTCACACCCCCCACCCCGACCGCCTATCCTCCCCGCGGTCGTCCGAGTTGGGGAGTAGCCTCCCGCCGAAGCGGGGGCATCGGCCGTCAGGACGGCGTCGCGGCTTTCCGCCACGCCCGGCCGCTGCATGCGTCGCACCTTCGATGCACCTGGCAAGACCAACCGCCGCGGCCGGGCCCCGCGCCCGCGCCGCCTGTTGCGCTTGCCACGGAACCCGCATGCTCACCGCCATCCTCTCCCCCGACGCCCTCTCCGGGCTCACCGCCACCCTCGCCCTGGACGCCAGCTACCGCCCCATCGCCTACGCCGGCTTCCTGGCCATCATCGGCGTCATCCTGCTCCTGGACCTGGGCGTCTTCCACCGCAAGGCCCACGCCGTCTCCACCCGCGAGGCGATCCACTGGACCATCGTCTGGGTCAGCGTGGCGATGCTCTTCAACGTCCTGGTCTACTTCCTCTACCAGAACCACTGGCTCGGCCTGGGCCTCGAGGTCCCCGTCCTCGGCCGGCCCGGCGAGACGCAGACCGTCACCGGGCGCGAGGCCGCCAAGCTCTTCTTCACCGGCTACCTCGTCGAGGAGTCCCTCTCCCTCGACAACGTCTTCGTCATCGCCGTCATCCTCGCCTCCCTGAAGATCCCCGCGATCTACCAGCACCGCGTCCTGTTCTGGGGCATCATGGGCGCCGTCGTCATGCGCGGCATCATGATCTTCGTCGGCGTCGCCCTCGTGGAGCGCTTCGCCTGGATCACCTACATCTTCGGCGGCCTGCTCATCTTCACCGCCATCAAGATGGCCACCGTCAGCGAGTCCAACCAGGACCCCACCGCCGGCCTCGCCTACCGCCTCATCAAGCGCATCATCCCCGTCAGCGACAAGTACGACGGCCAGAGGTTCCTCACCCGCCTCCCCGATCCCGACGCCCCGCCCGACTCGGGACGCCTCCGCCTCGTCGCCACCCCCCTGCTGGTCGCCCTCATCCTCGTCGAGTTCACCGACCTGATCTTCGCGGTGGACTCCATCCCCGCCATCTTCGCCATCACCGCCGACCCCTTCATCGTCTTCACCAGCAACATCTTCGCGATCCTCGGCCTGCGCTCCCTCTACTTCTGCCTCGCCGCCCTCATCCGCCACTTCCGCTACGTCAAGCCCGCGCTGGTCGTCGTCCTGCTCTTCGTCGGCGTCAAGATGTGCCTCGTGCACACGCCGTGGAAGATCCCCACCGACGTCTCGATCTACGTCATCCTCGGCATGCTCAGCGTCGGCGTCGTCGCCTCGCTCCTGAACCCGCCATCCAGGGAGGAGCTCGAGGCCGAGATCCCCGTGGCCCCCCCCACCACCGGCAACGGCGAAGGCGACGGCGACGCCAGCCCCCCACCGCCCGACTCCGGCAAGACCCCGCCCGGCGGCGCCCCCCCGGGCCGCTAACCCCCCC
>JBIQJK010000135.1:0-8647 GCA_044507535.1 Planctomycetaceae bacterium | reverse complement strand
GCTGCCATTCTCTGCCATTTGGGGGGGGGCGGGGAAGCTACGGATCGGGCAAAAGACGTAGCTCCGCACGTACGCCTGCCGGTTCGATCCGTCCTATCTCAGACCCCAGACTCGCGCGACCATCTCGTGCATGAAGTCGGCCGCGTCGCCCTCAAGGCTCGTGTGCAGGGTGTCCTGATGGTGCCGCTTGAGGTGCGACAAGTGGCGAAAGAACAGCTCACCGGCGATCTCACGCCGCGATCCCTCTGTCGGTTCCCTCAGCCCGCTGATCCACGTCGTCTCGCACTGCGCTACGGCCTCGGAATGCCAGACATGGCTCACGACCTCGTTGCCCCCGTCATCCTCGACCCACTCGACTTCGTCGTCCGAACTTGACCGCACCCACAGCGTCCAGACGGCTCCGGGGCGCCTCCCCGCCGCGCCGCGAACCATGCGCCGCTCGAACTCGAGCACGTATCGGATAAGCCCGGCGGACTCCGGACGCAAGGACTTGCGGCCAAGCGCGTTCCATCGCCCGGTGGCCAGCACCCAGGTGCGACCGCGCTCTCGGTCCGGTTGACCCAGGACCAAATGCTCGTCCCCCTCCCGCTCGATCCCGTAGAGGCTCCACGCCGCCCAACGGAGCACCTCGAGCTCATTCATCCCAGCTTCAGCTGAGCCTGCCACGCGACAACACTCCGATCTCCCCACAAGCGGCGCCCCGGCCGAGCAGTGTACCATCACCCCGGCGAAGCTCTTGAGCTACGGACTCGTCCAAAGGCGTAGCTCGGAACACTCAGTCGGCACCGGCCGCCTCGGGCACCGCCGCCCTGTCTCGGGTGAGCCAAGGCCGCCGCGCGAGCTTCCGCTTCGCCTCCGACTCCTGCGTGGGGAACACGCCCTTGACCTCCCGGTACGCGCCGATCCGCTCCCACCGGCTCCGCCACTGCTCTTCCGTCTCGTTTCGCCAGTCGCTGAACACATTGGAGCCCGCGAACCAGCGCGTCCGGTGCTTGTCGCAGTAGCCCCAGTGAGCCCTCTCGATATTGCAGTTCCTGCCGCCCCCGCACTCAGCACACCACCCGAAGTACGGGTACGGCCCGTCCAACGCCGACTGCACCTCCACGCAGAGCCCGTCCAGCACCTCGACGCTCGCCTCGCTGAGCCCCTCGAGTTCGGCCTCGAGCCTGCCGGCCTCCCATCCGACCGCGCCCGCCCCGGCCCAGTGCCCTGCCACCGCGCGGGCCGCGATGCGGTAGGCGCGGCACCGCTCGGGCGTGAGGTCGCGCGCTACGTGCACCGGGACGGACTGCATCCCCAGGTCGCGCGCCGCCCACAGCCCCGCCTCGCCCGAGAGGACGACGCCGTCGGCATCCACGACCAGCGGCTGGCGGAAGCCAAAGTACCGGATGGCCTCGGCGAGAGCGTCCACGCCGGGGGGGCGGAGGAGCGCATCGTGCTCGTGCAACTTGATGTTCTCGATCGGCCACATCTCAACGTCCATGTCGTGTCTCCGGAGCTGCCTCGGCGTCCGCCAACGGGTCCTCCGACACCATGCCGGTCACCCGCGCCATCTCCGCCGCCAGGATGGCTGTGAATCGCTCCCGCGCCTCCTCCCCGAGCCCGAAGGCCCCCGCGAGCCTCGCCGCCGTCTGCGCCGGCAGGGCGCCCAATCTGCCCCGCGCCAACCCCGAGTGCCGGCGCCACGCCGCACGGCACTCCCCGGCCTCGAGGAGCTGCTCGCGCTCGCGGATCAGCCGCAGCCGCATGAGCTGGCACTGGAGGTGCAGCCGGCGAGCCCGCAGCGCCGCCCGGCCCCCCTCCCCCCCACCGCCGCCCGCGGGCGACACGCCCCCCATGCTGCCCGTAGTCGGCCGCAGGGCGGTCTGCGGCTGGTTGGCCGCGGCCCACGCTCTACACGCGGCCTCGTCGTACACGGGCCAGGACGTGCGCGACGGGTGCGTGCCACAGGACAGCATCCCCTGCCCCGCCCAGCGGCGGATCGTCTCCCCGGTGACCCCCAGCCGCAGGGCCAACTCCTCGCCGGTCAGGGGGCGGCCCCCGCAAGGCGTCGTAGACGTCGAAGACGATGACGAGGAAGACGATGTTCGCCGGCGCCGCTCCAGCATCCTCAGCCGCGTGCTCAGGTCAGCCACGGTTCACCCCTCCCCCCACCGCCGCGGGCCACGCGGGGTGCGCATGGCCATGGCGAGATTCGAGACCAGATTTGCCCGGGAAGTGCGACGCCTCCCGACCTGCGGCGAAGATCCCCGCCGGAGGGAACCAACGGGGGGGGGTACCCCCCTCCGTACGTCGCCGGGTCCCCCCAGTTTGATGGTGACGATGCTGTCCACACCCCCCACATAGACCATCGCGGCGGCCGTTGCCCGCGACGACGAAGATCACGTGCGGCCCCGGGCATGCCTCCCGCGCCGCCGTTACTCGTAACCGGCGTAACCACCATTTCAGCATTGCGCCCACACGCGTACGCATGGGCGCAATGCCGGGAGGCAGGTAACGCCCGTAACGGGTAACGCCTCACCGCACGTCCTCCTCATCGATGTACTGCCTGGCGTCCGACCGAAGCGACAGGGCGCGCCCCTTGGCGGGCTTGCCCCCGAACCGCTGCGTCAGCGTCGGGAACCCCCGCTTGTCCAGCGCCTCCCCCAGCCGCCGCCCGTGCATGGCCGGCTCCCCGACCTCCTCGGCCCACGCCGTGTAGTCCGCCAGCAGCGCCGCCCAGGGCGTGAACTGCCGCGGCGACGGGCTCGTCTCGGTGCCGTCCACAACGCAGCGGTCCTCGAGGTACCGCCCGACCTGGTCCTCGGCGTCGCGGTACTCGTCCGTGGCCACCAGCACCGCCTGGGGCGCGTGCAGCCCCTCGGCCCGCCACGCCAGGCATCCCCGCACCAGCCACGCCAAGACCGCCGGCCACGCCTCCTTGAGCTTCTCCATGAGCTTGGGGTCCCGCTCCTCGGGCGGGATGACGACCGTGAAGGGGATCAGCCTGAGCCGCCGCCAGACCGCCTCGGAGTCCTCCTTCACCCTCGGCTTGTTGTTGGTGACCATGATGGTCTTGTGGGTCCGCGGGAACGAGAAGTAGTCCTGCCGCATGAAGCGGCCCTTGAGCGTCGCGTCGCCCGTGATCCGCTTGACCAGGGCCAGTTTGAACGCCCCGCCCTGCTCGGTCTCGCTGGCGACCACCAGCCGCCGGCCCATCAGGTCCGCGACCTCGGTCGGGTGCTCGCGGGACCCGCGGGTTTCGACCAGGAGCTGGGGCGCCGCCTCGGTGGCGTACTCGCCCATGACGCCCATGACGGTGTCCACCAGCACGCTCTTGCCGTTGGCCCCGGCGCCGTAGAAGATCGGGAACACGTGCTCGGTGATGTCGCCGGTCAGGCAGTGACCCAGGAGCTTCTGCACGTATCCAACCAGCGACTCGTCCCCGGCGAAGATGCGGCTGATGAACTGGTCGAGCAGCGGGCTCGAGGCGGCCGGGTCGTACCGGACGGGGGCGAGCTTGGTGATGTTGTCCTCGCGGCGGTGGGGCCGCAGCCCCCCGGTCCTGAGGTCGATCGTGCCGTTGAGGACGTTGAGCAGCGAGCCGTCGGCGTCCATGTCCTCCGCGGCGACAACCAGCGGTGGCCTGGACTTCGCCACCACCAGCATGGCCTCCAGGCGGGGGCGGGACTCGGAGACGAGCGCCCACTCGGCGAGTTCCTCGCGCCGCGACTTGTCGTCGCACCCGGCGGCCTCGGCGTAGATGGTGCGGGCCGTCTCCCCTGCGAGGCGCAGCGCCGTCCCCGACTGGTCGTGCCTCCAGCGCCGGCCATCCCAGACGTACCAGCGGCCGGTGCCGTGGCAGTACCGGAGCTTGTCGGCGTGCTGCTCGGCGAAGCGTTCGGCGTTGCCCAGATCGCTGCAGGGCCGGCACTCTTGCGCCGAGGGGGGCTGCTCCGGAACAGGGACTGCGCCCTGCCCAGCCTCGGCGGACCCGGTTCGGGCCGGTCCGCCGCTGCCCTTGGGGGTCGGGTTGTAGAACTCCGCGCACGACTCCACCGCCCTGCGGATGGTCCGCTGGCGGTAGTCCTCGCGGTCCCACTTCTCCCGGTACAGCCCCGAGCGGCGGAACAGGCGGTCGATCCGCCCATCGTCCCCGCCGCACCAGAACGCCAGGGTCGTGCACAGCGCGAGGTCCGCGGCGCTGTCGTCGTCCCCGTGCATGGAGGTGTCGCCGTCGAACAGCCGGCGGGTCTTCTCGCCGTTCCTGGCCGCGAAGGCCCGCCGGAGCAGCTCCTCGTCGCCGCCCTCGAACGCGGTCCCGGTCGGCGCCGGCCGAGCCGCGGCGTCCTTTGCCTTGGCGGGCCAGAGCCTGGCGCACAGCCGGTCCAGCGCCTCCTGGGCCGGGCGGACCTCGCTGGGGGCGCCCTCGAGCCTGCTGCCGGTGATGGCGAAGTAGCGCTCGGCGCTGTAGACCTCGGTCTCGCGGAAGCCCCCGATGGCCTTGGAGCGGCACCCCGAGCTGGCGGGCTTGTCGGCGATGCAGATGATCTTCACGCCGGTGCCGCTGGGGCTGACCTCGGTGTAGCTAGCGAAGTCGGAGATGATCTGGGCGGCCCCGGCCGCGAGGGCGCCATCGGCGCCCATGCACCCGTCGAGGTCGATGCCGGTGAACGGGTCGTCCTTGGCGAAGACGTAGCCAACGCCGGCCAGCCCCCCGTCCCGATCGAGCGCCGCGACGGCGGATTCGAAGGTCCCCCAGGTCGAGGGGTCGGTGCTGCTGGCGCGGGTGCCGGTGGTGGTGCTGACCGGGACCTTGGTCGGCTTGCCCTCGCGCTGCTCGTAGCGCCAGCAGACCCACTGCGGCCGCTTGCGCAGCGTCATTGGTACGCCGTCAGCATTAAATGCGATCTTGGGGAAGTTCTGTCCTTTGGGAGCCTGATCCATGTCCGGATAGACGCCCCGAGCCACGCCTTCCCAGGAGCCTGTCCTGCAGGACTGTCCGGACCGACCACTCATGGATGCCTCCCGGTCGGAACCTGGGCTGTCCCGGTCGGCGCCGGGTCCGGCAGGCGGCGGACCGAGAACGACTCCTCCCCGAACTCCCGGGTCAGGTACGAGGTGAAGATCCGCACCACGGCGGCGCCGACCTCGGTCGTGGCGTCCACGACCAGCGCCCGCCGGGCCGGCTCACGCCGGTACCACGCGTCCAGACGCACCCGCGCCGGGCCATACAGCCCCTCGGCCCCGAGGATGGCGAGCTGCAAGGTCCGCTCCGCCTCCTCCTGATCCACCCCCTTCTCCAACTCGAACCGGTACGTGCCAAGTGTCATCGTCGGGCTCCTGCGGAGGGCGAGCGATCGGCCCTCCGCGCCCCCACATAGACCCTCCCGGGGCAGGCTGCCCGCGCCCAGGTCAGATTCCCTCGAGGTCGCTCCTGTCGAACAGCTCCCGCAGCCGCTCCATGGCCTTTTCGACCTGGCGGCGGCTGACGCCCAGCTCCCGCGACGCCCCCAGCACGCTGCCGGTCAGCATCAGCGCCCGCGCGACGGCTGCGTCCCCCGGTGCGGCGCCGGCGAGGACCCGGTGGAACTTGTCGAGCCAGACGGTCTTGGCGCTCGCGGCCTCGAGCGTCCCCTGGAGCCGGTCGCCGCCGGCCAGGAAGCCGGGGCGGACCGGTGTGTCGAGCGACCTGAGCCGCCTGCCGCGGCCCCGTTTGTCCCGGCGCTGCTCCCGGAGGTACGCCCGGATGCCCCAGTCGATGCCCCGATCGATGAAGGTTCCGACCCCCGCCCGCTCCGCCGTGTAGGTTGGCACGAGCCGAACCAGGAACAGGTTGATGAACTGTGCCAGGTCCTCCGTGTCCGTCCGTGTCCCGCCCCATTTGGCAACCACCGACTTCGCTTTCGAGTTGATCAGCCTCTGCGTCCTCGAGCCCGCGATCGCGTCGCGGAGGGAGTCTTCGCCCACGGCCGCCTCCGTGGGCCGGAGGCGGCGTTCCGCTGGGCATCAGCCGGGCGGCGCGCAGAGATAGCACCCTGCGCCGCGGCGACGCGCCGCGAGGGTCCGCTCACGAGGAAACGGCTGTGTTGGCACCGGGATCTGACCGCTCCGGCCATCACAGGGGGCGGCCGGTGTCTCGCTTTTGGCGCGCGAGATGAGCGCGCGCGACAGCCCACCGGGAACACAAACCCAGCGGCGTCAACGACTTACAATCGGATCAGGATTTCTTGGGTCTGTCTCGCTTGTGAGACGAGACGGGCTTCTCGAAGCGGGACTCATCGAGGCGCAGCACAGCGCGGGGACCGCCCATGCGCTTCATCGCCCGACCCACCGCAGAGCGGTTCGTCTTTATGCCTCGGGCTTTGATTGCCGCGGTGACCTTGGTGTACGAGGGCTGGCGCCGGTACTCCTGCGCTACGAGTTGATCGAACTGCTCGTGATTCAGCGCGCTGCGTATGGCGCGTCGAAGGACCCTGTCCTTCTTGGCCGAGACGTCCAGGGTGCCGACAGCGGCATCTCGCCGGTCGGAGCGCCGGATGGCGTCCGCCACCCCCGGAAGGTCCCACGGTGCGGCCAGCGACGCGACGGCGTCGAGCCGGACCACCGCCGGCGGTTCCCCGCTCCACCACTGGGGCGATGGCGCATTCATCACGAGCACGATCCGCTTTGCCCCGCCCATGAGCGAGGGCTGGAGGGTGGCCCCGTCAGGCCAGAGCAGGCCCCGGGCGAGCAGGAACTCCCGCGACAGCCCGTCGCATGTCTGTCGGCCCAGCCGCCACACCCTGTCCGGGATGACCGCCTCGACCTTCCCGTTGAGGTTGAGTTCGCGGGCCGCGTGCCGAGCCAGACTGGACCAGTCGAATGTCCATTGTCGCAGGCATTCCTCAGCGATCTGTTCTCGCAGCGACTCCGGGCAAGAGATGTAGAACCGCGTCGCGCCGTCGCTATCCTCGCAGGCGACTACCTCCTCGACGTGGCGGGACTCGCAGCTCGGGCATGGGGCATGGCTCGCGTTAACGGCCTGCTGGAGGAGCCCCAGCCGCTCCAGAGTCTCCCTTGTCCCCGGCGGCCACTGGCCCAGTTCCTCCGCCGTCACGACCGGCCCGGGCGTGTCAAAGCTCCTCAGCAGCAACTCCATCGCCTCATCCACGAACG
The DNA here is from genome assembly GCA_044507535.1 of Planctomycetaceae bacterium. Taxonomy (GTDB): domain Bacteria; phylum Planctomycetota; class Phycisphaerae; order Phycisphaerales; family UBA1924; genus CALAFV01. The sequence continues at coordinate 1,510 of JBIQJK010000135.1, read as the reverse complement.
ATCCCCCACAGCCGCAGGCACCGCTCGCCAACCAGCCGCATTGCCTCGGTCTTGCTCTTGAGGTTGCAGCTGCTGGGGCAGCTGACCTCGAACGTCATCGACTTGGGCTGGGTCGCTGTCCCGGGGATGAACTCCAAAGCGAACGTCGCCTGCGTCACTCGCAACTTCTTTCGCGGCACGGCCTCGATGCGGAGGTACTCGTCGATCATCTTCTGGATGTCGTCGATCGGCCCATTGGGATCTGCCTCAAGGGTCATCCGCCTGCGCGGCCTGTCTACGGGTTCGACACGCAGCCGCCGCACGCGCACCCGGGCGATGCGGTCGGCCGGATCGGTCGGAAAGGGCGTCGCGGGGTCGAGTAGGTGGTCGAGCTGATACGGCGGACGGGATCGGTCCTCTGGGGGGAGAGGCGTCCCGAGCACGACCGTGCTGAAGCACTCCTGGAGCGGCTCGCGTACCTTCTTGCCGCCGTGGGCGAAGACATCGAGCGTGCCCGCATTCGGGTCGTACACGAACAGGTTCTCAAACGCCCCACGCTCGGCGCGTCGCACCATTCCCTCCGCGTCATCAAACGCCAGCCGTGTATCGGGGTAGTCCTCAAGGTAGCCGAAAAAGTAGATGGCCCCGCCGGCCCGCTCGTAGTGTTCGACGACGACGTTGCCCCCGCGGGCCTGTGCCTTGGTGTAGTACGCGCTCATCGACGCCGCGAGGGCCGACGTCATGGCCTCATCCACCTTGACCTCAACCGAAGGAAGGCCGTTGCGCTGCACCCAGTTCCGCCCGGTCGCGAGCGAATCCGCTCGGGCGAACAGTGCGGCGCGGAGAAAGGCCACGGGCTCGTGGAGATGAGACCACATCGCCTTGTCATAATTCGAGTCCAGCTCGGTGAACGCCGTGAGCTTGGCCTCGGAGAGGCTGCTGAGCTCCTCGGCGAGCGCGATGATGCCGCGCTCGTCCGCCAGCTCCTGCACGTCCCGCAGGAGTGTCTCCACTTCCGTGAGTCGCTTCGGGGGCAGCTTCTGCATGGCCTCGTAGATCGGCCCGACCTGCGTTTCCTGGAGCGTGTCCCATGGCAAGTCGAGGAGCTCTCCGTGGCTAGCGAAGAACTCTTGCAACAGGCTGTTGGAGGTGAGGCGAAGAACCTTGCGGGGATCGAACTGCTTAGCCATCCTCTGGCTCCGCATTGCAACAGCAGCCGGCGGTCCGCGGCTCACCTGGCCGGCGCGACCCCGCTGCCGAACACAATCGTGCTGTGGGCCGGACGGATCCGTGCCAGCCGATCGAGGGGTGGAAGTGGTGGAAGCTACCAGAGCATACCGCGGCGGGGCCGCTGCATGACTGTGTCAACCTGCCACGCCCCAAGGCGCTCAGAACTGATGGCAATTTGACCCAGCAAACGACGGTATGGCCGTCACCCGCCGCGGGAAGCGACAGGTTTCCCACCGTTCCCTCCCACCACCCGCCGCCACATCCGCCGCTGCACCCGCCAGTCCGGCTCGGCGGCGATGGG
>JBIQJK010000134.1:6459-8682 GCA_044507535.1 Planctomycetaceae bacterium | reverse complement strand
GGCACAATCCAGGCATTGAAGGGCTGCGCCGGTTCCTCTACCGTTCCCTCAGGGCGGTCGACCCCATGCACCGCCGATAGGGAGGAACCATGCGAAATCTCAGTACACTGGCGCTCGGAGTCTGTCTCGCGGCCTTGGCGGCGGCGCCGGCCGCGGCCGAGACCACCACGCTCACCATCTCGTCCTGGGTCTCGCCGCAGCACCCGCTGACCAAGAACGTGGTGATGGTGTGGGCGGCGGGGTGGGGGAGGGGCGCGACGATGGAGGAGGTGGGGGAGATCGTCGCGGCGGAGGCGGAAGCGCTGGCGTCTTGAGTGAGCCGGGGGGAGTTGAAGAGGGGGAGAGGAACGCGGGGGGAGCGGGGCAAGCGGGGGAGACTGCATGGGGGAGAGGGGCTCAGAGGAGAGAGTGGAGTCAGCGTCCTGTGGGGGCAAGCCTGCGCTGGGCTGCCGGATCGTTTCTCCGCTTCTTCGCGGCTTTCTGCTTCGCGCTGCTCCGTTCTCTTCGCGTGCTTCGCGAATCGTCTTTGGCGGTGGGGGTGCGCGGGAAGATTCGACCACGAGCTTGCGCACGGGGCTCCCCTTTGGGTTGTGCTCTCTTTTGTGGGATTGGGTTGTTGGGGTCAGGCGTGCTTGATGGCGCGGAAGGCGAGGAAGAGGGGGATCTCGCGGCGGGCGCGGTTTTCTTCGCTTGCGCGGGGGCCGGAGGTGCTGGTGCGCTGGGCGGGCCACTCCTCGAGGGCGTTGACGAGAAGGCCCGCGGCGGCGAGGGCGGCGACGTAGGTCTGGATGGGGCGGTGGAAGGTCCAGGTGACGATCGACGGGTCGGCGCCGGGGTGCATCTGGATGCGGTGCTGGCCGGGGGAGAGGTAGCCGTCCACGCGGCGGAACTGCCGCTTCTCGCGCGGGTCCCAGCCCCATGACGTCTGCTTGGGGGCGCGGAAGGCGGGGTGGGTGATGACGGCGACGAAGGCGCCGCCGGGGCGGAGGTGGTCGGCGACGGTGCGGAAGACGGGCTCGAGGGGGTCGATGTTGGCCAGGGCCATGATGCAGGCGGCGGCGTCGAAATCGCGGTCGAGCTGAAGCGGGGCGAGGTCGCGGGCGTCGCCGACGTGGTAGCGGATGGGTGGGTGGTCGGGGGCGGCGCTGGAGTGGCGCTGGGCGGCTTCGACGAGAGAAGCGGAAGCCTCGACGCCGGTGACGCGCGTTCCCGCCGCGGCGAGGCGGCGGGAGAGGATGCCCTGGCCGCAGGCGACGTCGAGGATCTTCTGGCCCGGTTGGGGGGCGAGGAGGCGGAGCGCGCCGGGGAGGATGACGTTCTCGTAGTGGTCGCTGGGGCCCTTCTCGAGGAGCTCATCATACCACTCGGCGACCTGATCCCAGGAGGTCTCGGGGGCGGCGCCGCGGGGAGCGGGCGGGGCGATGGGGGAGGGAGGGTGCGCGACGGGCTTGGGGGGCGGGAGGCCGACGGCGCGGTAGAAGCTGTCGGGGGCGGGGGAGGAGAAGCGCAGGGGCTTGCCGGTGTTGGGGTGGGTGAAGCCGAGCTCGGCGGCGTGGAGGGCGAGGCGGCGGAGGGGGTCGGACTTGGCGCCGTAGCGGTGGTCGCCGGCGATGGGGTGGCCGCGGTCGGAGAGGTGGACGCGGATCTGGTGCTTGCGGCCGGTCTCGAGGCGGATCTGGAGGAGGGAGAGGTTGCCGGCGGTGGCGAGGACACGGTAATGGGTGACGGCGAGCCTGGCGGCGCCGGCGGGGGCGTCGTCGTCGCCGCCGCCGGGGCGGCGGCGCTGGCCGGGGACGTAGGGGGCGCCGCGGTACTCCTCGGGGGGGATGCTGACGACCCTGCCGCTGGGGAGCTCCTTCAGGAAGGACTGGATTGTGCCGGTGGAGTCGGGCTCGCCGACGACGCCCTCGACGAGGGCGATGTAGTGGCGGTGGACGCGCTTGGCGCGGAACTCCTCCTTGATGGCGAAGAAGGCGCGGTCGCTGCGGGTGAAGACGAGCAGGCCGGAGGCCTCGCGGTCGAGGCGGTGGATGACGCCGAAGCGTGAGCGCTGGCCGCCGGACTCATCCCGGGGGCGCGGGCCGCGAGGGGAGGATTTGCGGGCGTAGTCCTTGAGGATGTCGAGGAGGGTTGGCTCGCGGACGGGGGTTGGGGAGGCGGTGATGATGCCGGGGGGCTTGAGGGCGACGAGGAGGTCGTCGTCCTCATAGAGGATGGAGACGC
>JBIQJK010000134.1:0-6449 GCA_044507535.1 Planctomycetaceae bacterium | reverse complement strand
CAGCGCGCTGGCGCGGGGCCGCCCGTGGCTGGGGGCGGGGGCGGGGGGCGTGGTCGGGGAGGTGTGGGGCGGGCGGCCGGGGCGTTTGCCCTTGGCAAACTGAGGAGAATGGCCGGCGTTGCGCTCGCGGCGGGGAGGGCCGACGCGGCGGTCGCGGGCGGGGACCCCGCCGGCGCGGGGGACTGGGACTTTCTTGGGGCGCAGCGAGGGGGTAGTTTGGGAGGAGTTGGGCTTTGGCTCATCCCCTGAAACGGGGGGGCTCGGGGAAGGGGGTTGGATGGCGACGCTGTCGCCGGGGCGGAGGCGCTGGTCGGTGCTGGCGGCGGGCTGGCCGTTGATGGTGACGCGGCCGAACTTGATCATCCGCTGGCGGGAGCGCGGGGATGCGCCGGGCATGGCTGCGGCGAGGTAGTCGGCGAGGGTCTGGTGATTGTCCGGAGATTCAGGGGGAGGCGGCATCGCGCAACGGTAGGTTCGCGGCGATTGCGGGGCCCAGGGCGTCGAGAAGCCACGGGGCGAAGTCGTGCTTGGGGATGGGGCCGGGGGTGGCCCGCTCGGAGCCGTCGGAGGCGAGGAGAGTGGCCTCGATGGTGTCGGCGTCCATGGTTTCCAGGGGGTTGGCGACGATGAAGTCGAGGCCCTTGCGGGCGAGCTTGGAGCGGGCGGAGTCCAGGAGGCGGTCGCGGGGCTCGAGGGCGAATCCGACGAGGATCTGGCCGCGGCGGCGGCGGCGCGAGCATTCGGCGAGGAGGTCGGGGGTGGGCTCGAGGCGGAGGGTGAGGGGTTGGTCGGCGCGGCGGAGTTTGCCGGCGGAGGAGGGGTTCGCGGCGGCGTCGGGGGCTTCGAGAACCGGCGTGTAGTCGGCGACGGCGGCGGCCATGATGAGGACGTCGCACCAGGGGAGGTGCTCGGCCAGGAGGGCCCGAAGGTCGGCTGTCGTGCGGAACCGCACGAGGTGCGCACGCGAAGAGCGGGGGGTCAGGGGCGTCGGCCCCAGGAGTAGCCTCACGTCCCAGTTCCGGGCCGCGGCGTGGTCGGCGAGGGCTGTGCCGAGCCGGCCGGAGGAGCGGTTTCCGAGGAAGCGGACGGCGTCGATGGGCTCGTGGGTGGGGCCGGCGGTGATCAAGAGCCGGACGGGGGAGTTCGGGCGCGGGGCGGGAGCGGAGGATGGGTTGACAGGGGAGTTCCGGTCGGGCACAGGAGGCTCTTTCGGCGGCGTGTCTGGCGGGCAGGATGGTATGACGGGACGGGGGGAGGGCGCATCGGCGGTCCGGGGGGCGCCGCCGGGCGTGCGGGCCGCTTGGCGGTTCGCTACCATGCGTCCTCATTTGGTCCAAGAGCAACGGCCCGCGGGAGCGGGCGGATCACATACTGCGGCGGGTTCATGGCACGATCGAGAAAGAAACTGGGCGAGATCCTGGTGGGGTGGGGCGTGGTGACGGCCGCGCAGGTCGAGGCGGCGATGAAGGCGGCCGCGGGGAGCGGCAAGCGTCTGGGGGAGGCGCTGATCGAGTCGGGCGCGACGACGGAGGACCAGGTCGCCAAGGCGCTGGCGAACCAGTTCGGGATGGAGTACGTCGACCTGTCGTCGGACGCGGTGTCGAAGCGGATCGACCCGAAGCTGATCCCCGAGGACCTGATCAAGAAGCACCTGATCCTGCCGCTGTCCAAGAGCAACGGCCGGCTGCAGCTGGTGATCCACGACCCGATGGACCTGGAGCTGCAGGACATGCTGCGGTTCCGGCTGAACGTGGAGATTGATGCGCGGCTGGCGGGGCGGTCGGCGATCAAGAAGTTCATCGACACGAAGATGAACGGGGTTGGCGGGGGGCAGGTGTCGATGGTGGAGGCGGGGCAGTCGCTGGTCACCGAGTCGATCGACCGGACGATCGACCGCTCGGTGGACCGGTCGGTGGACAAGTCGATCGACATCGCGGCGGAGGACGCGCCGATCGTCCGGCTGTGCACGCGGATCCTCACCGAGGCGGTGAAGATGCGTGCGAGCGACGTGCACATCGAGCCGATGGCGGACCGGGTCCGCCTGCGGTACCGGATCGACGGGGTGTGCATGGAGCGGGACAACCTGCCCAAGCGGATGCAGAACTCGGTGCTGAGCCGGTTCAAGCTGATGGCGGGGATGAACATCGCGGAGAAGCGGATCCCGCAGGACGGTCGCATCAAGCTGCCGGTGGACGACGTGCAGATCGACTTCCGCGTGTCGGCGTGCCCGGCGTACCACGGCGAGAGCGTGGTGGCCCGTATCCTGCGTCCGGACTCGGTGCGGATCGGGTTGTCGAACCTGGGGTTCGAGGAAGACAACCTGCAGGTATTCAACAAGATCATCCGGCGGCCGAACGGGATCTTCCTGGTGACGGGGCCGACGGGGTCGGGGAAGACGACGACGCTGTACTCGGCGCTGGACGTGCTGAACCGGCCGGACAAGAAGATCATCACGGCCGAGGACCCCATCGAGTACAACTTCGAGGGGATCAACCAGTGCCAGGTGCACGAGAAGATCGGGCTGGGGTTCAAGGAGATCCTGCGGACGATGCTCCGCCAGGCGCCGAACATCATCCTGGTGGGCGAGATCCGCGACCGGGAGGTGGGCGAGATCGCGATCCAGGCGGCGCTGACGGGGCACCTGGTGTTCTCGACGCTGCACACGAACGACGCGCCCAGCGCGATCACGCGTCTGGTGGACATGGGGATCAAGCCGTTCCTGGTGGCGAGCTCGATCCAGGCGATCATGGCGCAGCGGCTGATCCGGATCCTGTGCAAGGAGTGCAAGCAGCTGGACGATGCGCCGGACCCGAAGTTCCTGTCGCTGACGGGGATCAGCCGGGCGGAGGCGGCGGGGCGGGTGTACAAGGCGGTGGGGTGCTCGGCGTGCAACAACTCGGGGTACCGGGGCCGGAAGGCGATCTTCGAGATGATGCTGATGAACTCGGAGATCCGGGAGCTCGCGTTCAACCAGGCGTCGATCACGGAGCTGCGGAACGCGGCGCTGGCGTCGGGGATGCGTCCGCTGGTGGCGGACGGGAAGCTGAAGATCCTGCGCGGGGACACGACGCCGGACGAGATCGCGCGCGTGGCGCAGGTGGACGCGGACGTGGGGCTGGCGACGGACGAGGAATAAGCGCCGCGGGGCGACCTGGTCCGGCCGCGCGACGGCCGGTCGGGCGCGTCCGGGCGATGGCAGAAGCACTGCGGATAGGACCTGTCTATGTCGACGATGCAGATTGACCGCCTGCTGGACACGGTGGTGAAGCTCGGGGCCTCGGACATGCACCTGACGGTGGGGCGGCCGCCGACGCTGCGGCTGCACGGGCACCTGAGGAACCTGCAGACGAAGGTGCTGGACTCCGACGACATGGTGTCGCTGATGAAGGCGATCACGCCGGAGCGGAGCCAGCAGGAGCTGCAGGAGGAGGGGGGGTGCGACTTCGGGTTCGCGTACGGGGACGCGGCGCGGTTCCGCGTGTCGATCTTCAAGCAGCGCGGGGACATCGCGATCGTGTGCCGGCAGATCCCGAACCGGCTGCTGACGTTCGAGCAGATCGGCCTGCCGGAGATGTGCAAGGAGCTGGTGCGGCGCCCCCGCGGGCTGTTCCTGGTGACGGGGCCGACGGGGTCGGGGAAGACGACGTCGCTGGCGACGATGCTGGACTTCATCAACCAGACGATGGACCGGCACATCGTCACGATGGAGGACCCGATCGAGTACTACCACTACCACAAGAAGTGCATCGTGAACCAGCGGGAGATCGGGAACGACTGCCCGAGCTTCGCCGAGGCGCTGCGGCGCGTGCTGCGCTCGGACCCGGACGTGATCCTGGTGGGCGAGATGCGCGACCTGGAGACGATCGAGGCGGCCATCCGTGCCGCGGAGACGGGCCACCTGGTGTTCGGGACGCTGCACACGACCGGTGCGGCCAAGACGATCGACCGCGTGGTGGACGCCTTCCCGGTCACCCAACAAAACCAGATCCGCGTGCAGCTCTCGACGTCGCTGATCTGCGTGCTGAGCCAGGTGCTGCTGGGGCGGATCGACACGCAGGGGGTGGTCGCGGCGTACGAGTTCCTGGTGGTGACCCCGGCGATCGCGAACCTGATCCGCGACAACAAGACATTCCGGATCGATTCATCCATTCAGACCGGGCGCAAGTTCGGCATGCAGCTGCTGGACGACCACCTGTGGTCGCTGTACATGCGGGGGATGATCTCGGCGGAGGAGATGATCGACAAGAGCAAGAACCCGGGGGAGCTGACGGACAAGGTGCACAAGCTCGGCCGGACGGTGGGGCGGGCGGAGCTGGACGAGGCGGATGACGAGGGGACCGGCGGCGGCGGGGCCGCGGGCGCGAAGGCGGAGCGGAAGACCTGAGTCGCCTGGGGCGTGGGGGACGGGAAATGGGCGGGGGATCGGGGCGTCGGCGCGGGCGTCGAGCGGGTGTCGGCGCGGGCATTGGCGGCCTCGGACCCAACGGTGTGCGGAATCCGACAGGCCCCAAAAATAGTGAGTTGTCAGGATTGGGTAGTCTCGGTTTCAAGGTGTCGTGTCCGTCCGATGGGTTGTCGGGCGGTGATTTTCGGAACCGCGGCGGGGTGGCGCGGCGATCCTTTCTAGGGGACCGCCGCGCGGGCCCGCGGCCAGGCGAAAAGAAGGTGGTGTTGGATGCCCCCGGTAGATCCTTCTGAACTCAAAGGTCGCAAGCTGGGTCGGGTGCTGACCAAGCTCGGGAAGGTGACCCGGGAGAAGGTGCACGAGGCGCTGGCGGTCCAGAAGACGCGCAAGGTGCCGATCGGGCAGCTGCTGGTGGAGCTGGGGTACTGCACGCAGCGGGACATCCAGGAGGCGCTGGCGGGGCAGGCGGGGATGCACTACGTGAGCCTGACGGGGGTGGAGCTGAGCGACGAGGTTCGGGATTCGATCGCCGCGGAGACGGCCCAGGCGTACCAGGTGGTGCCGATCGAGTACAACCCGCGGAGCCGGAAGATCCGCATCGCGATGAAGAGCGCGGACAACTTCCGGGCAGTGGACGACCTGCGGCTGCTGATGGGGTTCAACGTCGAGGCGGTGGTGGCGGACCCCGGGGAGGTGGAGGGGCTGATCAAGAAGTACTACTCCAGGACGGAGTCGGTCCTGGACGTGGTGAGCGACCTGGCGGCGGACGACAAGTTCAAGAGCCTGGCGTCGCGGAGCAGCGCGTCGATCGACCTGGATGCGCTGGAGGAGGCGTCGGGGGACAACAAGGTCATCAAGCTGCTGAACCTGGTGCTGCTGCAGGCGATCAAGGACCGGGCGAGCGACATCCACTTCGAGCCGTTCGAGAACGAGTTCAAGATGCGGTACCGCATCGACGGGGTGCTGTACGAGATGGTGCCGCCGCCGAAGCACCTGGGGCCGGCGATCACCAGCCGCATCAAGGTCATGGCGAACCTGGACATCGCGGAGCGGCGCCTGCCGCAGGACGGGCGCATCGAGCTGACGGTGGGGGGGCACCCGATCGACCTGCGCGTGAGCGTGCTGCCGACGATGCACGGCGAGAGCGTGGTGATGCGCGTGCTGGACCGGTCGAACGTGGAGCTGAGCCTGGACCGGATCGGGCTGCGGCCGGACGACTACAAGACGTTCGAGGGGCTGATCAACCGCCCGAACGGGATCGTGATCGTGACGGGGCCGACGGGGTCGGGGAAGACGACGACGCTGTACGCGGCGCTGCAGACGCTCAACGACATCGAGACGAAGATCCTGACGGCGGAGGACCCGGTCGAGTACGACATCGACGGGCTGTGCCAGGTGCAGGTGAACCCGGAGGTGGAGCTGACGTTCGCGGCGGCGCTGCGGAGCTTCCTGCGTCAGGACCCGGACGTGATCCTGGTGGGCGAGATCCGCGACCTGGAGACGGCGCAGATCGCGGTGCAGGCGTCGCTGACGGGGCACCTGGTGCTGAGCACGCTGCACACCAACGATGCGCCGAGCTCGATCATCCGCCTGCTGGACCTTGGGGTGGAGAGCTTCCTGCTGACGGCGACGATCGAGGGGGTGGTGGCGCAGCGGCTGGTGCGGACGATCTGCCCGAAGTGCAAGGAGCCGTACACGCCGAAGGAGGAGGAGCTGATGGAGCTGGCGCTGCTCCCGTCGGACGTGGAGGGCAAGCAGCTCTTCCGCGGGCGGGGGTGCGACAACTGCCACAACTCGGGGTTCCGGGGCCGCTCGGCGATCTTCGAGATCATGTGCATGGACGACACGATGCGGGAGCTGGTGATGCGCAAGGCCAGCACGAACCTGATCCGGGACCACGCGCGGAAGTTCGGGATGCGGACGCTGCGCGAGTGCGGGCTGCTGGCGATCTTCGAGGGGATCACCACGATCGACGAGGTGGTGCGGGAGACGATCGCGGACGAGATGTGCCGCGGGGGGGCGGGGGGAGCGTGCGAGGGGGGAG
>JBIQJK010000013.1:0-52091 GCA_044507535.1 Planctomycetaceae bacterium | reverse complement strand
GATCGAGGTCACCCTCGTCGCCCCAGCGCACAACGAAGAGGAGAACATCGAGCGCCTCGTGGAGGAATCCCACCGGGCGCTTGCCTCCCTCTCCCTTCCCCCCGGCGGCTTCGAGTTCATCATCGTCGACGACGGCTCCACGGACGCCACGCGCGCGCGGATCCTCGATCTGATGGCCACTCGCCCCTGGCTCCGCTGCATCGGCATGACGCGGACGCCCCCCGGCAAAGGCAACGGCCAGTCCGCCGCGTTCCACGCCGGCTTCCGCGCCGCCCGGGGCCGCCTGATCGCCACGCTCGACGCCGACCTGCAGAACGACCCGCGCGACCTCCCCGCCATGCTCGAGCTGATGCGATCCGCCGGCGCCGACATGGTGCAGGGGGACCGTTCTCATGCGCGCCGCGACAACCTCGTCCGGCGCATCGGCTCCATCGTCGGCCGCGCCTTCCGCCGCTGGCTGCTGGGGGACACGATCCGCGACACCGGGTGCTCGCTCCGCGTGATGCGCCGCGAGGTCGCCCTCGCGCTGCCCCTGGAGCTCCGCGGCATGCACCGCTTCATCCCCGTCACCGCGCGGCACCTGGGCTTCACCGTCGTCGAGATGCCCGTGAGCCACCGCCCCCGCACCGCCGGCGTCACCAAGTACGGGCTCGGCATCACGAAGCGAGCCATCCCCGGCCTGATCGACCTCCTTGCCGTGCGCTACATGCGCTCCCGCCGCCGACCCGTCGGCCACGCCGAGGTCACGAACGCGGCCGCCGCGTCGCCGTCGATCCGCCTCGTCCGCGAGCAGGAGGTGCACGCGTGAAATGGGAGCCGCTGGTGGCGATGGCGCTGCTGCTGGTGCTGGCCGTCTGGCTCGTCGCCGGAGCCGACCGCGCCGGGCGGCACGGCATCGACGTCGCCCCCGGCTCGACGACGCACGAGCTGCGCATCGGCAACGAGCGCGGCGTCCTCGAGGTGCTCCCACCGCCCCCCGTGGCGACGCCCACCGAGCCCCGCGAGGACGGCCTCCGCGGCCCGTGGGGCGACACCGGCGAGCCCTCCTTCCGCGTGCACCTGCGCAACGGCTACGCGTCCCACACGATGACCGCGCAGGAGTTCCGCGAGATCTTCGGCGACCAGGCCCTCCAGGGGGCCGCCGCCGCGGGCGGCAACGCCCTCTTCCGGCTGCTGAACATCACCTCCTGGGCCGGGCTGGTCTGGGTGGCCGTCGGCTTCGCCGGCCAGGCGGCCTTCTTCGGCCGCATGCTCATCCAGTGGATCGTCAGCGAGAACCAGCGCCGCAGCGTCGTCCCCGAGGCCTTCTGGTGGCTGAGCCTCGCCGGGGGCGTGATGCTGTTCACCTACTTCGTCTGGCGCCAGGACATCGTCGGCGTCCTCGGGCAGACCTCGGGCGTCGTGATTTACGCCCGGAACATTCGTTTGATCCACAAGCACCGCCGGCGCGAGGCCCGCGCCGCGGCCTCCGACGCCGCGTCCGCCGCGGCGTGAACCCGCCCAAACCGCCCCGGCGGCGGCGCGCGAGCTATCGTGTCACCCGGCCGAGCGGCTGTTTTCGGCGTTCTGCGCGGTTGTTATGGGGCGGGGCCCCGATCCGCCCGATAGGTGGCCCATGAAGGTCTTTCTCGATGGACAGGAAGTGACCCTTGACCGCCCCACGCTCGGCGGCGCCCTCGCCGCCGCGTGCCGGGCCGCCGAGGCCGTCGGCCGGATCGTGGTGGACGCCGAGCTCGACGGCCGCCCCATCTCCCCCGAGGACCTCGCCGAGCCCGAGCGGCCCTGCGTCGGCGGCGAACTCCGCCTCACCTCCGCCGAGCCGCGCTCGCTGGTCCTGACGACGTTCCTCGACGTCGCCGACGCCATGGAGTCCGTCAAGACCGAGCAGACGGCCGCGGCCGAGCTCATCCAGGTCGGCCGGATCGACGAGGCCTTGGAGCGTCTCGGCGGCGCGCTCGGCGTCTGGGAGCAGGCCCGCCAGGCCGTCGCCAACGGCTGCGCCCTGCTGGGCATCCCGCTGGAGACCCGCGTCCGCGCCGGCGACGAGGCCGACCCCGCGGCCAAGGCGACGATCTCGCAGAAAGCGGATACGCTGGCCGGGTCGCTCGGGGAGGTCAAGAGGACGATCGAGGCGGGAGACTGGACCGGCCTCGCAGACGCCCTCCTCTACGACATGGACGGTCAGGCCGCCCGCTGGCGGGAGATGCTGACGGACCTCGCGGACCTCGTGCGCTCGGCGAAGCTCGCGCCGCGCCCCGAGCGAGGCGGATAGAACAACGCAGACCTTTGGCCGGCCCATACCCCGCGGCCGCGCCATCATTCAACGGAGGATCGCGGCTTGACGACCGCTGGGGCCAAGGACGCCGGCAAGATCGACGCCCTGATGGAAAAAGCCAGCCGCGAACTGGCCGCCGGCGACTACTTCGCCGCCGAGCGAAGCTGCGTCGCCGCGCTCGACAAGGCCTTCGTCGCCGGTGACTACCACCGCATGGCCCGGATCATCCTCCCCCTCCAGGAGGCCCGCCGCCAGAAGCGCGATCTCGCCTACGAGGCCGGTCTCGCCGGCGGCGTCTACCTCGTCACCGGCGAGGTCCCCACCGGGCGGCAGCTCAAGCCGGGGTGCTACCTCGTCGCTCCGCCGCGCGTCGGCGTGGACGGCCGCGCCCTGCGCGAGGCCGCGGACCGCAAGGGCGTCCCGGTGATCGTCGTCGTCCGCGAGCCGACCACGCGCGACGGCCTCTGGCCGATCGTCGCCCTCGGACCGGTGACGCTCCGGGCGAAGGTCGCCCCGCCGCGTCCCGCCGGGCGCACCCGGAAGCACGCCGAGCCCAGGCAGGCCAACGGCGCAGCCCCGGCGTTCGATGCGACCCAGGATCCCCTCCCCACGCCGCAGTGGATGCTCGAGGCCAACGAGGCCCTCGGCGACGCGGCGATCGAGTCCGTTCCCCCGGACGCCGCGCCGGAGGCGCGCGTCGAGGCCTTCATGGACCGGCTCCGCGCCCACCCGGACCACGAGAAGCTGCACCAGCGGCTCGAGGAAGCCTGCCGCGAGTCGGCGCAGCTCGCCCGCCCGACGCCGGGCTACCGCCGCCGCCAGCGCGACCTGCTCGACCCGGACCTCGAAGACGAAGACTCCGACGACATCTGACCCCCGCCCCTCGCCCCCGCTCACGCCGGCCGGTCAGCGCCAGTGGTGATGATGATGGTGGTGGCGCCGATGGCCGCCGTGGTGGTGGTGATGGTGGTGGTAGTTGTCGAAGAGGATGTACACCTCGCCGCCCCCGTACGACCGGCCGCCGTAGTAGGAAGATCCGTAGCCGCCGCTGTACGTCGTGTACCCGCTGTCGTAGGTGTACCCGGGCCGCGAGGCGCGTGCGTTCTGGTCGCCGATCACCCCGCCGGTGATGGCCCCGCCGACGGCGCCGATCGCGGCCCCCGCCCCCGCATCGCCGTACAGGCTGCCGATGATCGCGCCCCCGGCCGCTCCCAGCCCCGCGCCCGAGAGCGCCCCCTGCCCCGCGTTCTCGCACCCACTGGCGGCGAGGCACGCCGCCACGATCGCGGCCGCCGCCCCGATCCTCGCCCCCGGGCCCCGGAAACGCTTGGGAACCGTGTACATCGAGCGTTCTCCTGCCGCCCTCCCCTGCGGCAAACGAACCCCGGGCCGAGATTCTTCCACGCCCATCCTTCCCCCCTGATCCGGCGAATGGGGGCCCGATCAGTTCCAGCTCATCCCCTTCGGCCAGTCCACCGCCCGCTGGGGGGCGGCGACCTCCAGGAGGTGCCGCAGCCGCCCCATCTCCGCCTCGACCAGCTTCGCCCGCGCCACGGCATCCCCCTCCTCGAGCATGTTGTAGCGGAACCGCTGATCCGGCAGGAACCGCAGGGTCAGCAGCTCGAGGATCGCCACGGTGGGCACCTCCTCCTCGGAGAGCGCCATGAGGATGTCCGGGGAGTCGCGCAGGTCCGTCAGCGGGGGGCTGGCCAGCATCGCCGAGAGCTGCTCGCGGTGCTCGGTGAGCCGGTCCTCCTCCTCTTCCGTGTCCCCGATCCCCACCGGCTCAAGCATCGCCCGCCGGTACAGCACATCCTCGGACGGGGGCAGTTCGTGCGTGATCCTCGCCCGGCAGACCCCCTGGAGGGCGATCAGGTACCGTCCGTCGGGGAACTTGTGGTGCTGGATGATCTGCCCCACGCAGACCGCCGGCCGGAGGGGGGGCCGCCCGTGGTACTCCTGCATCCACCGGTCCCCCTCGAAGACGGCCATGGCGATCTGACCCGCCCCGTCGAGCGCATCGGCGACCATCTGCCGGTACCGCTCCTCGAACACGTTCAGCGGCATCACGGTGTGCGGCAGCAACGCGATCGTGTGCAGCGGGAAGAGAGGCATCGGCCGGCCGAAGTTCACCTGGATGGTGGAGACCTCGGACATGCGGAACTCTAGCGTCGCCCCCCGCGGCTGTCGCCCGGAGCCCGGCGTCCTTGCCCCACCCCCCGCCCCTCCTACCCCCGGCGCGCTCAGGTCGAGGCCGGCTCGGGCTCCCGGCCCAGCGAGGGAGCCTCCGCCGGCTCCCCGGCGTCCTGCGGCAGTAGGCCCCGGTACTCCGCCGCCGCCTGCTCCGACATCGCCCGCAGCGAGAACCTCGCCGCCGCGGTGCGGTGCGCCTCGTCGCCGAGCCGCCGCCGCAGGTCCGCATCCATCAGCACGCAGCGCAGCGCCCCCGTCAGGGCGTCTTCGTCCCCCGGCGGGATGAGCAGCCCGCTGCGGCCGTGCTCCACGGCCGCGGCGGTGTCGCCCACGTTCGTGGCCACCACCGCCAGCCCCGCCATCATCTGCTCCAGCAGGCTCATGCTCAGCCCCTCGGTGTGCGACGTCTGCACCCCCACCGCGCACGACCGGAAGAGCCCCGGCGCATCCTCCACCCATCCGATCATCTCGACCACATCATCGAGCCCCAGGTCGCGGATCATCCCCTGCAGCTCCTCCGCGTGCCACGCCAGGTGCGGCGGGGCGGAGCCGGCGATCACCACGCCGAAGTCGAGCCCCTCCCGGCGCAGCCTCGCGGCCGCGCGGATCAGGATCGCCGCGTCCTTCGGCGGCACGAGCCGCGCGGCCCACACGACCACCGGCCGCGTCGGCCTCGCCGCCGGCGGCCCCTCCATCCCGGCGACGCCGTTGCGGAGCACCGCCGGCCGGCGCCGCATCCGGAAGCGAGCGGCGAGCTGTTCGACGACGTCGCTCGAGGAGCCGTACACCCGGTCGCACCGCCGCAGCGCCCACCTCGCCAGCCACGACGCGGGACCTCGCTCCCGCAGGATCCCCTCCGACGAGTGCCACGTGAACACCAGCCGCGGCCGGCCGGCCCTCCCGCGCACGCCCAGCATCGCCGCCGCGCACAGGGCGAGGCAGTCGCGACCGTGCACGTGCACGACGTCGATCCGCTGCGCCCTCACCAGCCTCCGCAGCCGCAGCGCCGCCCGCAGCACCGTCAGCGGCCGCCGCCGGTCCGCGCCCAGGTCGATGCGCTCGACGCCCGATGGAAGCTCCGACCCCGCGTGCCCCCCCGCCCGCACGGCGACGGCGTACGACCTCACCCCCCGCTCCGGCATGCCCGCGGCGAGGTTGAGCGCCACCCGCTCCGCGCCGCCGCCGCAGAAACGCCCGATCACCTGTGCCACAGCCATTGACGGGGTCATGGTCGTGGGCGCACTGTACCCCCGCGGCGGCGGTTGGACGACTCGGCCACGCACAATTGCTCCAACGTTCCCCTTCGCGTGCAGGTGATGCCGGATGCGCGGCTTCGTCCGGCGGTTACGCGGTCGCGGCCGCTTCCGCCCCGCCCCCGTCCCTTTGGACGCCCGCCGCGGCCAGCTCGGCGAGGATCCGCTTCAGGTGTTTGCGGACGCTCTCCAGGAGGTTCCAGTAACACGCGACCGCCATCAGCGGCCCGATGACCACGAGCATCCCGACCGTCGCCAGCAGCGGCGCGAGCCACATCACCAGCCCGGCCCGCCGCACGATCGCCTCGTCCGGCAGACGCACGGCCAGCCACCGCAGGTACGCCATCGATGCGAAGAAGTGCACCGGCCACGCCGCGAGCATCAGGAGGCACGCGAGCAGAACTGCCACGAAGCTCGCTAGCGTCCCTCTGTCGTCCACGGCCAGTTCAAAGCCCATAACCGCGATCGGCAGCAGGATCGCCGCGGCCTGCACCACCACCATGGCCCGCACCAGCACCCGGGACCGGCTCGCGGTTCGACGCTCGACGCCCATCGGGTCCCGCGCGGTGAACCACCACCATCCGAGCATCCCGACGAGCGCCAGAAGCTGGAACACGATCATGGTCAATCCCACCACTATCTGGGCCGACTCCGGCGCACCCTCGAAGATCCCCGCGAGAAAGAAGAACACCATGAGCGCGGTCTGCAGCAGGATCACCATCTGGACCAGTACGACGCCGCGGTGCAGCCGGCGGAGGTAGCGCCCGCCCCGGGCGCGGAGCAGAACCCCGTAGCGAGAGAACTCCACCGACGTGCCGCACTCGGGGCAGTCCCCCGCCTCCGGGAGCCCCGCAAGGCTGTATCCGCACCGGATGCACGATGCGCGGCCCGAGCCGCTCGCCCGATCCGGCGCCGGCGTGGCGCACTCCGGGCACACCGCCCCGGGCCTCAGCCCGCGGAGGTCGTACCCGCAGTGGACGCAGGCGAGGCCCTCGGTGGAGACGGGAATCGCGGGGGGCATCGGCTCAGTCTACCGGGGCCGGCCCGCGTCCGGCCGCCACGAGGTTGTGGCCGGGCCCATCACCCCGCCGCGGCCGTCTTCGCCAGCCCGGCCTCCAGGCAGGCCATCACCCGCGGCCAGTCCTCCTCCTTCATCACCCCCAGCGGCGGGAGCATCCGGATGTGGTACGGCCCGTGCCCGGCGTAGAAGACGATCACCCCCTCGTCGAAGAGGTGCCGGCACGCCTTGGTCATGCGGTCCTTCACGCCGCCGAAGGGGGTGAACCGCATCATCCCCCCCTCGCCGCCGACGATGTCTGGGACGTCCGGGTTGGCCGGGAACCAGTCCGGGTGGCGGGCCGCGATCGCCCGGATCCCCTCGGCGAAGAGGCGGTGGTGCCGCGCGATGCGGCCGTCGTCGCCGTAGTAGCCGCCGTCGCGCAGCCGCTGGATCACCCGCGTCCCCATGCGGAAGGCCGGCCCGCTGCTGGTGAACGTCCCCGAGAGCAGCCCGGGGCCGGGGTTGTAGTCCTCGGTGTACAGCGTGGCGCACGCCTGGGTCATCTTCCCCACGCAGAAGACGTCCACGTACTCCCCCAGCCCCAGCGTCTCGTAGGCGAACATCCGGCGCGTGCGGCCGAAGGTCTGGATCTCGTCGTCCCAGACCGCGATCCTCGCCTCCTTGCACACCTCCATCAGCGCCTTGAAGTAGTCCCGCGGCGCGGTGTTGAACCCGCCCTCGCCCTGGACCAGCTCGAAGATGAAGCAGGCGTGCTGGCGCGGGTACCGCTCGATGTACTCGCGGAGCTTCGCCACCGCCATGTCGATGAACCTGGCGGTCCCTCCCATCCGCCGCGCCGCCATCTCGTCGTAGAAGGGCATGTAGTCCACCAGCGTCGAGAGCGGGATCCCGACGCGGTTGGCCGCGCTGTCGCCGATCTGGCTCATGGTGACGGTGCGTCCCATGAAGCAGTCCTTGAAGGCGATCACCCGGCTCGCCGGCGCGTTCTTCTGGTAGCAGACCTTCAGCGCGTTCTCGTTGGCCATCGCCCCCGAGGTCGTCGGGAAGCAGTACCGCAGCCGGCTGCTCTTCTTCGCCTCCTCCAGCAGCGTCTCGGCGAACTCGTACGCCTCCCAGTTCGACTGCAGGTTCCCCGCCTGGAGGACGTCGCCGGCGGACCCCGCCACGGCCTCGGCGATCATCTCCGGGTCCGAGTGCCCGAAGAAGTGCACGCCGATGCCGCAGATCATGTCCCACTTCACCGAGCCGTCCATCAGCTCGACCAGCGCGCCGTTGCCGACGCCCGAGCCGATGTACGGGTACAGCAGCCCCCGCCCCCGCACCTCCGCCGCCCGCTTCATGTACTCGTCGTAGGACTGGGCCAGCGCCGGGTTCGGCCCCCTCACATCCGTGATCCTCGCGCTGTGCCGGGCCACCTCCCGCGTGATCTGCTCGATCGCCGCCCGGATCGCCGGGCTGGCGTGGAGCTCGGCGCCGACGGTCCCCCCCCCTCCCCCCGAGGCCAGGGCGTGACCGGCGTCTCCGGCGGGGGAGGTGGGCGTGCTGTGGGAGGTCCGGGAAGCAGACTGCGTCATTCCAGCGTCCTTTCTGGACAGGGTGCGTGCTCGCGCCATTGTTGCACCCAGAACATCGGCAAACCCGCCCCGAGACTCCCACCCCCCGGCGCGGGCTTCCAGCCCGCGCCTCCCCCCGCCGTCACTCCCCCCTCGCCAGCCGCATCATCAGCACCGCCAGCAGCTGGCTCCGCTCCACCAGGCTCGCCAGCTCGATCCACTCCCGCGGCGTGTGCAGCCCGCCGCCGCGGACCCCCAGCGTGTCGATGCACGCCAGGCCCGCGTCCTGGAGGATGTTCCCGTCGCACACCCCGTTGGTCCTGGTGAACGGCAGGTTCTGCCCCAGGTCCGCCGCGGCCGCCCGCGCCCGCTCCGCCAGCTGCTGCGTCCCCTCCGTCAGAGGTTTCGCCGCGCGGATGAAGCTCGACTTGACGTCGACCGAGGGCACGCCCGACTCGGAGGTGTGCCGGGCCGCGATCATCTCCAGCGCGCCCGCGAGCCACTCCGCCCCTTCTTTATTGGGGAACCGCACGTTCCCCCACGCCCGCGCCAGGTCCGGCACGACGTTGGTCGCGCACGACCCCTCCAGCGGCCCCACGTTGGCGATCAGCCCCCGCTCGACGTCCACCAGCGACGGCACATCCAGGATGCACTTCGCCAGCGCGGTGACCGCCGAGACCCCGCTGGAGAAGTCCCGCCCCACGTGCGCCGACCGCCCCCGCGCCTCGAACAGGAACTGCCCGCTCCCGGCCCGCTCGATCACCAGCCCCCCTTCGGGCGTCGCCGGCTCGAGCACCAGCGCCATCGGGTCCTTCTGGCCGGTCGCCCTCGCGCGCTCCAGCAGCCTCGCGGCCTCCGCCCGCAGCGCCCGCTCGCTGCAGTAGCTCCCCGTCTCCTCGTCGCTGTTGAGCGAGAACGACCACGGGATCCGCACCCCCGCCTCCTCCAACGCCTCCAGCGCGGCCACCGCGATCACCAGCCCCCCCTTCATGTCCACGCACCCCGGCCCCGTCGCGGTCTTCCCATCCGGCGCGATCGTGAGCTCGCGGAACGGACCATCCGGGTCGTGCACCGTGTCCAGGTGCCCCGAGAGCATGACGGCCCGCGCCCCCTCAACATCGCGGTCGCGCCGGCAGACGGCAGTGGGGGGGGTGTACCCGCCCGCCTCCACGCCGTAGAGCCAGTCCGGCTTCGGGTCGCCGGGCACGAGCTCGACCGACGCCCCGAGCCGCGACAGCCGCGAGCAGAGCCGCTCGCGCGTCTCGTCCAGCGCGGTGCGGTTGTTGCCGCCCGTCGGGATCCCCACATGCAGCCGCAGGTCCTCGAGCAGCGCATCGCGCCGCCCGGAGATGATGTCACATACCTTCCGTTCCGCGTCGGTGAGCGCCATGAAGGAAAGCTTAGTCAACCCGCGGCGGTTCCACGTCCTTCATGGCCCCGGATCCACGGTCGCTTTGCGCCGCCGGATCGGGCGCGGAGCAGCGCAAACAGCGGCCCGGGGCCCAGCCCGCGTTTGGCGGACCGAGCCCCGGGCCGGACGGTCATGCCGCGTCGGTCAGGCCACCGTCGGCACCCACGCCGCCAGCACGTCCCGCGCCGCGGCCAGGTCGCCCTTGTGGACCATCTCCGTCACCGTGTGGATGTACCGCGTCCCGACGGTGATCCCCACCGCCCGGCACCCGCGCGTCGCCAGCTGCGCCGCCGCGCCGTCCTGCCCGCCCCGCGGCAGGATCGTCCGCTGGCACGGGATCTCCTTCTGCTGCGCGATCGCCTCAAGCTCGTTGATCAGCCGGTAGTCGCTGATGAACGACGAGTCCATCACGTGCAGCCCGAAGCCCTTGCCCTGCACCGTCACCGCCTCGTCGCTGGGGACCCCGGGCGTGTCGCACGAGAGCGTCACGTCGATCCCCACGCCGATGTCCGGGTCCACGCCGAAGGAGCTCGTCCTCGCCCCGCGCAGCCCCACCTCCTCCTGCGTCGTGAACGCGACGAACAGCTCGCACGCGTGCCCCTCGCCGCTCTTCTCCAGCGCCCGCACCGCCTCGATCCCGAGCCAGCACGCCACGCGGTTGTCCAGCGCCTTGGAGACGACCTTCTCCCCCATGTCCAGCAGCGGCTCGTCCATCACGACGTAGTCGCCGATCTTCACCCGCTTCTTCACCTCCTCCGCCGGCAGGCCGACGTCGATGAAGAACTCCTTGACCTCCGGGACCTTCTTCTTGTCCTCCTCGGAGGCGATGTGCACCGGCCGCCCGCCGGGGTTCATCACGCCCTTGAGGTCGCCCTCCGACGTGCACACCAGCACCCGGCGCGAGAAGAGGTTCCGCGTGTCGAACCCGCCCGCGGCGTTGAGCCGGATGAACCCCTGGTCGTCCACGCCCTTGACGTAGAACCCGATCTCGTCCATGTGGCACAGCAGCATGACCCGCGTCGGCCGCTCCCCGCCGGACTTGCCCTTCCCCCCGCGCGGGGCGCGCCGGCAGATCAGGTTCCCCAGCGCATCCGACCTCACCTCGTCGAACAGCCCCGCCACTTCCTTCTCGATCAGGGCCCGCACCCGCTCCTCGCGGCCGGGGATCCCGGGGGTCTCGCACAGACGCTTCAGCAGATCGATGTTGATGTCCAAAGGAGAGCTCCGAAATGGTCTCGAGCCCCGGCGCTCCCGGGGCCGGACGAGATGAGGATGTACCGGGCTGCGGCCCGGCCGGTGGCGGCAAATCCCAAGCGGCGGCTCGCCGACAGGTCTTGCCAAACTGGGGAACTACGATGCAGCGCTTGGCTGGAGGACCCCGATGGCCCGAGTCTCGCCGCTGAACCCCGATCACGAAGCGTATGGCGCGCTCATCTCCGAGTACGGCCCCCCGGGGGCGGGGATTCTCGTCCCCCAGGTCCAGCGGGGCATCGGGGCCGAGTACGCCGCCATCCGCCGCGCCGGCACCGGGGTCGCCATCATCGACCAGCCCCAGCGGGGCACGATCGAGGTCCGGGGCACCGACCGGATCCCGTTCCTGAACCGCATGGTCACACAGGAACTCAAGGACTTTGCGCCCTTCCAGGCCCGCCGCGCCTTCTGGCTCAACCGTAAGGGACGCATCGACGCCGACCTCCGCCTCATCGAGCTCGGCGACCGTTTGTTCCTGGACCTGGATGCTTTCGCCGTCGAACGGACCGTCTCCACCCTCGGCGCCTTCGTCATCGCCGATGATGTCGAGCTCATCGACCGCACCGAAGAGATGCACCGCCTCGCCCTCCACGGCCAGGGGGCCGCGGCCCTTCTGGCCGCCGAGAGCGAGACCGTCGCCGGTCCCCCCGTGACCGACCTCGCCCCCGGGCAGGCCGCGGTCGTCCGAATCGGCGGAGCGGGGGGGGAGGGGGAGGAGGGGGGGGCCGAGGTGGTCATCGACCGGCAGGATTCCACCGGCGAGCCCGGCTACGAACTCCTCCTCCCCGCCGCGGCCGCCAAGGCCGTGTACAGCCGCCTCGCCCGCCCCGACACCGGCCCGGAGGAGCTTGAGAACGCCGCTCTACGGACCCGCGACCCGGATGCGGAACGCAAGGCCGTCCGCGCCGGCTGGCACGCCTACAACGTCGCCCGCATCGAGGCCGGCTGGCCCATCTACATGCTCGACTTCGGCCCGGACTCCCTCCCCCACGAGACCGGGGTCCTCCACGACCGCGTCAGCTTCAAGAAGGGGTGCTACCTCGGCCAGGAGGTCGTCGCGCGTATGGAATCCCTGGGCAAGCCCAAGCAGCGTCTCGTCGGCCTGCGGATCGACGCTCCGCCCACCGGCCCCGACGCCGCCGCGGCCGCGGCGGTCCTGGCGGGGGCCGATCCCACGAGCGAGGTCGTCGGCGCCGTCACCAGCGCGGCCGTCAGCCCGATGCTCGGCTCGGCCCCAATCGCCTTCGCCATGGTCAAGTACAAGCACTCCTCCCCCGGCACGACGCTCCACCTGCTCGTCGAGGGGGGCGGCGCCGTCCCCGCCACGGTGCAAGAATCGCTGACGTTCTGGAAACGGCCCTGAACGCCGCGCCGCGGCCTACGGCGCCTGCTCCAGCGGCCAGCGCAGCACCGCCGCCGACATCATCGGCGGGTACTTCATCACCAGCCGGAACCCCCGCCACCGCGTCTCCGGCGCCGCCATCCGCCCCTGCACCATCGACACCAGCTCCCCCAGCCGCGGCGCCAGCGGCGTCGCCAGCGCCGGCGGCCGCCCCGTCGCGCCGCCCCCCGGCAGCTCCACGCACCGCTCGCTCAGCGGCAGCCGGTACTCCTCGCGCCGCCCCTCCGGGCCGTCCACCCCGCCCTGCGGCCGCCCGTACACCAGCACCTCCGGCGGGGCGGCGATGGCGATGCGGTCGTCGATGTAGACGTCGAACAGCAGCGTCTCCACCGGCAGATTGATCGAGGCCGCGAACTCGCCGTGCTCGTGCCCCTCCCCGCGGTACCGCGGGCACCCGTGCGTGATCGCCCCGAAGAAGCACGTGAACGCGCCCAGGTTCCCCACCTCCCCGCCGGTCAGCGAGTACTCCATCACGTCGCCGATCTGCGTCGTCCGGATCTCAGGCAGCGTCTCCGAGCAGAAGGATCGGAGCAGCTCTGGCGGGTCCCCCGGGCGGGGACGCGTCTCGATCGGCTCCGACCGCGTCTCGATCTGCGCGCCGTCGTCCCGGTAGGTCCAGAACCGGAACAGCGGCCAGGGCACCCGCGGCCGGAGCCTCCGGAACCCCACGAACCCGCCCACCAGCGCGATCTTCACCCGCGACTGGTCCTCGCCGTCGATCGTGACGAACCCCGTCGCCGTCCGCACCTTCGCCTGAACCCCCCACACGCCGCTGTTCCCCTGGTACGCGAGCTGGCGGCTGGTCTCCAGCGGCGCGTTCCCGTTCCCCGCGGCGCCCATGCTGTCGAGGATCAGCTCCAGGTCCCCGCGCCCCCCCGCGTGGACCGCCACGAACTCGTCGAACCGCTCCAGGGCCGCGCGCACGCGCGCAATCGCCTCGTCCGTCCCCGCTCCCCGGTTGAGCGCGGTCAGGAAGATCTCCCACCCCGACGCCCCGGGGAGGTGCGCTACGGCCGAGAACCCATCCGTCGCGCCGATGATCTTCGAGACCTTCCACGTCAGGTTCTTGTTGATCCCGAAGCGGCGCGACAACTCCTGCGGCTCCGCCGGGTCCATCTCCAGCACGGCGTACAGGTCGATCAGGGCCGATCGGAG
Organism: Planctomycetaceae bacterium; assembly: GCA_044507535.1. Classification (GTDB taxonomy): domain Bacteria; phylum Planctomycetota; class Phycisphaerae; order Phycisphaerales; family UBA1924; genus CALAFV01. The sequence continues at coordinate 38,577 of JBIQJK010000013.1, read as the reverse complement.
CGCGGAGACGGCGTCGATGCACTCGTCCCCGAGCACGGTATGTTCGTGTGGAGTTCGCACTCGTCTCCTCGCGGAAACCCCCGGAAGCTGATCATATCGACTGTCGCGCCCTGTGCCACCGCTTCTTCTGGAAGCTTCCCTGGGGAAATCCTTGCAAATGGCCCGAAAGAGAGTATCCTCGGCGCTCCCGCCTGTGGCTCCGTGACGAGCCCCCCCCTAACCACCCACGCACATCCCCCGAGAGCCACCCATGACGCACACGATCCCCGCCCTCGCCACCGCCGCGTCCCTGCTCGCCGCGGCCGCCGCCTCCGCCCAGCCCCGCATCACCCTGATCGCCGGCGGAAGCATCTCCGATGCCAGCGGCGACGCCTCCGTCCTGATCGGCACCGCCGGCGACGCCGACGGCAACCGCATCGCCGCCCGCTGGACCGTCGGCGCCACCGTCGCCCGCACCGATCTCGGCGGCGTCGAGGGCCTGGCGATCTCTTCCGACGGCACGGCCGCGGCGGGGACGATGCTCAACGGCGACGCCATCGGCGATCTCCCCGCCCACCTCCTCCTCGCCTCCCGCTGGACCCTCGGCTCCGGCGCCTGGCAGAGCATCGGCGCCTTCGACCCCCCGGGGCTCTGCGGCGACACGATCAACACCCCGTACGGGATCTCCGCCGACGGCCGGTTCATCGTCGGCGGCGCGTGGCTCGGCGAATGCAGCGGCTTCCGCGCCTTCATCTACGATGCGCAGACCGGCGCCATGACCAACCTCGGCGGTCTGGGCAACTTCACCGACGCCACCCGCGCCAACGACGTCTCCGCCGACGCCGGCGTCATCGTCGGCTTCGACACGGCTCCGACGGGCGCCCGAATCCCCGCCGTCTGGCGCTGGGACCCGGGCAGTCTCGCCTACGTCGAGACCGTGCTCCCCACCGCCCCTGGCCAGGAGGGGGGCGAGCTCTACGAGATCAACGACGCCGGCACGATCATCGTCGGAACCTCGTCCGAGTTCCCCGGTCAGCTCGTCCGTTGGACCGCCGACGGCCTCGGCGGCTGGACGGCCGAGGGCCTCGGGTCCCCCGTCGGGACCCCGACGTGGGGGATGCCGGGCTTCGAGTTCCTCAGCCTCGCCCCCGGCGGCATGAGCGAGGACGGCAACGTCGTCGCCGGCATCGCCACCTACGGCTTCTTCGGCCAGCGCTACCGCGGCGCGTTCATCTGGACGCCCGACCTCGGCGTCCCCAAGGACCTGCGCGACCACCTCGCCGAGCTCCCCGTCCCCCCCGCGGGCCTCGACTCATGGCCCGCCGAGGCGTTCACCAGCGCCATCGCCGTCTCCGCCGACGGCCGCACCATCGTCGGCAACCCCGTCTTCGTCCCCGGCGCCCCCGGCGCGTGGCACATCAGCCTCGACGGCGGCCCCTGCATCGCACCCTCCGTCGCGGCCGAGCCGCAGGGCGCGGCGATCGACGCGTGCAGCAGCTTCATGGTCCTGAACGCCGCCTTCTCCGGCTCCGCCCCCTTCACCCTCCAGTGGTACAAGGACGGCCAGCCGGTGACCGACGGCGACGGCGACGGCAACGGCTCGGAGTTCATCGGCGCCGCCACCGCCCAGCTCCTGATCCTCAACGCCACCGCCGACGACGCGGGCTCCTACACCTGCGTCCTGAGCAACGCCTGCGGCGACGCCGCCACCGCCCCCGCCGTCCTCACCGTCAACGCGACCATCGCCAACGACACCTGCGCCGATGCGGCCCCGATCGGGGAGGGCGCCGTCACCTGGTCCCCCTGCGGCGCGCTCGTGAACGACGGATGGGCCGGCTGCGCGTTCGACTCGACCGCCGACGTCTGGTACCGCTACACCCCCACCTTCACCGGCCCGGCCGACTTCACCACCTGCGGCGCTGTTTCGATGGACACCGTCATGTCCATCTTCGCCGACGGCTGCTCCGGCTTCGAGCTCGCGTGCAGCGACAACTGCGAGATCGGCTGCGGCGAGGGCTTCGGCTCCTCCCGCATCGACCGCTTCTTCGTCACCGCCGGCCAGCCCGTCCTCGTCCGCGTCGCCTCCGTCTACCCGCCCGACTCCAGCGCGGTCGGCTCCCTCACGATCGCCCCCTCCGCCCCCGGCCCGTCCAACGACTCCTGCGACTCGCCGGCGGTCGCGTTCGAGGGCGAGAACATCTTCGACTCCTCCACCGCGACCACCGACTTCGGCGTCTCCTGCGCCCCGGCTTCCTCCCGCGACGTCTGGTTCAGCTACACCCCGACCTTCACCGGCGACGCCCGCATCACCACCTGCGGCGCCGCGTGGAACACCGTCCTGAGCGTGCACAGCGCCGCCTGCGGCGAGGAGGTCGCCTGCGCCGACGACGGCGCGGCCGGCTACACCGGCTGCGGGTTCCAGGCAAGCCGCATCTCCCGCGTCCCGGTCGTCGCCGGCCAGACGGTCTACATCCGCGTCGCCGGCGCCGAGACCTGCGACGGCGGCCCCGGCTCGGTCTGGATCTCCCAGGCGCCCGCGGCCCCGGCGAACGACGGCTGCGCCGCCGCGACCACCGTGGACGCCGGCGAGCACGCCTTCGACCTCGCCGAGGCGACGGACGAGCTCACCGACGGCTGCGAGGAAGGCAGCTTCAACTCCTCCCGCGATGTGTGGTTCCGCCTCGCCCCCAGCTGCGCCGGCGTCTTCACCATCGACACCTGCGGCTCGCTCATCTTCGACCCGATGCTTCACATCTACGACGCCTGCGGAGGCGCCGCTCTCGCGTGCAGCGACAACGTCGGCGAGGACCCCTCCTGCGCCTTCGGCCAGAGCCGCCTTACCGACGTCAGCGCCGGCCCGGCCTCGCCGGTCCTCATCCGCGTCTCCTCCGCCGGCGACTACCCCCCCTTCAACGCCACCGGCATCCTCCGGATCACCCGCGCCTCCCCCGCCTGCCCCGCCGACCGCAACTGCGACGGCGCGATCAACTCCAACGACATCAGCGAGTTCCTGACCGACTGGCTCGCCAGCATCCAGCAGGGCACCCTCGACGCCGACTTCGACGGCTCCGGCACGGTCAACTCCAACGACATCTCCGCCTTCCTCACCGCCTGGCTCGCGGCGGTGCAGTTCGGCTGCTGACCCGCACGACGTGCATCCAGCCGCGGCTCCATGGGGCGCGTCGCGGCACTGGACCGAGGAGCCCCTGGGCCGAAGCCCAGGGGCTTCCTTTCCGCCCGCATCGGTCCCCCTGGAACCCGTCGGGGGCGCTCCATCCTCCTCCGTCATGCCATGCCGGTCGCGTCCCCGACCGGGGCGAGGATCCGAGGGAGCCGCCAACTCAGGGAACGAGCGGCAGCCATCGAAGCCGGTGCTCCTCTCTCTGCCGACGCCGCCCGCGCACCGAGCACGGGCGGCGTTGCATTGAGCCGGCGCCGCGCCCGCCTCTGTTCCGTCCTTGTCCTCGTCCCTGCCCCTACCGCAGCGTCATGCGGATCAGCGAGTACATCACCGGGTACTCCACCCGGCACCGGAACACCCTGAACTCGTCCCCCTTCCAGCCCATCCGCTCCATCGCGTACTCGATCATCTCGCCGTACCGCGCCACCGGCTCTCTCCTCCCCCCGTACGCCCCGTCCCCCAGGTACTCCGCCCGTTCCGTGAGCGGGAGCAGGCTCGACTTGTAGGCCCGCTTCGAGTTGTCCATCGGCCAGGCGTACACCTCCACCTCCGGCGGCGTCGTCCCCCACACGCTCCTGTGGATGAGGATGTCCCCCGAGTACGCCTCCAGCGGCGTGTTCACCCCCTTTGCGAGCGAGACCTCCGAGTCCGGCACGCTCCCCGGCAGGGCCGCGATCCCCCGGGCCACCTCCCCCGTGTAGTACGTGACCTCCCCCGCCGACCCCAGCCGTTCGCTGATGACCTCGTAGCTCCGGTAATCCGGCCGGTCCTCGCACAGCCGGAACTCCGGCAGCGGACGCGAGCAGAAGTCCCGCAGCAGCCACACCGCCTCCGGCCCCTCCTCCCGCGGGTCCAGCGGCTCGAGCTGGGCCGGCGCCTTCGGATCCCCGGGGGTCGGCCGCAGCCCGCGCCTCGACGTCATGTCCAGCGTCACCCCGCGCCGGGTCCGGTGCAGCCCGTCCATCCCCTTGATGTGCACCATGTCCAGCATCCCCTCCCGCTCGCCCGGGTGCAGGATGAGCGCCGCGCAGAACGTCCTGGCCTGCTTCCCCCACAGCAGCGCGTTGGCCCGGAACGCGGCGCGCTTGTGCCGCAGGTCCGCTCCGGTCGTGTCCATCGCCCCCATCCCGAGCTCCCCGATCATCGTCTCGAACGCGTCGCGGCTGCTGGCCAGTCGCGCCACGGACTCCTCGAGCCTCGCGTACGCCCGCCGCGCCCGTTCGATCACCCCCTCCTCCACACCGTTCGCCGCGGCCGCGGCCAGGAACCGCTCCATCCCCCTCCGGCGGGGCAGCAGCGACACCAGCTCCTGCGGGTCGTTGGTCTTCGCCGCGTTGAACAGCCCCCAGCTGACCTTCTGCCCGAGGTTCAGCCGCCGCCGCAGGTCCGATGCCCGCAGCACCGGCGGGCGCAGCTGCGTCAGGATCTCGGCGAGCGCGGGCCGAACATCTTCAAGCACCGCCTCCGCCTCATCCTCAAGGCCCGTGGCACAGGCTCGCTCCCCCTCAAAATTCGGATGCAGTTCGGTCTTTTCCGAGGTCTTCATGCCAGCAGCCCTTCCAATGCTGCTGAGCATACCTCGAACCGCACTCATCGGGCCAGCAGATGTTTCCGAAATTGTCTCAAGACAATATTGACGCCGCCCGCGCCGTCGATTAACTTGAACCCGTGATGGCCGTATTCCTGAACGGCCCGAATGAGCATCGCCACCGAGGAGAACCCGATCATGTGTAGAGACCGTTGGCATCGACCCCTCCATTGGGCCTGCTGGCCCGCTCCAGTCCTCCTCATGGCTGCGGCGGCCGCGGCCCAACCATGCGCCCACGAATGGATGCCCGTCGGCGGCGGCGTGGACGGCATCATTCGCGACCTCGAGGTCCTCGATCTCGGCGACGGCCCCCGGCTCTTCGCCGCCGGCCAGTTCAACAACGCCGAGGGGAGCCCGGCGGCCCGCATCGCGATGTGGGACGGCACCTCCTGGTCCGGCATCGGCCCCGGCCTCTCCTCCACCGCCTTCGCCGTCTGCGCCTACGACAGCGGCGACGGCCCCGAGCTCTACGCCGGCGGCGCCTTCAGCAACCTCACCGGCCACCCGCACCGCATCGCCAAGTGGACGGGCACGACCTGGGAGACCGTCGGCAACAACGTCCTCAACGCCGCGGTCCGCGACCTGCTGGTCTTCGACGACGGCTCGGGCCCGGCCCTCTTCGCCTCGGGCGACTTCAGCATCCTCGGCGGCCCCAACCGCATCGCCAAGTGGGACGGCACGACCTGGCACTCCCTCGGCATCGGCCTGGGCCTCAACGGCGGCACCACCAACGGCCCCCCGGCCAACTGCATGGCGATCTTCGACGACGGCACCGGCCCCGCGCTCTACGTCGGCGGCGGCTTCACCACGGCCACCAACGCCGACGGCAGCGTCGTCACCGCCAACCGCATCGCGAAATGGGATGGGACCCGGTGGCACTCCGTCGGCGGCGGCGTCGACGGCAGCGTCGAGGTCCTGTACGCCTTTGACGACGGCACCGGCCCGGCCCTGTACGTCGGCGGCTGGTTCACCAACGCCGGCGGCGTTCCGGCCAACCGCATCGCCAAGTGGGACGGCCAGTCCTGGCACGCCCTGGGCTCCGGCATGAGCAACCCCGTCAACGGCCTGACCAGCTACGACGACGGCACCGGACCGGCCCTCTACGTCAGCGGCCAGTTCACCACCGCCGGCGGCCTCCCCGCCAACTACGTCGCCAAGTGGGACGGTCAGAGCTGGCACACGCTCGGCACGGGCATGAACGTCTCGGTCATCGACCTGGCGACGTTCGACGATGGGACCGGCCCCGCCGTCTACGCGGCCGGCGGGTTCGTCTCCGCCGGCGGGGTCCCGGTGGAGCGCGTCGCTCGCTGGGCCTGCCCGGACGCCGGTGGGCCCGATTGCCCGGCGGACTGGGATGAGAGCGGCGACGTCAACTCCAACGACATCTCCGCCTTCCTCAGCGCGTGGCTCGACAGCGTCCAGAACGGCAACCTCAACGCCGACTTCGACGGCAGCGGGAGCGTGAACTCCAACGACATCAGCGCGTTCCTCGCCGCCTGGCTCACGGCCGTCCAGGAGGGCTGCTAGCTCCAGGATCGAGCGGCAGCCATCCTGCCTTAGATACTCCTCACTTCGACGACGCCGCCCGCGCGCCTCCACGGGCGGCGTCGTCGTCTTTGAAACGGGCGCTTCCAAGTCGGGCGCGCCGGTTCGGAAGAGCGAGGGCGGTGGGGCCGGGCGGCGCCCACTGCCTGTACGCGAGAAACCCGGCCCCGGTCAGGCCTCCTCGGCCTCGGCCTCCGCCTCCTGCGGGGCCCTGGTCAGGCCCTCGCCGTTGCAGATCCCGTCCGGGTTGTTGCAGCACTTCTTGAACTTGCGGCCGCTGCCCATCGGACACGGGTCGTTGCGCCCGACGCGCTTCTCGGTCTTGACGACCTGCGTCTGCTTGGCCGGGCCGTCGGCGCCGGCCCGCTGCGCCGCCTCCAGGTCGCGCTGCTGCCGATCGCTCGCGGGGGCCGCGGCGGGGATCGGCTGCAGGGGGGGCGCGGGCGGGATCGGGGCCGCCGGCCCGATCGGCGGGGCCGCGAGCATCTCCAGCCCGGGGCCGGAGATCATGCCGCCGACTCCCGCCCCAGCCGCGGGCCCAGCCGCGGGCCCGGCCGCCGCCGGACGCGCCGGCATCGGCGGCCGGGCGCCGACGCCCATCCCGGGGGGAGGGGGGGGAGCCGCGGCGAGCTTGAGCTTGAAGACGTAGTCGGTCACCTTGTCCCGCACGCCCTCCATCATCGTGGAGAACAGACGCGACCCCTCGCGCTTGAACTCGATCCGCGGGTCCTGCTGGCTGAAGGCCCTGAAGCCGATCGCCCCGCGGAGCTGGTCCATCGCGTACAGGTGGTCCTTCCACGACGGGTCCAGCGTCTCCAGCAGCATCGTCCGCTCGAAGAACAGCAGCTCCATCCGCAGCTGGCTCTCCACCGCGGCGCGGAGCGCATCCTCGCGCTCCTGCCCCTTCGACCGCCGGACCGTCTCCGGCAGCGCGATCCCCAGCCGCTCGCGCAGGTGCTTCTCCAGGGCGTCGTTGCCGGTGTCGGCGGCGAGGGCGGCCTCGATCTCCTGGTTGATCTTGTCCTCCTCGACGAACCGCTTCGACGCCTCCAGCAGCTTCTCGCGGGCGTCCTTGGGGCCCATCGTCCGCAGCGTCTCGGGCGTCCACCCCAGGCCGAACCGCTGGTTCGCCCAGCGGATCAGCTGGTCCATCGCCAGCTGCGGGTTCTGCCGCATCAGCGACATCGTCATGTCCAGCGCGAAGTCCACCGGGTACTCGATCTCGCGCTTCGTGTACAGCTCCTCGGTCTGCTTGAGGAACAGCGCCTCGACCGCCTCCGACCCGTCCTGCTGGGCCTTGACGATCTGCTCCGCCGGGACCGTGATGCCGAACTTCCGCTCGGCCCACGCCGACAGCTCCTGCGCCCCGTAGTCCTTGGCGACGAACCGCTCGAGCCCCGAGAGGTCCGCCGCGTCGATCCGCCGCTCCGCGGCCTCGACGAGCGCCGCCTGCACCTCCCGCCGAGCCCCCGGGCCCTTCTCCAGCAGCTCCTCCGCGCTGAGCTCGACCCCGAAGTGAGCCCTGGCCCACTTGGCCAGCCCCTCGGCGTCGAAGTCCATCGCGAACTCGCCCCCGGCCTCCGGCATGTACTCGCCGATGGTCACCGAGATCATCTGCCGGATCTCGTCCTTCGCGTCGGCGCGGATCCGGGCCTCCATCTCCCCCAGGTCGCGCCCGCGGAGCCGGTCCGGCGCGATCGAGCAGTCCAGCACCTGCTTGGCGTGCTCCGCGGCGCACTCCGCGGCGTAGTCCTTGTCCAGGTACGTCTCCACCGCGTCGGCCACCGCGTCCTGGATGTAGTTGAAGATCAGCCCGCGGACGTCCCGGCCCTCCAGCACCCGCTGCCGCAGCCCGTAGAAGCTCTGCCGCTGGTGCTCCATCACCTCGTCGTACTCGAGGATGTTCTTGCGGATCTGGAAGTTCCGCTCCTCGACCTTCCGCTGGGCCCGCTCGACGCTCTTGCTGAGCATCGGGTGCTCGATGGCGTCCCCCTCCTTCATGCCCAGGGTCGCCAGGATCTTCATCGTCCGCTCGCCCGCGAAGAGCTTCATCAGCTCGTCGTCGAGGCTGACGAAGAAGCGGGACGAGCCGTTGTCCCCCTGCCGGCCCGAGCGGCCGCGGAGCTGGTTGTCGATCCGGCGCGACTCGTGCCGCTCCGTGCCGATCACGTGCAGCCCGCCCATGTCCTCGATGGTGGTGAACCACCGCAGCCGGTGCAGCAGGAACCGCCCGTGGTCGTCCAGGCTCCTGCGGAGCGCCTCGGCCGACATCGTCTCGATCTTCCGCGGCGAGAGCCACGTGTACATCCGGGCCCAGGCGCGCAGCAGCCGCATCTCCAGGTCCGCGAAGGGCATCTCCTCCACCTCGCGCTTGGTCGCCTCCGGCTCCCCCTCCATCCGGGCCTGGTTCAGCTCCGACGCCCCGATCTTCCGGTAGATCGCCTCGCGCAGCTGCTCGTCGGTCGCGTCCACCGTCAGCGTCCGCGGCGCCAGCCCGCGCCGGAGCCAGTGGTCCAGCAGCGCCTCGCGCGTGCACGTCCCCAGCTTGATGTCCGTGCCGCGACCGGCCATGTTCGTCGCGATCATCACCTGCCCGAGCTGCCCGGCGTTCTCGACGATGTGCGCCTCGCGCTCGTGCTGCTTCGCGTTGAGCACTTCGTGCTTGATCCCGTGCTTGCGGGTCAGCATCTGGCTGAGCATCTCGCTCTTCTCGACGCTGGTCGTCCCCACCAGGATCGGCCGCCCCGCGTCGTGGAACGCCTTGATCTCGTCCACGATCGCCGCCCACTTGTCCTTGCCCACCAGGAACATCAGGTCGTCGAAGTCCCGGCGCCGCACCGGCTTGTTCGTCGGGATCGCCACCACGTCCAGCTTGTAGATGTCGTGGAACTCCTGCGCCTCCGTGTCCGCCGTCCCGGTCATCCCCGCCAGGCGCTTGTACATCTTGAAGAAGTTCTGGATCGTGATCGTCGCGACCGTCTGCGTCTCCTGCTTGATCGGCACCCCCTCCTTCGCCTCGATCGCCTGGTGCAGCCCGTCGGACCACTGCCGCCCCACCATCGGCCGCCCCGTGAACGTGTCCACGATCACCACGCTCGGCTCCACCCGCCCCGTCTGCGGGTTCTCCTGCGGCGCCACGATGTAGTCCCGGTCCCGCTGGTACACCACGTGCCCCCGCAGCGCCTGCTCCAGCAGGTGCGGCAGGTCCATGTTCTCGCCGACGTAGAACGACCCCACCTGCGCCACCCGCTGCGCCTCGGCGATGCCGTCGTGCGTCAGGTAGCACTGCTTCTTGTCCAGCTCCACCTCGTAGTACTGCGTGTGCCTGGACCGCTCCCGCTCCAGCGCGGGGATCGACGCCCGCAGCTCCTTGAGCTGCTTCGTCAGCTCCGGGACCACGCTCTTGTCCCGCGCGTTGCGGATGTCCCCCTCCAGCCCCTTGATCCGCTTGAGCGTCTCCTGCACCTCGTCGTCCGCTCGCTGCCACGGCTTCTGCTTCTCCACCAGGTGCCGCGCCAGCCGGTCGGCCATGTCGTACCGCGGGGCGTCCTCGTGCGCCGGCCCCGAGATGATCAGCGGCGTCCTCGCCTCGTCGATCAGGATCGAGTCCACCTCGTCCACGATCGCGAACTGCCGCACCCGCTGCACCTGCTGGTCCACCGACCGCTTCATGTTGTCACGCAGGTAGTCGAACCCGAACTCGCTCGTGGTCCCGTACACCACGTCGCAGCGGTACATGTTCCGCTTCGTCCGCTCGTCCTGCATGTGCATCGGGTGGATCGCCCCCACCGTCAGCCCCAGCGCGTGGAAGAACGGGAAGACCCAGTCCCGGTCGCGCTGCACCAGGTAGTCGTTCACCGTCACCACGTGCACCTTCAGCCCCTCGACGCACGCCAGGTACGTCGCCAGCGGCGCCACGATCGTCTTCCCCTCGCCCGTCTTCATCTCCGCGATCTTGCCCTGGTACAGCACCATGCCGCCGATCAGCTGCACGTCGAACGGCCTCGCCCGGAACGGCGGCCGGCTCTCCGGGTACAGCTCCCGCACCGCCTCGTACAGCTCGTTGGGGATCGCCACCTGCCGCCACCCCGGCACCGGCTCCGAGCACCCCAGCCACTCCCCCTCCGGCGCCGCCGCCGGCAGCGCCTCCGCCTCCGCCTTGATCCGGGCGTACAGCTCCTGCAGGTGCGCCGGCAGCCTGCCCGCGTCGAACCCGTGCTTGGGGTTGAAGATGTTGCGGATCCCCACCGCCCGGTCCATCGCCTCCCGGGCGATGGCGAACGCCTCCACCAGCAGGTCCGCCGGCTTCTCCCCCTTCTCGATCCGGGCGCGGAGCTCGTGCACCTTCCCCCGGATCTCCGCATCCGTCAGCTTCCGGATCTCCGGCTCCAGCGCGTTGATCGCCGCGGCACGCTGCGTGTAACGCTTGACGAACCGCTCGTTGCGGGTGCCGATGATCTTGTTCAGGACGGGGCCGATAAGGGGGATGCCCTGGTGAGTCGGTGCCTTGGTCGCCATGGTTCTGGTCTTCTTCGATGGAAGTGGTCGCGCCCGCGGCGCCGGGGCCGCGGGGGACGGGGTGTGTGTGGGGCTGGACGGAAAACTCAACGCGTGAGAGAGCGAAGGCTCATCAACAGATCATGACTTCGCTCGCGGCAGGGCCGGGGATGTACACATCGCCGGCCGGGGGCCCGGATTGGGCCGCGGGGGTCACGCGATGGCCGGCGGCGGAAGGTTGTGCCACTCGACGCGCACCAGCAGTGGAGGCCCGAGGTCGTCCCGACCACCCGCGGCCGCGGGCGGGCCCGCGCGCCGGGCCGCGAGGGAGGCGTCCCACGCGCGGGCCGGGCGAACGTTGGGGGCCTTGGTCACGACCCGCCGGGCGCTCCGGACCGCCTCGACGATCCGCCCCGACCACGCCCGCAGGGCGCTCCGGTCGTTCCCCCCGTGCCCGGCCAGCTCGCTCAGCAGCGGCTCGAACCCCGCGGCAGGCGTCGCCGCGGCGATCGCGATCAGCAGCAGCAGCGACAGCCCCCCGGCCAAGGGCCGGGAGCGGTGTCCGTGCGGGCAGGGCGTGCTGCGGGATTCTTCCATCGAGGATGTAGTGTATCGGCTCGAAGGAAGCCGGTCCGGAAGAGGCTCTGCCTTGTGGAGTGGCGGGAGGAGGGGAGTGGGGGGGAAGGGGGGCTGGGCGGGCAGGAGGGCGGGCAGCGCGTGGAGCTGGGGGGCAGGGAGAACCCCTGGAAAGTGAAGAACTCTTCACCGGGGCTTGCGGAGGCGGGTGCCCCGAGGTATGGTGTGCCCCCGGCCCAAGCGAGGCCGATACCCCCTACTCCCTGTGTTCACGGGACTCCTGGGACGGGCCGCCGCGGCCCGGGGATGTTGTCCGATTCACGCCCCCCTCTCCACCCGCCCCCGATCCCCGACGTACCGTCCAGCTTGAGCACCAACCGACCAAGCCCGACCCCCCCGGACCCGACCCCCTCCGACCCGAACCGCCGCGGCCCGAACCCCTCGGGCCGGACCCAACCAGGCCAAGACCGAGGTGACCCGCCGATGGTTGCAACCCGCCAGTCGCTGCCGAACACCCGCTCGTCGGTCACGCACAAGTTCAACGTCGGGGGCCACGAGGGCTACCTGACCGTCGGCCTCCACCCCGACGGCCGCCCGGGGGAGCTGTTCATCAAGATGTCCAAGGAGGGCTCGACCATGTCCGGCATGGTCCAGGCCTTCTGCCGCGCCTTCAGCCTCGCCCTCCAGTTCGGCCTGACCCTCGAGGAGGCCGTCAAACGCTTCAAGGGCATGCGCTTCGAGCCCATGGGCCCGACCAGCAACCCCCAGATCCCCGAGGCGATGAGCATCGTGGACTACGTGGCCCGGTACCTGGAGGCGAACTTCACGGAGAGTGGGGGAGATGGTGGGGGTGGGAGGGGGCGGAAGTAGGCCGCGTTGGGGTAGCAACGGAGTGTCAGGAGATCAGGGAGTTGTGAGTTTGATGTGGGATACTCGCCGCAGATCGGCGGATCTGGAAGTCCTTGTAAACGCCATGTAGGCTCCACTCCGATCGGCATAGGTATTCCATTGCGGCCGTGCAATCATGGACACATTCAGTTATACTGGACCCAATGACTAAGAACGACGAACTTGAGCATGCCGGAATCTCGGACCTAGATCTGTTGCCACAGAAGCTCCGTGCAGTTCGCACCGACATGCGCGAAGAGTACCTCGCACCCCATGAGAAGCCATGGGTTGTGGGATTTTCAGCGGGCAAGGACAGCACACTGCTGCTGCAGCTAGTCGTAGAGACGCTCCTCTGTGTACCACCGGACAGCCGCCAACGCCCCGTCTTTGTGCTGTCAAACGATACTCTTGTTGAATCTCCGGTATATCAGGCAGCCGTGGAAAAGTCCTTGGCTCGCATACGACATGGCGTGGGGGCGCTTCGTTTGCCGATCCAGGTAGTGAAGACCCATCCTGAAGATGATAACACATTTTGGGTCAATCTGCTTGGCAAGGGCTATCCAGCACCAAATCGGAACTTTCGGTGGTGCACGGATCGAATGAAGATTCGACCAACCACAAAATTCATTCTCGACACTGTCCAAAAATCGGGGTCGGTGATACTTTTGCTCGGCGTACGGCGAGCAGAATCAGCGCACCGCGCCGGACGCCTTGCGAAATACGATCTGCGTGCTGTGGATGGTCGGCTAAGCCCGCACAATGACATATTGAACTGCCTGATCTACAAACCCATCATCGATCTATCAGATGACGATGTGTGGCATGTCCTCATGAATTCTCGACCTCCTTGGGGTGGCGATCATCGTGAGCTCGTTACCATGTATAGAAATGCTCAGGGAGGAGAGTGTCCTTTTGTAGTTGGTGAAAGCGATGCCCCTTCATGTGGCTCCACGTCCGCCCGATTTGGCTGTTGGACCTGCACCGTGGTAGAGAAGGACAACTCGCTAGCAGGCCTAATTGATGCCGGCTTCGAGTTCTTGGAACCGCTTGCAGATTTTCGTGAACGCCTTAAAGCTGTTTCCAACGACCCTGATTGCCGCAGCAAAGTTCGTCGTAATGGCCAACCCGGACTCGGTCCTCTTACGATCGAAACGCGCCGCAGCCTGCTTGACGAACTTCTGCGACTTCAAGAAGAGTCTGGAATGTCATTGATTACGCCACACGAGGTTCGCTTAATTCAAGACCAGTGGACCAAGGACAAGACTGTCTCCACCATACGAGAGCTGAATGAACTCGTGCGTTTGACCGTCGTAGAGAGGGAAAAGCCATGAGACGCCCCGCATGTTTTGATGACAGAGAGTCTCGGCGTCGCATTGCACAAGTATGCGCAGAAAACCAAATCGATGAGCAGTTGTTGATCGACCTCGCAGAGATTGTCGAAAAATTCGCAGGATCTGGCCGTCGAGATGGCATCACCGCTGATATAAATCAGGCAATCGACGATTTTCTCAAGAGAACAGAAGCGGGGCACTGACGCATGTATCTTGCATCGGTTACAATTGAACATTGGCGAAGCTACAGGCACGCCGACTTCAGGTTCCGTCCGCCATCTCGCCGAAGGCCGCTCGTATTGATCGGAGCGATGAACGGAGTAGGCAAGACTAGCTTTCTGCTTGCGATGTACCTCGGCCTGTTTGGTCGATTTGGGCTGCGACACGCAGAAGGCTTTTCGCACGTCCAAAATGAAGAGCTGGGATTCTATAGACAAGCACTCGCGAAGTTTCGACGCAACGGCGCCCCGGCCGATGAGCCGACTGTTGTGGACGTTGTCTTTGCACCTACTGATGACGAGCGGGAACAAGGTTTGAAGGAGATCCGCATAGTTAGGCGTTGGTTCTTCACCGCAGACGGTAAGCCTCGCCAAGGAGACAACTTCGAAGAAGTCACCGTGTATTTGGGGGACAAGCTACAGTCCCTATCGTCAGTTGATGCTGCCGTCAGCCGGATTGAGCGGCATCTTTTTCCTGCATCATTCATGCCAGGTTTCTTCTTTGACGGCGAACAGGCGCAGACTCTTGTCAATAATGCTGGTGAGGCAGGCATTAAGAAGGCCGTTGAGGTCTTGTTTGGCACCAAGGTATTACACGATGCTGCCGAGGCAATCAACCAGCACATTGGAAATGCACGCAGCCGTATAGGCGGGCAACGGAGCCTCAATGCTCAACAACAGGAGTTGGATTCGAAGCTGCGGAGAAGAGAGGAACTCGAGGCCTTGGTTCGTGAGGCCAATAAGCGGATAGTGGAAATCGGAGCGAGGCGGACTGCCCTCGAGAAGGAGAACCAGTCCTTAAATGAGCAACTGGCCCGGCTCGGTGGGAGCAGCCGAGAGAAGATCGAGGAAGTGGTGCGCCAACACGAGCGTGCAACCGCTGAAGTCGACGCCGCAGAGGATGAGCTATTTCGTCGGGCTGCCCACCTTGGCGCGAGCTTGTCTGTATCTCGTCTTGCCCCAAGCATCCTCAATCGGCTTGAAGGAGAGAGAATCAGAGAGAGCTGGGAAGCGATCCGAGTTGGAACGATCAACCGTACAGATGAAGTTCTGCGCGTTGCACTTCCTGAGCCACCAGAATCAGACGCGCTGCTCGGGCATCTCCCTCTGGATCGAAGAAGTCGTGTTCGTGAACGGTTTCGGCTTGCACTAGAGCAGATTTACCATCCACCACCAGATGGGTGTGCTTCAGAGTATCTACTCGGACATGTCAAAGGAGAGATGCGGGAACGGCTCGTTGAGTTGGTACAGCGACTCAGACGTACGAGTAGTACCGGTATACAACAGATCGTTCGAAGACTCAAGGACGCACGAGAAGCCAAGCGAGACGCCGAACTTAAGCGAGCTCGACTTTCCGATTTGCCTCGTGAGGTACAGGAGATCTCCGATAAGCTGAAGCAGGTAGTGGATGACCTTGGCGAGTGCACAGGAGAACTTCGAGCCATCGAGCGAGAGAATGAGGCTCGAAGAGCAGAACTGAAAGCGGTCAATGGTGCGATAGGACAGCTTCAGGAGCAGCTCGCATCACTTGCTCCAGATCAAAAGAGAATAGCGATTGCGGAACGGTGCAAACGAACGCTCGAGGCCCTAGAAGACCAGCTACGTCCGCTTGCGCTAAAGCGTATGCAGTCGCTCGTTACATCACACTTTACCAGTATCGCAGACCGACGGTACAGAGATGGTGAGATTGAGTTTCCAGATGGACAGCCTCCTGTCTTTCGGCGGTCGGGCCATGCTGACTACCTGATTGAAATGATGAGCGGATTTGAGCGTCGCAGTTTTGGAATCGCTTTCTCGCTTTCACTCGTTGAGCTCACTGGGACGCGGATGCCAATCGTCATTGATACTCCATTGGGAAACGCAGACTCCGAATATCGCCCTCGATTGCTAAAGGCGCTCACGTCGGTAGATGTAGATCAGATTATTGTCCTTACGCATGACAGGGAGATTACTCAGGATCTCTTTGAGCAGATTGAGAGTCAGGTGCAGCAACACATGCTTGTGGATTTTGATGGCCGCAATCGTGAGGCTGTGATTCGGCCTGACGCGTTTTTTCATGGAATTGGCGCATGAACTTGGCATTTCGAGACGAAGTATTTCGAGCGCAGTTTCGTCCCACCTTAGAAATGGAGGAGTTCGAGTCGTTTCTACGACCAAAGCTCGGATTCAAGTCGAAGTACGAATCGGCGAGGCTGTGTATTGGCCGGTCTTTGGCTGAGCCGCTTGTCCCGCCTCCGCTTGGTTCGGACGCTCAGCGAGGAAAGGCAATCTCCGGGGAGATTCTCTTCGGGGCTGAGATTGATCTGTGGATAGCAGCCGTAGTGATGGATGGGGAACTTGGCAGCATTGCTACCATCGAGGACTTTCGAGCGTTGGTGGAGGCGCACTGGGCGAGAGGGGGGAAGCTTCTGCGGGAGCAACTTCAAGAATGCAAGGACGACGAGACGGAACTTCTACGTCAGTTGTCGAATCTGCTGCCAGAGGATGAGACTGGGGCAGGTCTTCCCGATGGATTGGTTGTCGTGCGAGTCGGAGAGGTACGATTGAAAGTCGGCTCGGTGAGTAGGACTCATCCGGACGGCGTAGATGTTGATTTCGTTCTAAATGGTCCTGGAACGGCCCCGCACATCGCACTGATGGGGAAGGCAGGTAGTGGCAAGACAACAACCGGTGTCCATTTGGCCCAGCAGATTGTAGATGCTGCCAGCGTTCCAATGCTCTTTATCGACCCGAAAGGTGAATTTGTCGATGGTGATCGATTAATCGGCCCGTTAGCAGATTTCAAGCCGGCGCCTTCGGCAATTGAAGTTGGCAGAGAGGCTATTCCGCTCGATTTTCTGCCAGATCCTGGAATTGGAAGTGCATCAATAATGAACGCATCAATGCAGTTCCGGGATTCGCTGGCCCTGTGCTGCCAGGGAGCGGGAGACATTCAGAAGGGATTGCTGCTCGATTCTGTGCAAGACGTAATTCGGTCGTCACAGGTTAGAGGCTTGGCGGCGGTGCGAGATGCGTACGAGGCTAGGCTGACGGCAAGTGGCAAGATGGCTGACAGTGTGTTGAATCGACTGCGTGAGCTGACTAGTCTCCAAATATTTGATCCATCAATGTCGCCTGCAAACTTCTTCTCTCGATCATGGGTCGTAAGCCTGAAGACACTTCAGAGCGAAGAACTGCGACGGCTTGTGGTTCTGCTTATGTTAGATGCGGCCAAAGCATTTGTGCTATCGCAGCCCGACAGTCAGATCCAGTCGGGATATCGAGCATTGCGGCACCTGCTTGTCATCGATGAGGCACGTCGCATTCTGATGGAAAAGAGATATCAATCCCTTGTTGATCTAGTCAGGCAGGGTCGATCTAAGGGAGAGGTGGTCATTCTCCTGTCGCAGGATCCAAGTGATTTTGAGGGGCAAGCGGATGACTTTACTACACAATTGGGGACAGTAGTTGCATTTGCTTGTGCGCAGTCACAGAAGGGGCTGCGATCTCTGCAAGGTGCCTTTGGTCGAAAGTTGCAGCCTCAGGAGTTCTCTGATACTCAATTGCCCACAGGGGTAGCATTTGTGAAGCTGCCTGGACGTCAGGCGGAACGAGTTGCGTGTTGGCTGCCTGCTCAAGATTCCCAGGCCTCTGGGCCTCAAGGCAAGAGGAAGGTTATTAGCCGATTTGGATGAGATAGAGCGTACCCCAGGGAGGGACTCCCTGGGGTACGCTGAGGTAGGTGCAGGTACGAACGAGTCTTACTTCACCCCATCCCTCTCCGCGATCATCGCCAGCATGTCCACGCACCGGGCCGCGTACCCCGCCTCGTTGTCGTACCAGCTCACCACCTTGAAGAACCGGTCGTTGAGCTCCAGCCCGGCGCCGGCGTCGTAGATCGACGAGTGGCGGTCGCCGATGAAGTCGCTGGAGACGACGTCCTCCTCGGTGTACGCCAGCACCCCCTTCATCGGGCCCTCCGCCGCGGCCTTCATCGCCTGGTGGATCGCGTCCAGGCTCGTCGGCTTGGACGTGCGGAAGGTCAGGTCCACCGCCGAGACGTCCGCGGTGGGGACGCGGAAGGACATGCCGGTGAGCTTCCCCTTCAGCTCCGGGATCGTCAGCGTCACCGCCTTGGCAGCGCCGGTGCTCGAGGGGATGATGTTCTGGTAGGCGTTCCGCCCGCCGCGCCAGTCCTTCTTGCTCGGCCCATCCTGCGTCGGCTGGGTGGCGGTCACGGCGTGGATCGTGGTCATCAGCCCCTCCTCCAGCCCGAAGGTGTCGTTGATGACCTTGGCGACCGGGGCCAGGCAGTTGGTCGTGCAGCTCGCGTTGGAGAGCACGGTGTGCTTGGCCGGGTCGTACTTCTCGTGGTTGACCTTGTAGCAGAACGTCGGGGCCGTCTCGCCGGTGGTCTTCACCGGCGCCGAGAGCAGCACCCGCTTCGCCCCCGCCGTGAGGTGCTTGGCCGCCCCCTCGTAGTCCGTGAAGATCCCCGTGGACTCCAGGACGTACTGCACGCCCAGGTCCTTCCACGGCAGCTTCGCCGGGTCCCGCTCCGCCAGCGTCTTGGTCGTCCGGCCGTTGACGGTGAAGGAGTTCTCCGTCGCCGTCACCTCCGCCGGCTTGCCGTTGAGCATGAAGCGGCGGTGCATGGTGTCGTACTTGAGCAGGTACGCCAGGTTGTCGGCCGGCACGAGGTCGTTGACCGCGACGATCTCGAACGCCGGGTTCTCGGAGGCGATGCGGTAGACCAGGCGGCCGATGCGGCCGAAGCCGTTGATGGCGATGCGGATGGCCATGGGGGCGGGCTCCTGCGGATCGAGGTGCAGTGGGGGGGGTTGGGGACGGGAACGAAGCCCTACCGCGGTTTTCGCCGCGGCAGAGCGCGATCATAGTCGCGCTTGGTGGGGCTTTGAAGGGGCGTCGAAGGGCGCCCGCGCCGCGATGCAGCGCGGGCGCCCGAGTCGAGGAGGCGGGTTGTCGGTTGCGCCGCCATCGGCCGCGGCGCCCCCGGTCACATCGTCAGAAGCACCCCTGCTTGACCTCGTCGGCCAGGCACTGCTTCAGCCGATCCACCACCTGCATGTCCTGCTGCTTCACATCTCGCCAGAACTGCTGCAGCTGGGGCTTGCCGTCCGCGTTGGCGATGTACTGGTCGTAGCGCCACACCGCGTCGATCCGCTTGGAGAGCTCGTGGATCAGGTCGTGGTCGTGGTTCTGGATCGGCAAGGTGTCGCCGAGGTGGGCGTAGGCCTCCTGCTGCGTCGACATCTGCTGCCCCATCCTCCCGCCGATGGGCATCTGCCCCTGGTTTACGGTCTGGGTCGAAGACTGCTGCTGCGGCTGCTGCTGAGGGTTGTTGGCTCGCATGGTCGTGACTCCTTTCACAGACGTGATGCGGGTTGTCGTCTCCACTCCGCGCCCCCGAGCGCGGGGAGAGGGTGCGCACGCGGCGTCCCCACGAGGATTGGTACGCTCGCGCCGGACAGGGGTGTGAGTCGCGATTTACGCCGGCTCAGGTGCGGAAGCGGCGCCGCCGCCGGCGGACCGCCGCGGCGGCCAGGCCCAGCGCCGGGCCGAGTGCGCCCGGGGCCGGGATGGTGGTGAACTGGAAGTTAAACGCGAGCCCGCCGGTGAGCGACTTGTCTTCGCCCGTGACGGCGGAGACCTGGGCGTGCACCTCGAGGGGGCCCAGGATGTGGAAGAAGGAGTAGTCGCCGGGGGGGATGATGCTCCCGGAGGGGAACGAGCCCGGCAGGTCGAAGGACTCGAGGGTGATGTCCCCGGTGTAAACGACAGGCAGGTCGGTGATCCGCAGGTCGAGGGTGAACTCGCTCAGCCCCGCCCCGGCCTCGGCGTACCCGTTGGTGGCGAAGGAATCGACGGCCGCGGAGACCGTGTGGGCCGCGGCCAGGGTGAGCCCCATCGAGCCCACGCCGGTGCTGATCTGCGGGAGCAGCTCGGACGAGGCGGAGAAGGAAAGGAGCCCGTTGTCAAAGGAGATGGGCGAGGTCGTGCTGGGTTCCTGGATGAACGCGAGGACATCGCCGTCCCGCACGGCCACGCCGAAGTGGTAGAACCTCGCGCTGGCGCTCAAAAAGCTCACATCGGCGCGCGCGGAAGCCGGGGCGCCGAGCATCGCCGCGCCCGCGACCACTCCCGTCAGACACGCCGCCGCCGTTCGCACAGGAATAGACCTCCGGTGCATGTGTCTCACTCCGCCTCGGGGACGCCGGCCCCGGAAGGTATACGACGCCGATGGATGGAGCGTACCGGAGGAAAGCGAAGTCCGCAATAAAATCTGCGGAACGCTGCGTGCGTCGGGGAAGATCGCGCCAGTTGTGCGGGCCGGGCCCGTTTCCCGGACCGGGCCGGGCAGGGAAAGTTTACGGAAGTTACATCGCCCCGCCCGCGAAGACGACGCGCTCGCGCCGGGCCCGGGGGTTGGTCTGGGGGACGGCCGAGAGCAGGGCGCGGGTGTACGGATGCTCGGGGGTGCGGATGATCCGGTCGCGGGTGCCGGACTCCACGATCTTGCCCTTGTACATCACCGCCACCCGGTCGCACATGTGCTGGATGACAGCCATGTCATGAGAGATGAAAAGGTAGGAAAGCCCGAAGTCTCGCTGTAAGTCCTTGAGCAGATTGAGGATCTGAGCCTGGATCGAGACGTCCAGGGCGCTGGTGGGCTCGTCGCAGACGATGAACTTCGGCTCAAGCGACAGGGCCCGGGCTATCCCGATCCGCTGCCGCTGACCCCCGGAGAACTCGTGCGGGTAGCGGTCCGCCGCGGCCCGGGGCATGCCGCACCGCTCCAGCAGCGTCTCCACCCGGTGGCGGAGTTCGTCCTTCTCCTTCACCAGCCCGTGGACCAGCAGCGGCTCGCCGACGATCGAGGCGATCCGCATCCGCGGGTTCAGCGACCCCGCGGGGTCCTGAAAGATGATCTGCATGTGCCGGCGCATCGCCTTCAGGGCCGAGCCGGAGACCTGATACAGGTCCTTGCCCGCAAAGACGACCTTGCCGCTCGTGGCGGGGATCAGCCGCAGGATCGTCCGCCCCACCGTCGTCTTCCCGCACCCGGACTCGCCCACCAGCCCGAGCGTCTCGCCCGGGCGGATCTCAAAGGAGACATCGTCCACGGCTTTGACCCACCCGGTCGTCCGCTGCAGCAGCCCCGATTTGATCGGGAAGTAGGTCTTCAGGTTCACAACCGACAGCAGCGGGGGGCCGGCAAGGGGAGCCGGGTCGCGGGAGGCCGGGAGGGTCATCTGGGCTGGGGAGGCGGTGGTCATCTGGGAGCAATGGTAGCGTCCGGGTGGGGAGGGGTTAGCGGCCCCGGGCGGCGATCCGGCGGGCCGCGCTGCGCCAGATCAGCCCCGCCGCGATCACCCCCAGCCCGGCGAGCCAGACCCTGGGTTCGACAAGGAAGGCCAGGCTGAGGCAGGCCACCAGCCCCGCCGCGGGGATCGCGGGGTGAAAGAGCCGCCGGTTCCGCCCCAGCCGCAGGGCGCTGGCGTTGGTCAGGGCGTAGTAGACCAGCACCGTGAACGCCGAGAAGGACCAGGTCGTCCGCACGGAGCCGACGAGGGCCAGCGCGGCGATGGCGACGCCGACGATGATGATCGCGGCGAAGGGCGCCGCACTCGTGCGGGACACCCGCGAGACGCCGGCGGGCATGTCGCCGCGCCGACCCATCGCGAACAGGACGCGAGAGAGCCCCAGGATGAGGTTGAGCAGGACGCCGAGCATCGCGGTGATCGCCCCGATCGCGACCACCCCGCCCAGCCACGAAGGCCCGAACGCCTCCGCCGCGGCCTCGAGCGGGGCGGCGGCGCCGCGGGTCGCCTCCGCCAGCGCGGGGGCCCCGATCGTCCCCACCGCCACCAGGGCGACCGCCCCGTAGAGGACCGCCGTCAGGGCGATGGTGGCGATGATCGCCCGCGGGATCGTCCGCCGCGGCTCGCGCACCTCCTCCCCGAGCGTCGCGATGCGCCCGTAGCCGGTGTAGGCGACGAACATGAGCGCCGAGGCCTCGAAGAACCCGCCGAGGCCGGCGCGGGCGGGGAAGAAGGGCGTGAGCGTGTCCCCGGCCCGCTCTGCGGCAACGGGGGCGCCGAAGAGGATGAACAGGGCCAGCGCCCCGAGCGTGACCGCGACGACGACGGCGTTCGCCGCCGCGCTGCGCCGGATCCCGGTCAGGCTGATCGCCGTCAGGACCGCGACGGCCGCGACCGCGATCGGCGTCACGAGCCGCCCATCATCCCCCGCGCCCGCGAGCCCGAGCAGGTACCCCGCGAACCCCAGCGCGGCCGTCGCGGCGGATGCCGCCTTGGCGCACAGGAACATCCACCCCGCCGTGAACCCCGCCGCGGGGGAGATCAGCCGCCCCGCGTACTCGTACGTCCCGCCCGAAACGGGGATGTTCGCGGCGAGCTGCGCCGACGACAGGGCGTTGGCCGCGGCCACCAGCGCGGCGAGCGCAACAGCAAGGACCACCGACGGCCCCGCCAGCCCCGCGGCGATGCCGATGGAGACGAAGACCCCGGTCCCGACCATCGACCCCAGGCCCAGGAGCGTGGCGTGGCCGAGGCCGAGGGAGCGGGCGAGTTGTGGCGGGGCGGACATCGCGGCGGGATGGTACTCGGGGCCGTGCAGTGGCGGGGAGGTGAGCGGTCAGGAGAGGAGCGGTGGGGGGAGGGGGGGCGAAGATCGTGCCGCGGGCGGGGGCGGTCGCCCGGACCTCGCGACGTACCATCGCCCATGACGGCGAAGATCATCGACGGACGGGCCCTGGCGGATCGGTATCGGCGGGAGATCGCGGCGCGCGTGGAAGCGGTCAAGGCCCGCGGGGGGAACGTGCGCCTCGACGCCGTGCTCGTGGGGAGCGACGACAACGCCTCTCGCCTCTACGCGCACAACCAGGGGCGGACGTGCGCGGAGCTGGGGATCGAGTACCGCCTTCACGAGCTGCCCGCCGGCGCGGGGTACGACGAGATCGCCGGCCGCGTCCTGCTGCTGAACACGATGGAGGACGTCTCGGCGGTCATGGTCCACATCCCCCTCCCCGAGGGCGTGGACCCGTACTCGATCCAGCGGCTGATCGCCCCGGAGAAGGACGTCGAGGGCGTCAACCCGGCCAACATCGGCAACATCGTCTACGGCCGCTCCAGCCTCGCCCCCTGCACCGCCCTGGCGACGGTCGCGATGATCGAGGAGGCCGCCGGCGCGGAGAGCGGGAGCCTCCGCGGCAAGGTCGCGGTGGTCGCCGGCGCCGGCGACGTCGTCGGCAAGCCCATCGCCGTGATGCTGATGCGCCGCGAGGCGACGGTCATCTCGTGCAACAAGTGGACGCCCGGCATCAAGGACCTGGCCCGCGTGGCGGACATCCTCGTCGCCGCGGCGGGGGTCCCCGGCCTGGTCACGGCGGACATGGTCAAGCCCGGCGGCGAGGCGATCGTCGTGGACGTCGGCGTCAACCGTGTCACCGGCCCCGACGGCAAGACCCGGACCGTGGGGGACGTCGCCTTCGACGAGGTCGCCCAGGTCGCCGGGTGGATCAGCCCCGTCCCCGGCGGCGTGGGGCCGGTGACGGTGGCGATGCTCCTGCGGAACGTGGTGGAGGCGGCGGAGAGGTAGGGAGAAACACGGCTTCGAGAGCCCGTGCCACGCGGGGGGCGTTTTCCAGTACCATCTGGCCATATGGCACAGGCACGCGTACTCCTGCTGGGGGATTCGGCGCGGGTGGCGATCCAGGGCCGCCTCGCGAGGCTGCTCACCGAGGACGGCCTCGAGGTCGTCGGCCCCGCGGCCAGTTGCGGCGGCGCCCCCGCGCTCGCCGAAGGGGCCGCCGCCTGGGCCGAGGAGTTCAAGCCCGACATCGCCTGCTTCGGCTGCGGCCCCTGGGCGACCGAGGACCTGCTGCGGGTCGTCACCGCCGGCGGGCCCGAGGTCGCCGCCTTCGAGCCCCTCCCCCTGGGGGATTTCGAGCGGGCCCTGATGGACACGGTCATGGTCCTGCAGCGCTGGTGCGGGCGGCAGGTGGTCTACTACACCACACCCCCGGTCCACCCCGCCCGGGTGTCGCAATTCAGCGGCAGCGCCGACTTCGGCCACCACGTCAACCGCTGGATCGCCGAGTACAACCAGCTCGCGACGGAGCTGCTGGGCACGCTGAACGTCGGGCACGGGGACGTCTTCCACGACCTTTCGCCCCACGACGAGAGCGGCCTCGCCGCGGACGGGATCACGCTCACGCCCGAGGGCGTCGAGATCGCGGCCCGGGTGATGTCGAAGGCGATCTACGGGCTCGTGCACCCGTAGGGGGGCCGCGGCCGCCCCCCGGTTGGGGATGTGCGCGAGCAGAAAGTCTGCGAACAGGGCCCTGGCGCTTGGTCAGTACCCGTCCGGGTCCGTCGTTGACATGGGTAGCAAGGGGGGATTGAATCCCCCATCAGGGAGCGCAGCCCCGCCGCCGCGGCCACCCATCAAAGGACGCCCATGAACACGCTTGGCTTTATCCCGAATCTGGGCCCGATGGAACTGCTGATCATCGCGGGCCTCGGCCTGCTGATCTTCGGCCGCCGTCTCCCCGAGGTCGGGCGCAGCCTGGGAAAGGGCATCGTCGAGTTCCGCAAGGGGCTCAAGGGGATCGAGGACGACATCGAGGCCGAGGTCAACCGCCCCGCGCCCCAGCACCAGCAGCAGCGGCCCCTCCCCCAGCCGGAGCCCGCGATGAACCCCCCGCTGCACGCCAGCGCGGCCGGCGAGGCCCCGGTGGACGTGCGGGTCAGCCGGGCCGACAAGGTCGAGTGACCGCCCGGCGAGAGTGGGGGAGGGGAGCACAGCACACGCTCAAAGTCGCCATGGCCGGATCTGGTAGGATCCGGCCATGTTGCATTCTGCTGTGGCGATGCTGTCGGTCCTGATCGCGGCCGCCGCCGAGCCCCCTGTCCCAGGCGAATCGGCGCTCCCCACCATCCGGGTCACCGCGGACGACACGGTCATCGACCGCTCCTGCCGCATCGAGATCCCCCCCGGCACGGTGATCCGCGACGCCGCGGGGGACGGCGTGATTCAGATCCGCGCCTCCGGGATCGTCGTCGAGTTCACGCCCCGCTCGGTCCTGCGGGGCGCGGCGCCGGGCGACGCCCCGGACACCTACGCCGGCGTCGGCATCCGCATCCACGGGCACAGCGACGTCACCCTCCGCGGCGTCGCCCTCTCCGGCTTCAAGGCCGGCCTCTGGGCCACCGCGGCCGACCGCCTGCTCCTGGAGGACTCCCGCGCCGACGACCTCTGGCGCCACCGCCTCCGCAGCACCCCCGCCGCCGAGGACCCCGCCGACTGGCTCTGGCCCCACCGCAACGACGCCAACGAGTGGCTCACCAACTACGGCGCGGCCTTCTACGTTGAAGACAGCCATGGCGTCACCGTGCGGCGATGCGCCGTCCGCCGCGGCCAGAACGGCCTCGTCCTCGACCGCGTGGACGACTCAATGGTCTACGACAACGACTTCTCCTTCCTCTCCGGCTGGGGCCTGGCGATGTGGCGGTCCAGCGGCAACACCGTCTCCCGCAACGCCCTGGACTTCTGCGTCCGCGGCTACAGCCACGGCGTCTACAACCGCGGCCAGGACTCCGCCGGCATCCTCATGTTCGAGCAGTGCTCGGGCAACATCATCGCCGAGAACTCCGCAACCCACTCCGGCGACGGCTTCTTCGGCTTCGGCGGCCGCGAGGCCCTCGGCGAGGCCCCGCCGCCGCACGAGGGGTTCGACTACAAGAAAAGAGGCTGCAACGGCAATCTCATCGAGGGCAACGACTTCTCCTACGCGCCGGCGCACGGGATCGAGATGACGTTCTCGTTCGAGAACATCATCCGGTCGAACCGGCTGGTCGAGAACGCCATCTGCGGCGTCTGGGGCGGGTACTCGCAGGAGTCGTTCATCCGCGAGAACGAGATCCGGGGCAACGGATTGCCGGGTCGGAAGGAAGGCGGCGGGATCAACATCGAGCACGGCGTCAAGAACGACATCGCGTTCAATCAGTTCGACGGGAACACCCAGGCCATCGCGATGTGGTTCGACGCGGACGAGGGGATCATGAAGCTCCCGTGGGCGAGGGCGAACCACGCCGGGCCCGGCTGGAACCACGCGTACGAGAACGAGTTCCGCGGGGACACGGTGGGAATCCGCCTCGAGAACGCCGGCGAGCTCCGCGTGAAGGATAACCGGTTCGAGGGCGTCGGAGAGCAGCTCCGGATCGACGCCGATTCCCGGGTGGTCGAAGCCACCCGGTTCCCGTGCGTCATGCTCCTCCCGTACGAACTTCCCGGCGACACCCGCCCCGTCGGCGCCCGCCCCCACCTCCGCGGCCGCGACAAGATCATCATGGGCCAGTGGGGCCCCTGGGACCACGAGGGGCTCCTCGTCCGCGACTACGGCGACAGCGCCTCCCGCGTGATCGAGGTCTTCGGGGCCGCGGGCGGGGCCCGCGCGACCGCCGACTCACCCGGCGTCCTCCTCGCCGCCGAGCACGACCCCGCGGCCGACATGGCCCGCTTCACCATCACCCCCGACCCCGGGCGCCCCGGCGGCGTCCTCCCCTACGCCGTCACCCTCACCGCCCCCGGTCTCGCCAACGGCGAGCAAACCTTCCGCGGCACGCTCATCGTCGCCACCTGGACCGCCCGCTTCTTCCCCTGGACCATCGACCCCCGCGACGACCTCGCCGCCTGGCGGGCCCAGGCCCGGGCCCCCGAGGCCGTCGAGGCCGCCCTCCCCACCCTCCAGCTCCGCTACGGCGGCGGCGGCCCGGCCGGCATCCCGGCTCTGCACGACCTCCGCGACCGCCTCCCCTGGCGCGATCGCTTCGGGACCATCGCCACCGCCACCCTCCACTTCCCCGCCGGCCGCTACCGCCTGACCACCCTCAGCGACGACGGCGTCCGCGTCCTCGCCGCGACCGGCCAGGCCGAGCCCCGGGCGGTCATCGAGAACTGGACCTGGCACGCCCCGACGCGAGATAGCGGCGAGCTGTTCCAGGAGCACGACGGCCCGGTCACCCTGACCGTCGAGCACTTCGAGATCGACGGCCACACCGTGCTGGAACTGGTCATCGAGCGGCTGGACGACCCCGCCCCCGCCACACGACAGCCCCTCCACCCGTAGCCGCTCCGGGGGGGAGGGGGCTACCATTGGGGCCCTCACGCCGAGGTAGCTCAGCTGGTCAAGAGCGGAGGATTCATAACCCTCAGGTCGGCGGTTCGAGTCCGCCCCTCGGCATTTTTCTCTGCCCGGTCCCCCGGGCGACGCCGGCCCGTCTAAGTCACTGTCATTCAGTGGCTTACGCGGGCCGGCGTCGTTGTTGTCGGTCCCCCCCATCTTCAAGGGGACGGTCGAAGTTCTCGCAAGGGGCTTGTGCGGCGCGGCTCACCTCGTCAAACTGAGGGGTGCGCCGATGGTTTTCTGTGGTTTGTTCGCTGCACCCCCTCTCGGAGATGGATCGATGACCCTGACTCGCCGACCACTCGCTCTCGGATTGATCGCCCTCCTCAGCGCCGCCGGCGCCGCCGCGGCCCAGCCCCTCAACGACTTCTGCGACTCCCCCGAGCCGATCTCCGGCTACGGGTTCTTCTTCTTCGACCTCACCTTCGCCACCGACGACGGCATCGGCAACGCCTCCTGCCTCTTCTTCGGCAACGACCAGATCGGCCGCGACACGTGGTACTGCTGGACCGCCGACGAGAGCGGCCCGGTCATCCTCGAGACCTGCACCCAGACGACGACGGACACCAAGATCGCCGTCTACGACGGCTGCTCCCCCTGCCCCGAGATGGGCGGGATCATCACCTGCAACGACGACGCGTGCGGCGTCCAGACGCGGGTGAGCTGGGTCGCCGTCGCGGGTCAGTCGTACACGATCCGCCTCGGCACCTGGCCCGGCGCCTCCGTCGCCGGGTCGGGGACGTTCACCATCTCCTCGGCGCTGCCCACGGTCCTCGCCGGCCCGTTCGTCAACGACGCCAACGGCAGCACCTATTACCTGCTCAACCCCTCCAACTGGGACTTCGCGCAGGCCGCGGCCCAGAACATGGGCGGCAACCTCGCCACCGTCCGCAGCATGGACGAGAACGAGTTCCTCCGCGCCAACGTCCTCGGCTTCGACGGCGCGGACCGCCGCGGCTGGATCGGCCTCAACGACGTCGCGGAGGAGGGGAACTTCGTCTGGGTCAGCGGCGAGCCCGTCGTCTTCACGAACTGGGATCCGGGTGAGCCCAACAACAACCCCGCCCCCGAGAACTACGTCGAGATGTTCGGCAGCAACGGCCGCTGGAACGACGCCCAGCAGACCGCGGCCACCACGCGCTGGGGCATCGTCGAGGTGACCACCGGCGGCTCCTGCCCCGCCGACTGGGACAACTCCGGCGGCGTCAACTCCAACGACATCTCCGCCTTCCTGGGCTCCTGGCTCGACGACGTCCAGAACGGCACGACCGTCGCCGACTTCGACGCCAGCGGCTCCGTCAACTCCAACGACATCTCCGCCTTCCTGGGCGCGTGGCTCAACGCCGTCCAGAACGGCTGCTGACACTCCCTTCCCCTTCCTCTCGCACGGCTCTCCCGGGCGCCTCCCGTTTCACGGGCGGCGCCCGTTTTCCTTTCCTCCCATCAGTGCAGCCATCCCGCCGCCTCTGCCGATCTTTCCTTCGTGCCGGCCCGCAGCGAGGACATCCCAACCCTGGTGATCACCGACGGCGGCCTCGGCGGGCTCCTCGCCTGCTGGGCCGAGGGCGTCTGCGCCCGCTCCCTCTCCGACTCCCCAGGCGCCGGCACGACCCCCGCCCCCGTCGGCTACTTCGCCTCCCTCGCTCCCCCATCCCCCGGCGCCCTCGCCGCGGCCGCCCGTCAGGCCGAACTCTGCCACCTCTCGGACATGATCGTCCGTGATGCCCCCGCCGCGCCCCAGGCCCCCGACCCCCTCGCCTGGACGCGAATCCTCCTCGACGCCGCCGCGGAGGCCTCCCGCCGCCGGATCACCCGCATCGTCTGGCCCGTCCACGCCGGCGGCCCCGGCCCCGACGCCGACCTCGACGCCGTCGCCGCGGCCTGCGACCGGGCCATGCTCATCTCCCACCTCGCCGAGCTCGACCTCCCCTCCGCACCGCGCATCGACGCCCCCTACGCCGACTTCACCGACCGCCAGATCGCCGAGATCGCCCTCGACATGGACGCCCCGCTGATCGCCGCCTGGTGGTGCCAGGCGCACGGCGAGCGGGCGTGCGGCTCGTGCGGGGCGTGCCTCCGCTGGTCCTCCGCATTCGACGCCGCCAGACGCGGCACAACTCCGGGCAAACCCGGGAGCACGCCCGCGACGGTGGTTACGATGGAGCCTCGCCCGCGCAGCACCCCGGGCCGATAACGCCCCGGGCGTCGCAGCGCCGCGCCGGTAGTGGGGGGGCGGGGCGAGCGGCGACCGGAAAGCAGCGGGGGGAGGGGGGGCGGCCCGACGGACCGGGCCCGGCCCATGGCGGCCCCGCGTCACTCAAAGGAGTGGTGTCCCTTGAAGCTTGTGGTACAGAAGTTCGGCGGCTCGTCGGTGGCGGACCCGGAGCGGATGCGTCGGTGCGCGGAGCGCATCATCGACGCCAAACGCCGCGGCTTGGACGTCGTCGTCGTCGTCTCCGCCATGGGCGACACCACCGACGACCTGATCGACCTGATGAACCGCGTCTGCCCCTCCCCTCCCAAGCGCGAGGTGGACCAGCTCCTGGCCACCGGCGAGCAGGTCTCCATCGCGCTCATGGCCATGACCCTGTGCGCCATGGGCGTCCCCGCCGTCAGCCTCACCGGCGGGCAGGCCGGGATCATCACCGAGCCCATGCACACCCGGGCCAAGATCAAGTCCGTCGCCCGGCAGCGTCTGGAGCGGGAGCTCGCCGCCGGTCGAGTCCCCGTCGTCGCCGGCTTCCAGGGCCTGGCCGACGGCACGGGGTCGGATGGGAGAGTGGGGGGGGAGTGCGTCGCCGACCTGACCACGCTCGGCCGCGGCGGCTCGGACACCACCGCCGTCGCCCTCGCCGCCGCTCTCGGGGCCGACGAGTGCGAGATCTACACCGACGTGGACGGCATCTACACCGCCGACCCCCGCCACGTCCCCACCGCGCGACTCAAGGAGACCATCTCCTACGATGAGATGATGGAGGCCGCCTCCCAGGGCGCCCGGGTGATGCACCTGCGGGCGGTCGAGCTGGGCAAGAAGGCCGGCGTCCCGATCCGCGTCCTGCACAGCCAGCGGGCCCCGGCCGCCGGGGACGCTCAACGAGGCACCCTGATCACCGTGGAAGACCCGAGCATGATGGAAGGCCGCGCCGTCTCTGTTGTGACGCTCAAGACCGACATCGGCCGCGTGACGCTCGTGGACCTGCCCAACAAGCCCGGCGTCCAGGAGGCGATCTTCGCCCCCATCGCCGCGGCGGGGATCTCCGTGGACGACATCATCCAGAACGAGATCGAGGTCCCCGCCCCCGCCGCCGGCCACGTCGGCGGCCGCTGCAACATCGCCTTCACCGTGGACCGCCCCGACCTCGCCGAGGTCCGCCCCATCGCCGAGCAGGTCGTGAAGGACCTCGGCGGCGGCCAGGTCCAGGTGGACACCTCGCTGGTGAAGGTCTCCGCCGTCGGCGTCGGCATGGTCAGCCAGAGCGGCGTCGCCTCCACCATGTTCCGCGCCCTGGCCGGCGAGAACATCCCCATCGCGAACATCACCACCAGCGAGATCAAGATCTCCTGCCTCATCCCCGAGACCCACGGCAAGAAGGCCATGCAGGTCGTCCACGACGCCTTCGGGCTCGGGAGCGTGGAGACGAGGGTGCTTGCGTCCGACGCTGCCCGGCAGGCGGTCTGATACGAAGCGAGCGATCGCCGCCGCAGCGGAGTCGATCCCGGCGGTGCCCTCGATGCGATCGGCAGTCACGGGGCCGTACACGTGTGGGCAATCCTCGTGCTTGTTGCGGTCCAGCTCCTTTGGGCCATTCGCCTCGTCGGCATCTGGGCGAGCGTGGGCGGGGGCTGGATCGACTTTCAGCGCGGCGACATGCCCGAATGGGACGCGAGACGGGCCATTCGGCGCGGGCGGCTCGCGATCGCGGTAGGGGTCGTGCTTGCGCTGCTGCCGTTGGCGTCGATCTGGGAGCCGCGGCGATTGTCGCTCGACGTCAGGCCGCCCCTCTGGCTCTGGATCTCGCTGATCGTTGGTGAGACAGCGCTGGTCGCCTGCCTCCTCCAGGCCTGGTGGACCGTACACAAAGTGGCGGGGGAGACCGGCGGGATGCGACGACGCCAAGTCCACATCCGGTCCCGAAGGGGTCAACGGCCGTAACCATGAGTTCCAACCGGCCACGGGCCGCGGCCCCGGCGTCCTCACGGGGGTCCGATGCGCCCTTTCGATTGGGGCCCAAATCCCACCCCGCCTACCATCCCGCCCTATGACCGAATCTCAGCAGTTCATCCAGATCGAGCGGGCCGGCGGAGCCTCCCGCGGCGTCGTCCACACCTGGCGGACCACCCTCATCCCCACCACCCGCGAGGCCCCCGCCGACGCGGAGTCCCCCTCCCACATCCTCCTCTCCCGCGCCGGCTACATCCGCAAGCTCGGCGCCGGCATCTACGACTACCTCCCCCTCGCCTGGCGGACCCTCCGCAAGATCTCCCAGATCGTCCGCGAGGAGATGGACGCCGCCGGCGCCAGCGAGCTCCTCCTCCCCGTCCTCCTCCCCATCGAGCTCTACGAGGGCACCAGGCGCGACCAGGACTACGGTCCCCTCCTCTTCAAGGTCGAGGACCGCAAGGGCGCGATCGCCGCCCTCGGCCCCACCCACGAGGAGCCCATCACCGAGCTCATGAAGGGCTCCATCACCAGCTACAAGCAGCTCCCGCTGAACCTCTACCAGATCCAGACCAAGTTCCGCGACGAGGCCCGCCCCCGCTCCGGCCTGCTCCGCTGCCGCGAGTTCATCATGAAGGACGCCTACTCCTTCCACCTCACCGTGGATGGCCCCGGCGGCCTCAACGAGGCCTACGACGCGATGTACCGCGCCTACTCCAACATCTTCACCCGCTGCGGCCTCGACTTCACCGCCGTCGAGGCCGAGAGCGGCCCCATCGGCGGCTCCGCCAGCCACGAGTTCATGGTCAACTGCGCCAGCGGCGAGGACACCATCCTCCGCTGCCCCGTCTCCGGCTACGCCGCCAACGTCGAGAAGTGCGAGATCGGCGAGCGGCCGTGGTCCTTCGACAGTGGGGGGGTTGTCGCCGAACTGAAGAAGCACCACACCCCCAACATGCCCGGCATCGACCTCGTCGCCGGCGCCCTCGGCACCGACGCCGCGGGCATGCTCAAGACCATCGTCTTCAAGGTCACCGGCCCCGCCCCCGGCAACGCCACGCCCCCGGACCAGCTCCCGACCTGGATCCTCGCCACCGTCCGCGGCGACCACGACGTCAACGAGGGCAAGGTCAAGGCCGCCAGCGGCTGCACCGTCACCCTCGCCCCCGAGCCCGAGGCCCGCCTCGCCGGCTTCGCCATCGGCTACGTCAGCCCCAAGGTCATCACCCGCCCGGGCATGACCGACAAGACCGCCGCCGGGTTATGTAAAACTCTGCTCCTCATCGACCCCGACGCCGCCCAGGGAAACAAGCCCTGGGCCACCGGCGCCGACGAGCACGACCACCACGTCACCGGCTTCCTCTGGCGGCGCGAGATGGGCGACATCCTGGACAACCCCGACTGCGTCCGCGTCGCCGACATCCGCAACGCCCTCGCCGGCGACCCCTCCCCCCGCGCCAAGGGCGCCACCCTCGAGACCGCCCGCGGCATCGAGGTCGGCCACATCTTCAAGCTCGGCACCAAGTACTCCGACGCCATGGGCTTCCAGGTCCTCGACAAGGACCAGAAGAAGCGGTCCGTCATCATGGGCTGCTACGGCATCGGCGTCAGCCGCACCATGGCCGCGTGCGTGGAGATGAGCCACGACGACAACGGCATCATCTGGCCCGCCGCCATCGCCCCGTACCACGTCCTCATCACCGTCATGAAGCCCGACGCCCCGGAGCAGTCGGCCGCCGCGAAGCAGGTCGCCCAAGGCCTCGCCGCCGCCGGCCTCGACGTCCTCATCGACGACCGCGACGAGCGCCCCGGCGTCAAGTTCAAGGACGCCGACCTCATCGGCCTCCCCATCCGCCTGACGGTAGGGGACAAGTCCCTCGCCGAGGGCGCGGTCGAGTTCAAGCTGAGGAAGGATGCGGGCAAGGGCGAGCTCGTCAAGCTGGCGGACGTCGTGGCGAAGTGCCAGGAGGCGCTCGCCTAAGGACGTCTCCCCTCTGCCCCCAAGTCCCGCAACAACCCCTGCGACCGATCTCGAAGGGTGGGAACGTCGGCGCGGATGATCGGCCAGACCTTCGCGTGATCCACGAAGTGGTACCCATGCGCGATGAAGTTCCGAAACTGCACGACCTTGCGAGCCTCAGGCAAGCGGAGATTCGCCGCCGGCTCGATCGCCAGCAGTTGTCTCACCGCCTCGCCGATGATCTCGAACTGACGCTCCACGGCTGCGCGACGGATCGGGTCCGCAAGGTAGCCGTCGCGGTCGTTCGCCGGGGCGGCCCGCAGAATCAGGTCGCAGGCCTCGATAATGTCGGCCAGCAGCAGCCGGGGCTCACGCGGCGGCATACAGTGGGACCTTTACAGCTTCGATCGCCTCGCCCCGCGTGCCGGACAGCGCCGAGGCGAGCACGAGATCGACACGCCGACCGAGCAATGACTCCAGCTCGCGCTGAAACTCAAAGAACCGGCTCATCCACGGCCCAAGGTCTACGTCGCCGAAATCGACGATAAAGTCGAGGTCGCTCCGCCCGGGATCGAACCCGCCGGTTGCCGCTGAACCGAAAAGCGACAGAGATCGCACGCCGAATCGGCTGCACAGCGAGCGGACGGCCGGGAGGTGCTGCGTGATCGCCGGATCCATGATGATGCGATTCTATCATAACCCCGATCACTTCGCCGCGTCGGGGTTCCGGGCCGCCGTGCCCTCAACCCCGCCGCCCTCAATGACCCCATTGGATACGTCTGGTCTACTGCCATGTGTGACCCCCGCGGCTAACGCGGCGAGCTGAGCCAGTCCCCCCAGAGCCGCCGCACCAGCTCCAGGTTGTACGCACGGCCGCACTCCGGACAAGTCCCCTCCGCAACGTCAGCCAGCAGCGGGTAGTGGCAACCCAGACACAGCCGCCGATCCTCCGCCTCAAGCCGCACCGCAAGCCGGTACCGCGCACGCACGACCAGCACGATGCCGGTCAGCAACAGCACCCCGGCCGTGAAAGCGGCGACCAGCGCGATCAACTCCCACTCCCCGCCGCTCAGGTGCAGACCCATCCCAGCACACGCCAGCAGCGAGCCGGCGAACACAACCCCAGCCCACGTGCGTGCTTCCGCCGACGGCCGGGGAACTCGTCCGTGCTGGCGCGATCGGTCCATCGTCATACAGTCGACACCCCCTGGAAGTCGCGTCATGCAACCCAGCCCGGCAAGCCCGTTGACCATCCGCCCCGCCCGCACCCCAGCCGACCTCGCCGCCTTCCGCGGCCTCTGCCTCGAATACGCCGGGACGCTCGAGTACACCTCCGAGTGCAGATCGCTCGAGCACCAGGGCTTCGACGCCGAGATGCGCTCCCTCCCCGGCCTCTACGCCCCGCCCCGCGGCGAGATCCTCCTCGCCCTCGACCCCGCGGCTTCCAACGACCCCATCGGCTGCGCCGCCCTCCGCCCGCTCGGCGAGGGGGATGACATCTGCGAGATGAAGCGCATGTACGTCCGCCCCCACGCCCGCTCCCGCGGCGTCGGCCGACTCCTCGCCACCGCCCTCATCGCCGCCGCCCGCCAGCGAGGCTACCGCGCCATGCGCCTCGACACCGGCGCCACCATGCTCCACGCCGCCGCCCTCTACCAGTCCCTCGGCTTCCGAGACATCCCCGCCTACAACCGCGACCCCGTCCCCGGCACGCGCTGGATGGAGCTCTCGCTCTGACCCGCGCCCCCATCCGGGGCCGCCGAAGAGTGGGGGGGCCCCGACGCGGCCCCGCCCTACCCAATTCTGAGAACGGCCGCCGAGCATACCCGCGGTGCGCTGTAGATTGATCCGGCCCGGGCCGCCCGCTCGGCCCGCGCTGACCCCACACACCCAGGAGAGAGCCATGCCCGCTGCACCCACCGGCCGACCGCGCCCCCGCCGCACCCCGAGCCGCACACCCCTCGCCGTTGCGGCCCTCGTCGCCGCGGCATCGTCGATCACGGCCGCCGGCCCGATCGCCCCCCGCCCGGGCCCGTCGCCCCGACCTATCGGACCCTCACCCAGGTCGAGCCCCGCACGCCCATCTCCCAGCCGACCACCCCCGCCTCCGCCGACGCGATGATCGTCATCGACCAGCCGGGCTCGTACTACCTCACCGGCAACATCACCGCCCCCGACCGCACCGCGATCCAGATCCTCGCCAGCGACGTCACGCTCGACCTCAACGGCTTCGCCCTCATCGGCGAGAACTTCGCCACCGCCGCGGGCGTGCGCGGCGCGCCGGTCTTCCTCGAGAACATCGCCGTCGTCAACGGCTCGATCGCCAACTTCTCAAGCCCCGCGATCGAGGTGGGCGCGGACAACGCCCGCTTCGAGAACCTCCGCATCCGCGACTGCGGCCTCGGCATCCTGAACTCCGGCGCCTACGCCGGCGTCTGCCGCGGCAACTCCTTCGTTGGCGTCAACGACCGCGCGATCTCCATGGGCGAAGCCGCCCTCGTCGCCGACAACCAGCTCCGCTACAGCACGGCCGCAACCGGCCAGGGCCCGGCGATCCTCGCGGGCGACTCGTCCCGGATCGAGGGCAACACGATCGAGTACTCGCCGGGCCGCGCCATCCAGGGGGGCACCGCCTCGCTCATCCAGGGCAACTCCGTCGTCAGCCCCGCCGGCGACGGGATCGCCGCCGGGCCGCACGCCCGCGTCGTCAACAACGCGGTCCGCGCCGCCGGCCGCGTCACCGCCGGGAGCGCGGGCATCCGCCTCCTGAGCGCCTTTGGCGCAACCGTCGAGGACAACTCGATCTCCGGCGGCCCCGTCGGCGTCCTCTCCGCCGGCGGCGCGATCATCGTGCGCAACCGCCTCCTCGACAACGTCACGCCGCTCCAGACCAGCCCATCCGACCTTGTCGGCCCCACCGTCACCCCCGCCACGATCTCCGGCGGCTCCAACTCGCTCGCCAACCTGGTCAACTAACCGGATCCCGCGCGCCCGTGCCGGCCCCGCCGGCCCGGCCCGCATCGCCCACTCACCGCGCCGTGCGCACCTCCGGACAGAACCCGCCCTGGCGGGACCCATCCGATGATGTTTTACATAACATGGATTATAGGACCTTTCCCCTGGCGCACCCGCTAGGGGGGTTCCGCCCCCACCCCGCCCCCAACCACCCTCTCAACATCCGAATCCGCTCCCACTCCGGCCACATTCGCCTTCAACCACCCCCCGATCCGCTCCGCCTGCCCCTCCAGCAGGTAAAACAGCCCCCCGTGCCCGCCCAGGAACGTCAGCCGGTCCGGACGCCCCAGCCGCTGGTACAGCACCTCCCCCGTCTCCGCCGGCACGATCCCGTCGAACATCGCGTGCACCACCAGCACCGGCACACCCCGCAGCATCGGCGCTGTGTGGTACGGGTCCAGCCGGCTGTGCCCGAGGTACCGCTCCCCGATCCGCTCGATCACCCGCCGATCCAGCGGCCCGTTCTCCCCGCGCAGCTCGATCCCTCCCCGCGTCAGCGAGTTCCGCTGCGAGATCCTGAAGATGTCCGCCCCGCCCCCGATCAGCACCACCCCCGACACCCGTTCCCCAAGCCTCGCCGCGGCCGTCGGCGCCGCCAGCGCCCCCGCGCTGAACCCGATCACCGCCACCGGCAGCCCCGCAAGGTCCGGCCGCCGGCGATCGAGGTACTCCAGCGCGGCCTCCGCCGCGTACGCGTTCTCCGCCAGCACCTCGTCCACCGCCGCGGCGATCCGCCGCGCCGCATCATCGACGTCCTCATCCGATCCCGACGCCGGCTCGAACCCGCTCGGCGGGAGCGGGATCTCCTGCTCGACCTGCCGCGTCGCCTTGATGAAGTCGGCCGCGTACCGGTCCATGTCCCCGATGTACCGCACCCACCGCCCGTTCCGCTCCTCGCGGACCCACGCCGGCGACGACCGCAGCAGCTGCCTGCGCCGCTCTTCCCGCCGCGCGTACGCCTCGATCACCGCGCCCAGGTTCGGCTGGTCCACACGCGTCCGCGTCTCGATGTGCACCACCGCCCACCCCTGCGCCTCCAGCGACTCGATCACCCGCCGCTCGTAGCTCGTCCCCGCCAGCGCGGTGAAGTGGATCAGCACGCCGACCGGGCGCGACACCGCCACCGGCGGCAGCCCGATCCCGATCCCCTCCCCGAGCATGATCGGCCGCTCGCGCCGAACCTCCCGCAGCCCCCCGTGCGGCGGACGCCGCCGGCGCCGCCGCTCCCGCTCCAACTCCGCCTGGAACGCCGCGCTCCGCACCCTCCACTCGCTCAGGAACTCCGCCCGCTTCACGAAGCCCCGCATGATCAGCTCGAGCTCCGCGGCGTCCTCCCCCGCGCCGACCTCCTCGTACACCCGCAGCAGCCCCCGCCCGGTGACCTGGTTGTACACCACGCGGTACGCCGGCGTCCGCGCCGCCTCCGCCGCCTCCGGCGACAGCCGCTCCTCCGGCCACCCCGGCCGCCGCTCGAACCGGTAGACCTCCGCCGGCGTCGCCTCGCGGAACGGCTCCACCGCCGCGATGTCCCGCGCCGGCCACGCCTCTTCGTCCAGCGGCTCCACCGCCAGGCTCCCCCGCTCCCCCGATCCCGACCGGTATGTGAAGCACCCCCCCGCCGTCAGCGCTGCGCCGACCACCACCGCCGCCGCCAACACACCCCGCCGCACGCGCCGCGCACGCTCCATCATGGCCGCCAGTATATCGACCCCCGTCCCCGGCGCGGCACCGCCCACGCTACCTCGCCGCCCCCGCGCTCATGTTCGGCGGCCGCGGCGGCTCCGGCGCCGGCGTCAGCGGCCGCGTCCTCGTCTCCCGCTGCGCCCTCGCCCGCTCCTGCATCGCCCGGTCCAGCCACGTCGCGATCTTCGGCGCGTTGTCCTCCATGAAGAAGAACATCGCCGTGTGCCCCCCGCTGAACCGCAGCCGGTCCGGCTGCCCCAGCCGGTCGTACAGCACCAGCCCCGCCGACGCCGGCACGATCGCGTCGAACACCGCGTGCACCACCAGCACCGGCTTGTCCACCAGGCACGGCGCGGTGTTGTACGGGTCCAGCCTCGAGCACCTCAGGTACTGCAGGAGCAGGTCCGTGTACCGCTCCACCGGCACGATCGTCCGCCCCCAGTCCAGCGCGATCCCCCAGTCCCCCGCCTCGCTCCGCTGCGTGATGTCCAGGATGTTCGCCCCGCCCCCCACCAGGATCGCCGCATCAACCCTCTCCCCCAGCCGCGCCGCCACCGCCGGCAGCGCCACCGCCCCCGTCGAGCACCCCAGCAGGATCACCGGCCGCTTCGGCAGATCCCCCCGGTGCTCCGCGCAGTACGCCAGCGCCGCCTCCGCCGCGTACGCCGTCTCCGCCAGCGCGTGGTCCACGCTCTCGGCGATGTCCAGCGCCGCCTTCATCACCTCCTGCTCCGTCCGCACCGGTAC
>JBIQJK010000133.1:0-8861 GCA_044507535.1 Planctomycetaceae bacterium | reverse complement strand
ATCTTCCACCCTCCCCCGCCATCACCCCCGCCCCACCCGGCCTCTTCCCCCCGCCTCCCCAACTGCCCCCTCTCCTCCCGCCTGCCCACCCCGATTGCATCCCTATCAAACCCGCTCCACCCGGCAGAATTCCCCCCTGCCTGACTGGTCCGCCGCCGCTTCCGGGGGCAACCTTGTGGCGTCGGTCTCTCTCTGTTGCGTGCCGAACCGACCCTCGTGGGGAAAATCATTGGTCCCGCGCCGGCCGCGGGGAGATGTCTCCTTACGCCCATACCCGAACCCGAAGAGCAGGAAGCCCACCCCATGACGAACTCGTGCGCACCACGTCTGATCCCCGCCGCCGCGATCCTCGCCGCCCTGGCCGGCACGGCCGCCGCCGCCCCCACCGACGCATCGGCGCGGACCTCCCTGCTCCCCGGCGGCGAGCCCGCCGCCGCCGCCGCCCCCGCGCTCTGCACCCACGCCAAGCTCGAGCAGGCCCTGCGGCTGGCCGCCTCACAGGCCGCCGACCCCGCCGCGGCCATGCTCACCATGCGCCTCGGGCTCGAGAACTCCCACGCCTGCTACCCCGACGACCTCACCGTCCAGGAGATGGCCCAGATCCTCGCGGAGTACCAGGCCCTCCCCCCGGTGGTCGTCTTTGAGGGCGGCCTGCGCTTCTTCACCCAGAACACCGTCTGGACCGGCGACCTCTCCAGCGGCAACTCAGGCCGCGCCCTCCCCGCCAGGCTCACCTACTCCTTCGTCCCCGACGGCGTGAACTGGGACGGCCAGGCCAACACCCTCAATGCCACCCTCACCCAGAACTTCGGTGCCGGCAACGAGGACCGCGGCAAGGAGTACATCCGCCAGGCCCTCGCCGCCTGGCGCGTCTACAGCGGCCTGCGCTACCGCGAGGTCGGCGACAACGGCTCCTCCCGCTCCAACTCCATGACCCGCTCCTCCTCCCGCGGCGACATCCGCATCGGCGGCAACGCCCGCGGGACCCCCAACTACCTCGCGTACAACTACTACCCCGGCTCCGGCGGCGACATGCTCATCAACACCAGCTACTTCAACCCCGGCGCGTACATGGGCAACGCCACCAACAACTACCGCTACCTCCGAAACGTCGTCGCCCACGAGCACGGCCACGGCACCGGCTACCGCCACACCGTCCCGTGCGAGAGCAACAAGCTCATGGAGCCCTACATCAACACCAACTTCGAGACCCTCAACATCGACGAGCGCCGCGGCGCCGGCCGCAACTACGGCGACCGCTACGCCGGCAACTCCAGCGCCGCCAACGCCCACAACTTCGGCGACCTGACCAGCCCCGTCCTCCGCTCCGTCATCGAGAAGGACCTCTCCACCAACGGCTCCAGCGGCTTCTCCGGCTCCGGCGCCGACTGGTTCCGCTTCACCCTCTCCTCCCCCCAGCCCGTCACCATCACCGTCACCCCCACCGGCGGCCAGTACAACAACGGCGAGCAGACCACCAACTGCGAGGGCGCGTACTCGCTGATCAACGCCCAGCAGGCGGGCAACCTCAACGTCGAGCTCCGCAACTCCAACGGCAACAGCGTCCTCCAGTCCGCCGCCTCCGCCCCCGCCGGCCAGGCCGAGGTCCTCTCCGCCGGCGTCCTCGCCGCGGGGACCTACACCATTCGCGTCTACGACGCCGGCCCCAACTCCAACCAGACCGTCCAGCTCTACGACCTCGCCGTCCGCGTCGGCCCCGGCGCGGGCGCGGGCGCCAACCCCATGGCCATCGCCGGCATCGACAAGCGCTGCGCCGCCAACGTCAACTGCTTCTTCATGGGCAACATCAACTCCCGCCCCCTGGAGCCCGGAAGCTCCATCGTCTCCTACGCCTGGGACACCGACGGCGACGGCGTCTTCGAGTTCACCCAGCCCCAGCCCGTCCGCCAGTACGTCTCCAACGGCGTCTACCCCGTCACCCTCCGCGTCACCGACTCCGGCGGCCGCAGCGACACCGACACCATCTTCGTCACCGTCTACGGCGCCGTCACCCTCGTCCAGTCGATGACCCCCACCGAGGGCCCCGTCGGCGGCATCGTCCCGATCACCATCACCGGCGCCAACTTCAAGAACGTCACCTCCGCCTCCATGGTCTCCGTCTCCGGATCGGGCGTCAGCGTCGTCGGGACCCCCGTCCCCAACGCCATGGGCACCGAGATCACCGGCCTCTCCCTCTCCATCTCCCCCGGCGCCGCCCTCGGCCCGCGCGACATCACCATCAACAACGCCGACGGCTCCGCCACCGGCGTCGGCATCTTCACCGTCACCAGCGGCCAGCCCGACTGCCCCGCCGACTGGAACGACGACCAGCAGGTCAACTCCAACGACATCTCCGCCTTCCTCTCCACCTGGCTCGGCTCCGTCCAGGGCTCGTCCCTCGACGCCGACTTCAACAACGACGGCCAGGTCAACTCCAACGACATCTCCTCCTTCCTCGCCGCCTGGCTCGAGGCCGCCCAGTCCGGCTGCTGACCCCGGTGGCACGGGCGTCTTCACGCCGGGAATGAGCCCCCTTTCCCCTCTCCTCCCTTCTTCCCCCTCGACGGCGAATCCTCGGGTCTCTCCCTCTCCCCATCTCCGACTCCCCAGAGGCCCCGCCCCCCCGGCGGGGCCTTTCTCATTCCCCACTACCCCCCACGTCCGATACCCCCGCGCACCCGTACTCCCCCGCAACTTCCACCGGCATCCCACCTGTTTTGCGGTATACTGAACCCGCCGCGAGCCCCCCTCGCGACGCCCCCGCCGCCGCCTCCGCGGCGGCGCAGCCCACACGCACAACCCGGCTGCGTCCCCGTCCCGACACCACCATCCCAAGATCGGAGAGCCCCCCATGCCATCGTCCCGCGCCGCTCTCGCCGCCGTCGCCGCCGGCTCCCTCGCCGCCGCCGCCGCCCTCTCCACCGCCGCCGCCTTCCCCCCGTACTACGAGGCCTTCCTCGCCGCCTACCCCGAGACCACCCTCCCCCAGCACATGGAGCTCACCGCCGGCAGCGTCTGCTTCACCTGCCACCACCCCCCCATCGGCTTCGGCGGCGCCTGCTACCGCGAGGACCTCAAGGCCCTCCTCCTCCAGAGCGTCGAGGTCGAAGACGCCATCGCCATGCTCCACAACGTGGACTCCGACGGCGACGGCGTCCCCAACGGCGTCGAGATCCTCATGCCGCGGACCGATGTCGCCGGCATGATCGGCTACCACCCCGGCCTGGTCGGCCCCACCGGCACCGACCCCTGCTCCACCCTCGAGCCCGATCGCCCCGTCACCAACGCCAGCGAGACCCCCTGCCTCGCCGACTGGAACCGCAACGGCGAGGTCAACTCCAACGACATCTCCTACTTCCTGGTCACCTGGCTCGACGGCGTCCAGAACGGCGGTTCCGGGGGCGACTTCAACAACGACGGCCAGATCAACTCCAACGACATCTCCGCCTTCCTCACCGCCTGGCTCGGCGCCCTCGCCAACGGCTGCTGAACCCTCAGGTCCGTGGCACGGGCTCCCCTGGAGCGGGAGCCCGTGCCCCCCTTTCTCAGCGTCCTTCCCCCGCCCCCCTCCGTCGCCCCCCGCGGTGTGTGCGTGAGTTTTCCGGCCGGCGATCGTCCCGTGGAGGTGGGCCCAGCGCTCTCCGACCCGCGGATGACGCCATGCCGCGCCACGCCGCCTTCTCCCGTGCGCCCGTCCTGTTCCTGGAGCTCCTGCCCAACGCCTCCCCCGTCGCGGCCCGGACGCCCCGGTGCGCCGCCGGGTCATGGTCCGGCGCCAGGCGCCATCCCGAGGATCGACGGCCCGATCGACGCCGTCACCTTCTGGGACGCCGACGGCGCGGTCAACTCCAACAACATCAGTCAGCGCGTTCCTGACCTCGTGGCTCGACGCGGCGCAGCACGGGTGTTGACGATGGAGCGGCCCCTCGCGCCGGGCTCGTTCATCACGCCGC
The DNA here is from genome assembly GCA_044507535.1 of Planctomycetaceae bacterium. GTDB lineage: Bacteria > Planctomycetota > Phycisphaerae > Phycisphaerales > UBA1924 > CALAFV01. Next base: position 4,908 of record JBIQJK010000133.1, on the reverse strand, counting down.
CATGCGGCGGCTGAGCTGCAGGCCGACGCGGTAGCGGCCGCCGTCGCTGAGGCAGCGGACGGCGCGGGCGTCGGACCAGGGCTGGCTCGTGCGGGCGTCGCGGAGGGTGACGGTCGCGCCCGTCTCCAGTTCGACGTCGCTGAGGATCCCCAGGCCGCCGTCGGAGGAGTCCACCAGCTCGACGCGCGTCAGGCCGACGCGCCCGTCGCCGGTGCGGAAGGTGGCGACCAGGTCGCCGCTCGCCGGCGTGCGGACGCCGCGGCGGCGCTCGATGCGCAGCGTGTCGGTCGAGGAGGCGAAGGCGACGGGGCCGGTGCGGGGGGTCTGGCGGGCGGCGAGACGAGGCATTGCGCGGGTTCCCGGATGAGAAGCCAGGGGGAGCGGTGCATGGGGCCGAGAACCGGCCACATCACCGTGGTGAAGATCGGTTTCATCCGTCCGGGACTTGACTTCGCGGATGTGCCGGGTGTCAGGAGTGTGCGGAGCTCACGGACGCGCGGACTTTGCGCGGTCCAGCTGCATCCGGTGGGCGAGGGTCAGCGCCAGCTCCAGCGACTGCTCGTAGTTGAGGCGGGGGTCGCACGGCGACTCGTACCGGCGGGCCAGGTCGGCCCGGGTGACCCCGCTGGCGCCCCCGAGACACTCGGTGACGTCGTCGCCGGTGAGCTCCAGGTGGACCCCGCCCAGGCGTGTGCCGCAGGCGCGGTGGACCTCCCAGGCGGCCTCGAGCTCTCGCTGGACGTCGGCGAACGCGCGGGTTTTGCGCCCCGCGCCTCCCCGCGGGACCGCGCCTTCCTCATTTAAGGAGACGGTGTTGCCGTGCATGGGGTCGCAGACCCACAGGACCGACTCGGCGCGGCCGGCGCGGCGGAGGGCCCCGATCAGCGGGGGGAGGGCCCGCTCCACGGCCGCGGCCCCGAGGCGGGTGATGAGGATGACCTTCCCGGGGGCGTCCGCGGGGTTGAGCCGCTCCACGAGGGCGACGGCCTCCTCGGGGTCGCAGCCGGGGCCGATCTTGACGCCGACGGGGTTGGCGATGCCGCGGAGGTACTCGACGTGCGCGCCGTCGAGGGCGCGGGTGCGCTCGCCGAGCCAGGGGAGGTGGGTGGTGAGGTTGTAGAAGCCCTCGCGCCGCGGGACTTGCCGGGTCTGGGCGGACTCGTAGAGGAGGTTGAGGGCCTCGTGGCTGGTGAAGAACTCGGGGCTGGAGAGGTCCTCGGCGCGGCCGTCGCGGGCGGACTCCAGGTCGCGCAGCCGCGCGAGCATCCCCTCGGCGATGGCGTGGTACTCGTCGGCGATCTCGGGGGGGAGGGCGGCCTGGCGGAGAAAGGAGAGGTCCCAGTTCTCCGGGTGGTGCAGGTCGGCGAAGCCGGCGTCGATCAGGGCGCGGATGAAGTTGAGCGTGATCGCGGCGTGGGTGTACCCCTCGACCATGCGCATGGGGTCGGGGCGGCGGGCCTCGAAGGTGAACTCCTCGCGGTTGACCAGGTCGCCGTAATAGGAAGGAAGGGTCAGCGGCGCGCCCCCCCCCGGCTGCGGGCGGACCTCCAGCGGGCTGGAGCGCGGCTTGGCGTACTGCCCGGCGAAGCGGCCCACGCGGACGACGGGGGAGCCCGAGGCGTGGGCGAGCACGAGGGACATCTGAAGGAGGATCTTGAGCTTGCGGGCGATGGGCTCGGGGCGGCAGTCGGCGATGCGCTCGGCGCAGTCGCCCCCCTGGAGGAGGAATCGCTCGCCGCGCTGGGCGGAGGCGACCAGGGCGCGGAGGCGCTCGATCTCGCCGGAGGTGACCAGCGGGGGGAGCTCGCGGAGTCGGGCGACCGCGCGGTCCACCGCGCCCCGGTCGGTGTAGACGACCTGGTGCGAGGCCAGTCGCGAGGCCCAGGATTCCGGGGACCAGTCGGCCGGAGGCGGGGGGAGGGGCGGCAGTGGTGGGGGCAACGTCGTGTGCTTCCGCGTCGGCAGGGCGTGGGGTAAGGGGGTTTCAATGGTACGTGGCGCGGCGCGGGGGGCGGGCGCGGCGGGCTTGAGGGGGGCGGAGAATTTCTCGGAATTTCGGTATGGTCCTTAACGACGCGCCCCGCGGGGTCGATCAAAGAGGCGTTCGGTGAGTTATCCGGCTGCGGGCCGGTGGCGAGCCGACCCGCCCGGTGACGCTTCGCGGGATGCATCACTCCGGCGGCGTGAACGATGAACACATGACCTCCCGCGGAAGCAAGGAAGCGCGTCATGGCCTTCAGCAGCAACAGGACCAGCAAGAGCACCAGCCGCACCAAGCGCCGCGCCGCGGCCCGCAAGCCGAGCGCCAAGCGGACCCACAAGGCGAGCAAGGGCCGCCGCACCACCGCCGCCAAGCGGACCACCAGCGCCAAGAGGACCTGGGCCAAGAAGTCCACCACCGCCCGCAAGAGCGGCGCCGCCCGCAAGGCTTCGTCCGCTCGCAAGAGCAGCACCGCGAAGAAGAGCGCGACGGCCCGCAAGAGCTGGTCGAAGAAGCGCGCCACGACCGCCCGGAAGACCTGGGCGAAGAAGAGCGGCGCCACCGCCCGGAAGGCTTGGGCGAAGAAGCCGGCCGCGAAGCGGACCACCGCCAAGCGCACCAGCGCGTCCAAGCGTCCGTCGCTGCGGCTGACCGCGCGCACCGGCGCGTCCCGCCGTCCGGCGGCGCGGCGCACCTTCGCCCGCAAGGCGGCGTAAGGGGCCGGGGAACGACGGCGACAACAGGAACAACGACACTCCTTCGCGCGGCCGCGCCCTGACCGGGTGCGGCCGCGTTTTGCTTTGAGTGTGAAGGTGGAAGAGAACGCGGGGGGAACGGGGAAAGCGGGGGGCGCGGGGAAGCAGAGGGGAAAGGGAAAGGCAGGAACACGGAGGTCACAGAGAGCCACAGGGGTCGCAGAGGAAGACGGGGATTGGGGAGAGGGGGTTGGCGAGGACGCTGCGTGGTTTGACAATGGATCGCGCCCGGTCGCTCGTGCGTGCGAGAAGGCCCAGCGCCAGTCCAATTCTGCTCCCCCTCTGTACCCTCTGTGGACCTCTGTGACCTTCGTGTTCCTGCCTTCCTCTTCTCTTCTCTTTTCTTCTCCGCGATCCCCGCTCCCCCCGCGTTCTCTTGTCTTCTCTTCCATCGAGCATTTCGCGGCCTTCGCGTCGAGAATGCCTTTGTCCTCTTTCCGCCGGCCGCGTCTTGCTGGTGTTGAGTCTTCTTCAGACAGGGACGCGTGCGGGCATTTCACGCGGAGCTTGCGCCCGGGGCTCCCCCTTGGGTGGGCGATGTGCAGAGGCCAGGGCGTGCTCGTGGATGGACCAGAAGTGGTCGAAGCTGCGGCGGATGGAGAGGGGCTGGGTGGCGCGGTGGGCGGCGGCGCCGAGGTCGGCTCGCAGGGCGGGGGTGGTGATGAGGGTCAGGAGGGTTTGCACCCAGGCGTGGGTATCGTGGGCGGGGAGGATGTAGCCGGTGCGGCCGGGGGAGTCGGCCGCGTTGACGACCTCGGCGGGGCCGCCGCGGTCGGTGACCAGGGCGGGGAGGCCGGCGGACTGCGCCTCGAGGACGACCTGGCCGAGGGTGTCGGTGGTGGAGGGAAACGCGAACACATCGCTCGCGGCGTAGATCTCGCTCAGCTCGCTCCCGTGGCGGAAGCCGAGGAAGGCGGCCGGGGCGCCGGAGAGCTCCGCCTCCATCCGCGCGCGGTACGGGCCGTCGCCGACGACGATGAGCTGGGCGCGCGGGGCGGAGTTGTGCCGGAGGCGCGGGGCGAGGGCCCGCCAGACGCGGGCGAGCATGGGGAGGTTCTTCTCGACGCTGACCCGCCCGACGTAGAGGACCTTCACCGCCTCCGGGTCTACGCCGCGGTAGCGCGACCAGAAGCCGCGCGGGTCCGCGGGGCGGTGGCGGGTGTGGAAGGCGTCGGTGTCGATGCCGGGGAGGAGGCGGACGACGCGGGCGCGGGGGAGGCCGAGGCGCTCGAGGGCGTCGGCGTAGCCGTCCGAGCGGGTGAAGATGCGGGCGAAGGGGCGGTAGAAGCGTCGCATGAAGCCGCGGCAGAGGAGGGTGAGCGCGGCGTCGTCGAAGAGGTGGTCGACGTACGCGGGGAAGTCGGTGTGGTAGGTGCCGAGGAGGGGGAGGTTGTGGCGGAGCGCGAAGCGTCGGCCGGCGAGGCCCACGGGCCCGGGCGTGGAGACGTGAACGGCGTCCGGTCGGAGCCGACGCGCGAGAGCAGCGAGGCCGCGCCGCGGCGGGAGGGCGAGCTCGAGCTGCGGGTAGCCGGGCATCGCGCGGGCGAAGACGGGTTGGAGGTTGTGGATGTTGGGGCATGCGGCGTCGAGGCCGTCGGGGCGGGGGAGGCGGGTCGAGGTGAGGACGTGGAGCCGGCGCGAGGGGTCGGCGCGGAGGAGGGACTGCTCGGCGACGGCGCGGATGAAGCGTGAGACGCCGTTGACGTCGAAGAGGGTGTCGGTGAAGAGGAGGATGCGCATGGGCCACCGATGGTATTGGGATCGGGGGCGTCGTTGTTGCTGCGGTGGTCGTGGTTGTCGTTGTCGTCGTCCGCGTCGGGGAGTTTGACGCGGAGGATGACGGCCGCGGCGAGGCGGGCCTGGGCGGGGTTGGAGCGGTCGCGGGCGAGATCGAGGAGGGTGTCGAGGGCGTCGGACTGGGCGGCGATGAGGCGGGCGCGGAGTTGAGAAAGCGAGGCGGTGGGTGTCGTGGGCATGCGGTGGTCCCCCTGTGGGTTGGGTTGATGGGTGTGTCGGGGGTCACCTTACCGCGGGGGGTGGATGGGACAAGTGCGGGGAGGGGGTATCGTTTCAAAACAGCGCACAGGGAGCGTGGATGCGCGCAGAATTGTGAGGGGTGGTGGGGGTGTGGGTGGGGGTGTGGAGGTGAAGAGGTGAGGGAGGAGGAGAGGA
>JBIQJK010000275.1:0-1507 GCA_044507535.1 Planctomycetaceae bacterium | reverse complement strand
GCTTTCCGGGCCGCTCACAGGACTGACGACGTTCCCGCGTTTCACTCGCCGCTCGGGCCCGGCCTCCTCGGCGGCCTCGGCTCACGGCCCACCTCTCACCTGCGCCGCGGCTTGCCGGCCGTGCGCACTGAGTCGCGTGGCTTGCGCTGAGCGGCGATCTCGTCCCGTACCCGCCGCACGCTTCTGCTGCAGCTGACGCGTTGCCGCTGGTCGCCTCTGGGTGAGAGCTACTGGCGTGAACATTCCATCTGCCACCCGGCTCAGGACCCCATGCGGCACGGCGTCGCCGTCTGCCGCCGAGACGTCAGCGCCGGCGGCGCTCCTCGCGGTGCGCGTGAGGAACTGCCTGCTCTCCCCCGCGTCGGCCAGGACCGGTAACGGTGATCAACGGACGACCGTGTCCGCGACCGGGTGTTCCAGTGCGCCATGAGTGCTTCGCGCCCGTCGCTCCGCCGGCCGAGGAGCGGAGGTGGTGCGACCGGACGCGGCGGTCCCCCGCCGTGCGGCAAGCCGCGGCCTCTCCCCCGGTGATGACGCTCCGACCATGAGCCAAGCGAATATTCCTTGACACGAATATTCGTTTAGAGGAATACTTTGCGCCGTGGAGGCAGTCCTGGCGGCGCTGGCCGATCCGGTCCGGTGGCGGCTCGTCGCGTTGGTGGCCGAGCGGCCCCGGTCGGTCGGGGTCCTCGCGCAGCTCGCCGGGGCGCGGCAGCCGCAGACGACCAAGCACCTGCAGACTCTCGAGCGTGCGGGGATCGTCACGTCCGAGCGCATCGGTCAGCGCCGCATCTACGCGCTCCGGTCCGCTCCCCTGCGGGAGCTGGCGGAGGCGCTGGGCCGGCTCGCCGACACGGCGGAGCGGGGCGGCGGGTTTCGTGAGACCTTCGAGCGGTACGGGGCCAGGCTGGGCGCGGAGCGGCTCGCCGCGCGCGAGCCGGGGTGGGCCGACGGCCGCTCGTTCGCGTTCCGCCGGTCGTTGGCGGGGAGCCCGGAGGCGGTCTGGCGCCACCTGACCGAGTCCGCGCTGCTGCGCCGGTGGTGGACGCCCGACGACCTGCGGGTTTCCGAGGTCGTGTTCGAGGCGCGGGAGGGCGGGCGGATCGTCCTGGAGTACCGCGATGCCGAGGACGCCGACGGCTCGGACGTGGTCGTGGGGCGTGCGGAGGGGGTGGTGGAGGAGGTGCGGCGCGGTGAGCGTCTCGCTTACCGGCTGTCGCCTCTGCTGCCGGGCGGCGGTCCGGCGTTCACCGGGCGTCTCGTCTTCGATCTCCGGCCCGCCGGCGCGGGCACGGAGCTGGACGTCCTCTACGGGGTGTCGGGGAGCACGGTCGATTCGGCGGATTTCATCGCGGGGATCGAGATCGGCTTCGGGCAGAGCCTCGACAGGCTCGCGGCGGCCCTCGTCGCGCGGGGCACCGAGACGCGGGGCACCGAGACAAGGAGTACGGAATGACCGAGCAGACCGGCGGCCGCAGGGTCGTCACCAACATCGCCCTCTCCCTCG
>JBIQJK010000274.1:0-1511 GCA_044507535.1 Planctomycetaceae bacterium | reverse complement strand
ACACGTTTCTGTGAAACGGCTTGCGTGGGGCGGGGAGGCGGGGCAGGGGGGGTTGCGCGGGCGCTGGGGGCGGCGGGGCGGGTGAGGCTCGCGGCAGCGATCTCTGCGCCGCTGGCAGCGCTGGCCGCGGCGTGGATGCGGGTGTTCACGATGGGGCCGGGGGAGTGGGTGGGGCGAGCGGCGACGCACCTGCGCGTGCCGCGGCTGATGCGGGCGTAGGGGGCGGATGGGAACGGGGCGCGCGGGGCGTTCGGGGCTCTACACTGCCGCGTGACTACGGCCGGCGAGCGTGCGGAAATCGTGGTGGTCGGGGCGGGTGCGGCGGGGTTGATGGCGACGGTCTTCGCCGGGAGGACGCTGCGCGAGCGGGGGACGAGGGGCTGGGTGCTCGCGCTGGATGGGGCGAGGACGCTTGGGGCGAAGATCCTGGTGGCGGGGGGCGGGCGGTGCAACGTCACGCACCATGAGGTGGACGAGACGGCGTACGCGGGGTCGTCGCGGAACGCGATCAAGAAGGTGCTGCGGGGGTTCGGGGTGGCCAGGACGGTGGGGTTCTTCCGCGAGCTGGGGGTGGAGCTGAAGCGCGAGGAGACGGGGAAGCTGTTCCCGACGACGGACCGGGCGAGGACGGTGCTCGATGCGCTGCTGCGGGCGGTGGAGGAGGCGGGGGCGCGGGTCGTGAACCCGTGGCGCGTCGAGTCGGTGGAGCGGGAGGGGGATGGGTTCGTGGTTGTCTCCACGGCGGGGGAGCGGGTGCGGGCGCGGCGGGTGGTGCTGGCGACGGGGGGGAGGAGCCTGCCGAAGACGGGATCGGACGGGCACGGGTACAGCATCGCGAAGTCGCTGGGGCACTCGCTGACGGGGCGGATCTTTCCCGCGCTGGTGCCGCTGACGCTGCCGGGGGACTTTTTTTTGTGCGAGCTCTCCGGGGTGGCGGCGCCGGCGACGGTGGAGGTCCGGTCGGGGACGGGAAGGCGGCTGGCGGCGTTTACGAACTCGACGCTGCTGACGCACTTCGGGCTTTCCGGGCCGGGGGTGCTGGACGTGAGCCGGTACTACCTGGACGCGGCGGCGGGGGCGAGGGAGAGGGGGGAGGCGCCGCCGCGGCTGGTGCTGAACTTCCTGCCGGGGCGGACGGTGGAGGAGGTGGACGGGGAGCTGCGGCGGCTGGGGCACACGACGCCGGTGCGGCACCTGACGGGGGCGGGGCGCGGGCTGCCGGAGCGGCTGGCGCGGGCGCTGTGCGCGCACGCGGGGGTGGATGGGTCGGCGCCGGGGCACTCGCTGACGCGGGAGAGGCGGCGGGCGTTGGCGCGGGCCGCGGCGGAGCTGGAGGCGCCGGTGACGGGGGACCGGGGGTTTGCACACGCGGAGGTGACGGCGGGGGGCGTGCCGCTGAGCGAGGTGAGGCTGGAGACGATGGAGTCGCGGGTGTGCCCGGGGCTGCACCTGTGCGGGGAGATCCTCGATGTGGATGGGCGGATCGGGGGGTTCAACTTTCAATGGGCGTG
>JBIQJK010000273.1:0-1512 GCA_044507535.1 Planctomycetaceae bacterium | reverse complement strand
AGAGAGGAAGAGAGGAAAAGAGGAAGAGGGAGGAAGGGGGCGTTCATGCTTGTGTGGGCACAGGCATGTCACCCGGGGGTGTGGGGTGGGGAGGGGGGGTGAGGGGTCAGGTGGGGATGAGCCAGCGGGTGCGGCGGCTGGACTGGATGAGGAGGGTGAGGGCGGCGGAGCCGAGGACGGCGGCGATGAAGACGGCGACGTCGGTCTGCCAGACGTTGGGGATGCCGACGCGGGCCATGATGGACTGGGCGGCCTCGATGATGAGGGTGTGGGCGAGGAAGATACCGAAGGCGATGGGGGCGAGGGCGGAGAGGTTGAGGCGGGCCAGGCCGGTGGCGTTCCAGCCGCCGAGGGCGAAGACGACCAGGGCGAGGCCGGCGGTGGTGTTGGAGAGCCGGCGCAGCTCGGTGTGCGCGGGGTCCGCGAAGAAGGCGGCGCTGAGGAAGGCGCAGAAGAAGGCGAGGGCGAGGGCGGCGAGGGCGACGGCCTTGCGGTTGGGGGAGCCGAAGGGGGAGAGGGCGGCGCGGGCCGCGGAGTCGGAGAGAAGGAGCGCGCCGCTGAGGCCCAGGAGGAAGGCGGGGGAGCGGGCCCAGACGCGGTTGAAGAAGTAGTCCAGGCCCTGGCCGGCGAGCCAGGGGTCGAGGGCGGGGAAGGCGGCGCTGAGGTCGGACTGGGGGGTGACGAGGATCGCGCCGCCGAGGGTGAGGGTGAAGATGGCGACGAGCTTGCGGCGGGCCTCGGAGACGACGGCCCAGCGGATCAGGGGGAAGGAGGCGAGGGTGATGAGGAAGAGGAAGGGGAGGAACCAGGTCTGCTGCGCGGGGCCGGCGAGGAGGAGGTCGCCCCAGCGGATCTGGAGGGGCTGGTCGGAGCCGAGGGCGTAGTGCTTGGCGAGGCGTGCGGCGAGGTAGATGCCGCTCCAGACCAGGAACGCGAGGTAGAGGCGGTGGAAGCGGCGGCGGACGTAGGGGCGGTAGGGCTGATCCTGGCGGCGGCGGAGGCTGAGGACGAGGAAGGCCGCGGCGACGGCGCAGAAGAAGCAGGTTCCGAACCGGCAGAGCTCCTTGGAGATGGCGAGCTCGGCGGAGGAGACGGTGTGGAGCCAGGTGGTGGCAAGGGCGGCGATGATGCGGCCGGCGTCAACGCCGATGGAGCGCGGGGGCTGGCCCGCGGCGGGGCGGGCGGCGAGCTCGGGGGTCGCGGGGAAGGCCGGTCTGGCGGCCGCGGCGGGGACGGGGCCCGGGAATGCGACGGCCGTCGTCGCGCGGAATAGCGACATGCTCTCTCTCCCTCTCTCTGCCGACGCGTGGGGAGCGGCGGCAGGATCTCTCGGCCGCGTTAGCGGCCGCAGGGAGTGTAACAGATTTCGGGATGGGGGTGTCAATCAGGAGCCCGAACGGAGTGGGGTAAACTGGGGAATGGACCGGTTCATGGACCTCATCGACGTGGCGAGGCTGGAGGAGAAGCGGATCGCGCAGGCGGTTCGGGAGGTGGCGGACGAGGTGCGGGATG
>JBIQJK010000132.1:0-9157 GCA_044507535.1 Planctomycetaceae bacterium | reverse complement strand
TCGCCGAGCACGACCTGAGGGCGGTCGCGGCGGAGGTGGACTGGGGGGTGCAGCGGCGGATGTGGAGGCGACTGAAGGCTACAGAAACGCTGAACCGGGGACGGCCGACAGGTTCTCCACGCTGCAAAGGGTTGTCGGTTGTGCAGCCGAGAAAGTCGTAACTTCCAGGAGGAGCAGCACCTCTGTGCAAGTGACAGCTTATCCGCAGGTTCCCCCCGTATTTCGACAAGAACAGACTGGACATGACAGGGGGAACCGCTACCTTCATTATGTCTGGTACATTGGGCAGTAACTGCTCAAATCTGTGGTGAAGGGCCTGGGAGCCCAAGCTCGATGAGTAGCCGAATCACCGGAGAGGTTCCGGGATCTGAATGGGTTGACGCGGCACCGTACCTGGCGGGAGGTGCCCCGCGACCCGTTGCATGGAGGCAAGGTTCGATGGCACCGTATAGAACAATCCAAGAGCTTCCCCCTTCGTTTCGCCAGCTTGTGGAGTTGATGCAGAACATCAACTTCGGCTGGATCGAGCGGCTTGAGATCCGCGACGGGAAACCGATCCTCAGCCCGGTGCCGCGCATCGTTCGAGATCACAAGCTGGGCGCTCGCAGTGGGCCGACTCCGCAAGCAGCGTTGCAGAACTTCGCGCTGAAGGAGACGGTGCGAGAGCTCATCGACACGATCGTCGCGCTTCGAGATGGCGTGATCGAGCGGGTCGAAGTCCAGCACGGGCTTCCGTTCCGGATCCTCGTGCCGTTCTCCCAAGCGAGCTGAGCCAAGAAACGCCCCACTAAACACTGCTGTTTGAACACGCTCAACTGACGACCGCGCAGCGGAGTCGTTGGAGGTGTCGCTGGAAGGCGATCCCCCCTCGACGCCGCTCGTGGGCCGGTCGATCCCAGGCGAACACCGACGCACGACTCCTCGCCACTCCGCGAGGAGACTTCGATGGACACATGGGATGCCGCCAAGGACTCCGCGGCATGGTTGATCAGGAAGTACGCTCTCAAGCTCCGGCGTCACCCGGGCCTCCGGCACCGGCATCCTGACGATCTGGCGGATGAGCTCTGGGGCGAGCTTGGTGTAGCGTGGTGCTCGTTCACCCCGGATCGTGGCCAGCCTTCCGCCTATGTATCTAGCGTGGTTCACAACGCCGCCGTGACGCTGGCGCGCCGGGCGGCCGTTCGCTACCGGTCGTTCGGTGAGGCACTGCCGTTCGATGACCGCGCATCTGCAGCTGATACCGACGGCTCCGCACGGTTGGACCTAAGGCAAGACATAGCCCTTGTGATGGCTTCGCTCCCGCCGGAACTCCGGCGGGTTGCGGAACTCCTCTGTGATTACGGTCCCTCGGAGGTCGGTCGCATTCTCGGGCGAACCAGATCCTGGGTGTACCGCGCGCGCGACGACATCGCGTCGTACTTCCGCGCTGCCGGGATCGACAGTTACCTAGAGATGGACAACGGGCGCACAGGGGGCGCGGTGCGTACTTCTCCAAATAGGTCGTGAGCGCAGATGGGAGTCGAGTATGAGCCGAGACGTTGTCCGTTATCAGTTCGACAGCACGGTGCCCAGCCAGGAGATCGAGGGGACGCTCCTGCTCGCGGTCTTGGCCGTTGCGGCCCTCGTTGGCGAGGCGGCAGTACAGATCGACGCCCGGTACACGCTGGACCCTGAGCGTCGCCTCTGCGTCATCGACGCTGGTACCGATACCGGACGGAGCATCGCCAAGGTATTCACGGGGCTAGCGACTACGGAGTTCGGAGCGGGGGCTTTCATGGTTGAGCGGGCGTTAGCCTCGGCGGCGAGTTCGCCTGCCGCGTAAGGAGCAAGGGCGGTTGAGCACGACGACAGCACCATCACGGCTGAGCATCGCCCGGAAATACCTTCGTCGCGGACTTCATCCTGTCCCGGTCCCCGAGGGCACCAAGGGGCCGCGCACACCCGGCTGGCAGAACCAGCGGTACGCCGAGGCCGACCTGCCCGGCGCGTTCGCCGGCCCCGGCAACATCGGCATCCTCCTGGGCGAGCCCAGTGGCGGCCTCGTTGATGTCGATCTGGACTGCGACGAGGCGGTCGAACTGGCCGAGCGGTACCTTCCGCCCACGCCGGTGAGGACCGGGCACGGCGCCAGGCCCCGGAGCCACTGGTGGTACATCGTGCCGGGGATCCAGACCAAGCGGCTCTCCGACCCCAGGACGAAGGAGGCCGTCCTCGAGCTGCGCAGCACGGGGGCGCAGACGCTCGTCGGCCCGTCAGTCCACCCCGAGACGGGGGAGGTGTACGACCTGCTCGAGGGCGAGCCCGCGTCGGTGACCGCCGAGTCGCTCATCACCGGCATCACGAACCTCTACAACGCGGTGTTGGAGCGGCGGTACGGCCCCTCCGGCCCCGTTCAGCCCCATCCGGCCCCGACCCACCAACCCGATCCCCGGCGTGGAGATGATGACGAGCGAGTACTTCGCCGCGCCGAGGCGTACCTGGACAAGGTGCCCGGGGCGATCAGCGGACAGGGCGGGCACAACGCGACCTACACGGCGGCGACGGCGCTGGTGCATGGGTTCGGGCTGACGGAGCGGACGGCGCTGCGGTTGCTCGAGGATCGGTACAACCCCCGGTGCCAGCCGCCGTGGACCCGCCGGGAGCTGGAGCACAAGGTTCGTGAGGCCGCGACCAAGGAGCACGACCGGCCCTACGGGTGGCTGCGGGATGCGGCGCCGGGCGCGGGGTCGTCCTCGCGGCGCACGCGACCGGCCCTGGTCGAAGTTCCAGACGATGACGAGGACGGGGATGATGGTGACGATGGTCACGGCCGCGTGCCCGAGCGCGACGGCGGCCGCGCCGTCATCCTCATCGACACCGACGAGTTCCGGGTCGTCTCCGAGGCCGTGGAGGCCCTCCGCGGCGACGAGGGGGTGTTCTGCCGCGGCCCGATGCTGGTGCGCGTCCTCCGCGACCCGCAGCCCGGGCCGAAGGATGACGCCGTCGCCCGCCCGCTGGGCTCGCCGGTGATCGCCGCCCTTCCCCCGGCCAACCTCCGCGAGCGGCTCACCGCCCAGGCGGCGTTCCTCAAGAAGGTCAAGAGGAAGCTCAGGCCCGCCCACCCCCCGCCCTGGCTCGTCTCGGCGGTGCACGAGCGGGGCGAGTGGCCGGGGCTTCGCAACCTCACCGCCATCGCCGATGCGCCCGTGCTCCGTCCCGACGGCACCGTCTGGCAGACGCCCGGGTACGACGACCGGACCGGCGTGCTCTACGAGCCCAGCCGGGACTTCCCGGCCGCCATCCCCGAGAGCCCCACGCGCGACGACGCCTGGGCCGCGGCCGAGAGCCTGATGGAGGTCGTCCACGACTTCCGCTTCGAGTCCGAGGACCACCGCGCCGCCTACCTCGCGGCCCTCCTGACCCCGCTGGCTCGGCACGCCTTCTCGGGGCCGGCGCCGCTGTTCCTGATCGACGCCAACATCCGCGGGGCCGGCAAGGGGCTGCTGGCCCAGACGATCGGGCGCATCGCCCTCGGCAGGGACATGCCGGTCAGCTCCTACGCCCACGACAGCGAGGAGATGCGCAAGAAGATCACCGCCATCGCCATCGCCGCCGACCCGGTGATCCTGCTGGACAACCTCGAGGGGAGCTTCGGCAACGACGCCCTGGACCGGGCGCTGACCTGCACCCGCTGGAAGGACCGCATCCTGGGCCGGTCCGAGCAGGCCGACCTGCCGTTGCAGACGGTGTGGTACGCGACGGGGAACAACGTCGTCGTCGGCGCCGACGCCGCCCGGCGGCTGGTGCACATCCGCCTGGACGTGCTGGAGGAGAACCCCGAGGAGCGCGGCGGGTTCCGGCATCCGGACCTGCTGGCGTGGGTCGCCGCCGAGCGGCCGCGGCTGCTGGCGGCGGGGCTGACGATCCTCTCGGCGTTCATCCGCGCCGGCCGCCCGTCGCAGGGGCTCACGCCGATGGGGTCGTTCGAGGGGTGGTCCGCGACGGTCCGCGAGGCGGTCGTCTGGGCCGGGCTTTCTGACCCGCACCGCACCAGCGGCGAGCCCGTGGCGCCCCCCGACGCCGAGCACCCCAGCTACCGCGTCGCCTACGCCTACAACCGCGCCGGGGAGCTCCGCAGCACGACCGACCAGAACGCCACCCGGCACGCCTACCACCGCGACGACGCCGGCCGGGTCACCCAGGACTTCGTCGACAGCTTCGGCCCGAACATCGACCAGTTCGTCAGGTCCATCCACGCCCAGTACGACGACCTGGGCCGCCTGGAGTACGTCCGCTCCAAGGACGACACCCCCGCGACCGTGGACGAGGTCCGCTTCGACTACACGCCGCTGTGGCAGGTGGCTCGGGTGCTGCAGGACCCCGACGGGCCGCTGGAGCTGGTGGGCGACGACCCCGACCCCGCGGGCAACACCACGGCGGTCGGGTACGTGTACGACGACGAGCCCGTCGGCTCGGTCCACACCGCCCCGGGGAACTACTCGCGGCTGGCGGCGGTGGTCTACCCCGACGGGACCGACCTGGGCTACGCCTACGGCGACGCCGGGACCCTGGACGACCGGGTCAGCCGCCTGACCGGGATGACGCTGGACAGCGTGAGCATCCTGGGGTACACCTATCTCGGCGGCTCGATGGCCGCGAAGGTGGACTACCCGGAGATCGAGGTGCTGCTGGACCGGACGTACCTGCCCACGGGCCAGCGGGACCAGCAGGGGCGCTACCCCGGCTGGGACCGCCACGGCCGCGTGGCCCGGCACGCCTGGATCGACGCGGACCTGGCCAGCACCGGCGGGGCCACCCCCCTGCCGACGCGGCCGTCGATCGTGGAGATCGCCTACGCCTACGACGCGAACTCCAACCGGATCCGGGCGATCGACGATCGGCCCGGGGCCGGCAGCGGCGCCGTCCCCGACCGGGACTTCGAGTACCTCTACGATGGGCTGGACCGGCTGGTGGAGGCCAGGCGCGGGGCGTGGGACGGCTCGGTGGTCAACCCGGCCAACGGCACCAGCCAGAGGTGGGCGCTGGACATGCTGGGCAACTGGGAGGGCCTCGCCCACGACCTGAACAACGACGGGGACTACGACGACGCGGGCGAGACCGAAGAGCGCGAGCACAACCTGGCCAACGAGATCGTCGGCCTCGACCCCGACGGGGCCGGCGGCGTGGCCGCGCTGCCCTTCGCCTACGACGACGCGGGGAACCTGCGCACCCGCGCCACCAGCACGAGCCAGCAGACGGTCTACACCCACGACGCCTGGAATCGGCTGGTGAAGGTCGAGACCGGGCCGATCCCCCCCGGCGGCAACACCACCGTCCAGACCGACCGCTACAACGGGCTGCACTGGCGGGTCAGGAGCGTCGCCGGGAACCGGACGACCACCCGGACCTACTCGGCCTCCTGGCAGCTGCTGCAGGAGGACGTGCGGACGGTCATCACCCCCTTCCCCGAGCCGATCGTCGCCCTCCAGCGGTTCCAGAACGTCTGGGGCGCCCGGTACATCGACGACGCGGTGCTGCGGCGGCTGGATAGCGGCTCCGACGGCACGGAGGACGGGCGGTGGTACTACCTGACCGACGCGCAGTTCAGCGTCCGGGCGGTGCTGGACGGCGCGGGCAAGCTGACCGACCGGATCCGCTACAGCGCCTACGGGGTGGCCCGCCACGGCTGGCGCGGGGACACGGACGGGGACGGGGCGACGACGCTGGCGGACCGGAGCATCCTGCTGGGCAAGCGGGGGCTGAGCATCGGCGACGCCGGCTACAGCCCGGACTGCGACCTGGACCGCAGCGGGGCGATCGACTCGACCGACGCGAACCTGTGGGCCGCGGACGGCTTCAAGGCGGCGCTGCCGGCGGGGTGGCTCGCGGACATGAACGTGCTCACCAGCCCCGGCGGGCACGCCAGCCCGGTGGGGTACTGCGGGTACCTGTTCAACCCCGCGACGCAGCTGTACCTTGCCAGGCTCAGGACCTACGACCCGGGGCTGGGGAGGTGGCTGGAACGGGATCCGGCGGGGTATGTGGATGGGATGAGCCTTTTAGAAGTCGTGGGCAGCAATCCGTTGGTGTTCTACGATCCCTGGGGACTGGATCGAGTGTGCGGGGTTCGTGTGTGGGCATACACCGGTAGCTGGTGTGAGGACCGTGAAATCTACGAGGGCGCAGGTCAGACCTTCAACGAAGCAGTCTGGGACCGTACCAATGGAACGCTTGATGCTATGACCTTTGGTACAGTTGATCTGGGATCCAAGTATCTTGCCGGCGTGGACTGGACCTTTGACCAAGCAGAGCGGGAGAATGCAGAGTGCGTTGCCGACTGCATTTTGGATGCTCTCGCCAATTCAGTGGTACCAGTGCCTCCGGGAGTGTCTTTCGAGATCTTTGGGAACGATGGTCCTGGCGTGAAGTTCTCCGCGGACCCCTCTGACCTCGTTCCAGGCTCGTTTGACTTCATCGGGCGCCTTATCGAATATAAATACCGCGGGCGGATTACTCGGAAGTGGCGAACGGATCGAGGCAGGGTCGACGATTTCTGGCCCGTGACAGAGCGGGGCACGAATGGACAGAAAGTAGGGGCACGTTGGCGCAAGGCGGGCCAGATTCTTGCCGTGCTTGCCTTTGCGCGGGAGGCTTTCTATGGCTGTCAGCAAGAATGTGAAAATGATTCCGATTGCGCGAGTTCGCACGGTGGCGGCAGTCCGGTATCAATGTGACAACTTTGATTCAATGAATGGAGATGGATCGGGGAGCTCGTGCATCTAGAACTACATCATTTTGGTATCAGCCTATTCGTAATTGGGTCGTTGGGCGTGATTGGCTATTGCAACTGGCTGCAATCCGTGCCCAGCTATCTCTGGGTCTTGTTGATGGTGATTGGTATCGCGATTGGCTTGGTCGATGCCGCAAGACATAGGCGGATCGCTGAACGGAGGAAAGCCAGACAATCGGACTCATAACTGCTCATGGTCGTGGTGACACCCGCGTCACCAGCACGGCCCAGTAGTAGAATTACGCGCAGGGCGCCTGGAACCGCTTGCTGAAACTGCCTGCAACGACAGGTGCGGGTTCATGGTCTAGGCGGCCCCACCCGCAAGGTGAGCATCGCTAGCTGGCTTGGATCCAGCTTGAGCGCGTTTGCGGGAGACACGGCGGAGGAGGGGCCGTTGCTTCGGGCAGTCGTCGGCCTGGCCGCGAGGGGTAAGCAACCAACGATGCTTCGAGCCGCCGCCGACGAGTCCAAGCATGAGCGGCATCGCTCCCAAGACGTCGACGGCATGGACGTCCGGGGTCAAGCACTCGGTCATTGTGCGAGCCTGGTGGAAGATCATGGACGAGAGTTTGCTCGCAAAGACTTCAAAGTGCGTCGCCGATCGGTCGGACACGACCCCTTCCGACGAGTCGGCATTAGAGGTTGACCCTCTCAGTGAGGCCAAAAGTGACTTGCGGGCGCTCAGTCGGGCCGTTTACAGTATCATCGCTGCCTGCGGGGCCTGGGGCTCGCTGGAAGTGAGATGGCCAATCGGCGTCGAGGATCCGGAGTTGCGGAGCTAAGGGACCGACCCACGGCGTCCCCCCCGGTTCTCTTGGTTGGAGAGCTTGCCGACTTCCGAGACGCGCTCGCCGCTGAGTTAGAGGCAGCAAAGAGGGCGTCCAGCAGCAGCGCCGTGCCGCTTTCCAACGGACGGCGCCTGAGTACCGTCGCCCAGGGCTACCAATACCAGTTCGATCTTGAGTCTGCGCTGGACCTGCCTGGCGATACCCCGGGCGAACTCCGCCTGCCGCATCTCGATCCCGTCCGGGTGTCGGTCGTCGCGTTTGAGGGATTGTCGATCACCCTCAACTCCGAGAGGGATCTTGGCGCGTTCGTGCCGTTTGCGACGCTGCAAAGCAACCTATCGATGCTCCTCCTGAAACTGATCGAGCGCATCGAGAAGAAGTCCACGTCCCCCAACCCGGCCGGCGAACGACTCCTCGGCAAGTGCAAGCCGGCGGGCGACGCTCACCACGTCTCGAACGAGGACCTCGGGCTGTCGGCGGACGCGGCGCTCAACCCCGAGCAGCTGGTGGCCGTGGGTTCGGTGCTGGGGCGGGACACGACGTACATCTGGGGCCCCCCGGGCACGGGCAAGACCCACACGATCGGCGCCATCGGGGCCATGCTGTTCAAGCGTGGACAGTCGCTGCTGGTGGTGTCCCACACCAACACCGCGGTCGACGGGGCCGTGCTGCAGATCGCCTCCGCGGTTCGGGGCTTCGCCGCAGCGGAACTCGAGAGCGGGTCCGTCGTCCGGGTGGGCACCCCGAAGGATGGGCGCTTAATGGCACCAGAGAACTCGGCGCTGCTCCTGTCGGAGCAGCGTGAGCGGCGCCTGGCAGACCTCGCGGCGAGGAAGGAGCTGCTGACCGCGGAGCGCGATCCCCTCCACGCCCGCGAGCGCGACCTGGCGCTGCTGGTCCAGCTTCATGAGTGGCTGGCCGAGGCCGAGCCGGACGCTACCCGGATCAGCCACGCGTTGAGCGACGAGCAGCGGCTCCGATCGGAGGTGGAGTCGCTCCGGGTCGCCGTGCGGGAAGCCGAGGCGTCCCTCGCGCAGCTCCGGATAACCAGCAAGAGCGCCGAGGCGGCGCTGTGGGCCAAGCAGCACGAACACGAATGCGACTGCAGGCGCCAGACGCTGGTGCAGCAGCGTGACGAGCTCCGCAGGCAGCTCACAGAAGCGGAGGTCCAGAGTACCGCCCTTGAAAGGGAAGTTGTAACTGCCCGGCAGATCCAGCCGCTCCGCGATGAGTTGGGCCGTGGGCCCAGCCCGGCCGAGGCCACACGGTCGCTCACGCTCCGTGTCCAGGAGGAAGCAATCCTGCGGGCACAGCTGGAGCGTGACCAGCGAGGTCTGCACGATGCTGAGCGTCTCCTTGCGGACACGTGTATGGCCAACTGGATGACCAGGAAGTGGAGGGGCCTGCCCGAACCCGAGCCGCAGCAGGCCGTGGTCGCGCGGTGCCAGGGAGTGGTTACGATGGCGACCGAGGCGCTCAGCGCCGTGACCGCCGGCCGCCAGGAGGCCGAGGCGGCCAAGGCCAATGTTGAGCGGCTCGCCGCAGCCTTAGAACCCCTAACACAATAGCGGTTTGAGTTTGTTGAAGCAGATGAGGATGC
>JBIQJK010000012.1:0-54082 GCA_044507535.1 Planctomycetaceae bacterium | reverse complement strand
CTTTCCCATTCCCCTCTACCCCCTGTCCCCGCGCGGCCAGGTGCTGGCCGAGCAGGACCATGAGCGGGATCGCGGCCATCAGGCTCGGGTTCGCGTAGCGCTGCACGAGGTAGTGCGCGAAGGCCGCCGGGCGCAGCGCGACGGCGAGCTGCTCGAACGTCGCCCGCTCGTCCATCACCAGGCCGGGGTCGAGGCGCTGCCCGTAGCGCTCCCGCAGTCGCGGCGAGAGCGTCCGCAGCACCCGCGCCGCCGCCGCCGCGAGCCGCCCGCGGTTGATCAGGTTCGACGCCAGCATCGCCGCGCGGAGCGCCCCCTCCCGATCCCCCGCCAGCACCGCCGCGACGGCCGCCTCGCGGTGCTCGTCCCGGAACGTCGCCCCCTGCTGGAGCACGAGGATCCCGTTGATGATCGGGTACCTGCAGCACTCGCACGCGACGACGCCCTGATGGATCGCCCCCGACTCCCCCGCTGCCGCCCCATCGCCGGCCGCGTGCTCGATCCGCAGCCCGGCCCCGCACCACGGACAGCGGCATCGCCCGATGAACGCCCGAGTGATCATGCGCGCCTCCCACCCTCGCCGCGTCGTGCCCGGCCCCGGCCGCGCGGGTCCATCGGACCACCCCCGCAGCGGTCCAACATATCCCCGGGACAGGTCCCAAAGAAGGCCGATGCACATTTCAGGGGAATCTCGACCCCCTCCTCGGGAAGTCCCCAAAGGAAGACTGGTCGGCCCGGGGCACGGGCGTGCGGGGCAAATGTGGCTGGGTCGCCCCTCCCCCGCGCTCTAGACTGGACGTATGAGCCGTCCCCGCATCCTGAACCAACTCCGCACCGCCGCGAAGCAGATCCGCGCCGTCGCCCCCGTCCGCATCCGCGACGGCGTGGGCGCGAACCTCCGCATGGACCTCCGGCACGCCAGCGCGTGGTACGGCCACGGCACGAACGAGATGCCCCTCCAGCTCGCGCTGGCCGCCCACCTCCACCCCGGGGACGTCTTCTACGACATCGGCGCCAACGTCGGCTTCTTCACCCTCATCGCCGCCCGGCTCGTCGGGCCCCGCGGCCGCGTCGTCGCCTTCGAGCCCGTCACCGCCAACGCCGCGGCCATCCGGCGCAACATCGCCCTCAATCACTTCACCAACATCACCGTGATCGAGGCCGCCGTCTCCGACCACGAGGGAGAGGAGGACCTGCTCGTCACCGACCACGGCGGGGGCGCGGCCCTGACCTCGGCGAAGGCGCCCCCGGCTCACCCCGGCTCATCCCACACCGCGGTCCGCACCGCCACCACCACCATCGACGGCCTCCTCGCGCGAGAGGAGATCCCGGCGCCGGTGATGGTCAAGATCGACGTCGAGGGGGCGGAGCTCGAGGTGCTCCGCGGCATGCCCGAGACGATGCGCCGCATCCGCCCGAAGATCGTCTGCGAGGTGGACGACGCCTCGCCGGAGAAGCTCGAGCCCCGCCTGCGCGAGGTCCAGGAGGTGCTCGAGCCCGCCGGCTACGCCGTTGAGCGCCTCGACCCGGCCTACCCGCACCTCTCCTGGGCCGTCGCTCACCTGCTCGCGCTGCCCGCGCCGCCGGGCGATGCACCGGCGGCGCCACCGGCCAGCTAGGCCATCCCGGCGCCGACCGTCTACTTCCGCCCGCGCGCCGTGAAGTCCCGCAGCATCGTCCCGGTGTCGTTGCCCCACTCCCACGTCGCCGCGACCCCCACGCGGTTGATCCGCAGCGGCGTGTAGCTCGGGTAGACGTCCGACATCGCCCGGTACAGCACCGGCTCGCCGTTGACCCGCACGAGGTACCGCTCCGAGTCGAATGCGATCCGCAGCTTCAACGGCTTGCCCCACGGAGCCCGGTGCACGCCGATGCACGACCACACCGCGTCGTAGATGTCCTCGAACCCGCGCAGGCAGAAGAACGACGAGATCGACGCCGGCAGCTCGCTGTCGTCCAGCCACAGGCTGATGAGCATGTAGTTCCCCGGGTCCTGCCAGAAGACCAGCCCCGTGCGGGAGCGGTGCTTCTGCCCGCGCCCGGTCCCGGGCGGGGTCAGTTCGACCTCGAGGTCGGCGAAGGACGGGTCCACCCAGTCCACCGTGTAGATCGTCCGCCCCGGGTTGGGCCGCTCCGGGCTGCCGCGAACCCGCGCCGCTCCCGAGCCGGTCACGTCGATCGCCCCCCCGCCCAGGTCGCGCCGCCAGCGCCCGCGGCCCTGCGCCGGCGCCCGCCCCGCGAGTTCGCCCGCATCTCCGGCGAAGGTGTCACGCAGCGCAACCTCGCCGCCCTCACCCATCCACGGCGCGCCCATGTCGAGCGCCGGAGGGATCGGCGCCGCGCGCGGGTGCGCCTCCAGTTGTCGCGGCGGCAGCGCATCGCCGCGCCACACCACGCCCACCCCCGTCGCATCCTCCGGCGCCTGCTCCATCAGCCAGTCCGCCGACACCATCCGGCCGTTGACCGTCACGCCGATACGCAGCCCGTCGTCGAGCACCTGCAGCGACACCGGCCCTCCCCCCCTTCCCTCCGGCAGCGGGGCCTCCGCGATCGTCGCGATGCGCCCCCTTCCACCCTCCTCCCTTGCTCCCTCCCACCGCTCCACCGTGCACCGCCCGTTCCCCACCACCGCCGCCCAGCACCCACCATCTGCACGCGCCCGCCACACCAGCCCCGCCCCACCGTCGCCGTCCACCGGATCGACCAGCGCGTGCACCAGACCCGTCGGCTCGCCTGGGTGGAGCAGCGCGAGCGACTCCGCCGGCTCTGCCACACTCCTGCCATCTTCTTGCGAAGACGCCTGTTCCAGCACGCGCCACGTCCCCCCGACCTCCGCCGTCGCTCCCGACACCGGCAGGTCGTCCATGCGGTCCGCCGCGTGCGCCGTCCCGTACCACGGGGTCATCGCGCCGATCCGCTGCGCCCTGACCCCGTACACCCGCGTGTCGATCCCGAAGCCGATCTCCCCCAGCACCGCCTGGTGAACCCCGGCGTACACCTCCGCGTCGTCGCGGAACGGGTCGATCGCCACCGGCCGCATCATCGGGTACGGCCCCGGGCCGTGCGCCCCGGGGAGCGACGAGACGTAGTACGCCGCGCCCCGCTCTCGCAGCGCAATGACGTAGTACACCGGCACATTCTGGAAGCTCTTGAACGCCGGGAGCCCGCGCCCCGCCACAGCGGACCACAGCACCCCGTTGTCCAGGTCCTCCGGCGCGTGCACGACGAACGTATTGCCCTCACGCAAGGGGTCCGCCGGCGCCTCGCTGTTGAACCACCCCACCGCCAGATTCTCCCGCAGTTCCGGCCGCGGCGGCGTCACCTTCCGGCTCGCGTACCACCCGCGCAGCTTCCGCAGCAGCGTCTCCCGCGGCCGGTGGTGGAGCAGCCAGTTGATTCCCCGGCGCGGCAGCGGGTCCGATTCCGCCGCCCGCATCCACCGCCACAGCTGCCGCGCCACGCTCGATAGCTCGTACGTCCGCGACAGGTTGTGCCCGTTGAGGATGTACACCGCCAGGGTCATCCCCGGCTCGCGCCGCACCGGCCCGTACGCGATCCCCGACCGGCCGAACCCCGGCCGCACCAGCGGCTGGATCCGCAGCGCGCCGTGGTCGATCCCGATCACCCTCTCGACGTCCACGCCCCGCCGCGGCTGTCCCCCGGTGCTTGGCGTCCCGATCACGCGCCCGCGGCGACGGTCGTCCGCGAAGGTGTCCGCCACCACCGCCGGGCCGTCGCCCCGGTGCGCCCCCGGGGCGGCCGCTCCCTCCCGCTGTCCGCTCAGCACGCTCACGCGACCACCACCTCCGCCCGCGTACCCATGGAGGCGAGCTGCTCGCCGATCTCCCACCGGTACACCGGGTTCATCACGATCACCACCTCCGGCCCCCCGCCGTCGCGGACCAGGCCCGCCGGGGCGACGATCCGCTGCCCGGTCCCGGCGATGTAGCAGCCGTGCTTTCTCGGGTTGACGTCCACCACGCTCTCCACCGCCGCGCCGTCCTCGCCCATGATGTTGAGGAACATCACCCCTTTCGTCCCCGCGCCCCACAGCGCGGCCGTCCGCCCCTGTTCGCTCAGCCGCCGAAGCATCCCGCGCCAGAAGGAGACTTTCTCCTCGAACCCGCGCCCGAACGCCGCCGCGAGCTCGGCGAGCCGCCGGGTGTCCACGGGCGACACCTCTGCCGCACCCGAAGCCGGTCTCGCCTCGATCGTCAGGAACTGCCCACCATAGACGCTCCCGCTCGCCGTCGGCGTGAAACCCGCCCGCTCGAAGAGGGTCCGCAGCGACTCGTGCGTGAAATAGTTGCAATGTTCGTACAGGATGTCCCAGATCCCGCCCCCTTCGAGCGTGTACGCGAAGTCCGGCACCTCGAAGAAGACCGCCGCCCCCGCCGCCCCGTTCGACTCGCCAATCGTTCGGCGCACCTCGCGCAGGAACTCCAGCGGCCGCGGGACGTGCTCGAGCGTGTGCCGGCACACCACCAGGTCCGCCCGCGGCGGCGGGGGCGTCGCCCCCGGGCCGTACAGCGTCCGCTCGATCCGCACGCTCACCCCCGGCTCCACCGCCGAGCGCGACGGGTCGTGCGCCGGGTCGTACCCAACCCCCTCGCACCCTCCCTCGCGGCAGAGCAGCGACAGGAAGCTCCCATCCCCGCACCCCAGCTCCACCACGCGCTTGCCCCGCAGCGCGTGCCGCCGGGCCAGGTTCTGCGCCAGATCCGCCGCGTACCGCCGGAACTCCGCCGAGAAGTGCAGCGCGTTCTCGTATTCCCCGCTGTATCGGAGGAGACCCTCGTCGAACGTCTCATTAAAAGCCAGACCGCACCCCCCGCAGAGCGCCAGCCGCACCTCACCCCGGGCCGTCGCCAAGGCGTCCCCTCGCGTGCGGTGGAGCACGTTGCACGCCACCGGAACGGAGGGCGCGGTGAAGAAGACGGTGGCCCCCTCGCCGCCGCAGGCTGGACAACCCATCGACATCCCCTCCGTGCGCCCCCCGAAGCGGGCGACCCCATGATAACGCACCCGGACCCGCCCCGCCGGTCGGCCGCGTCCCTGCCCGCGTCCGCCGACGGGCCGGCTCAACACCCCGAGCCGATCGCGGCGAGCCAGGACGTCAGGAACGCCGAGATGTCGTTGGAGTTGACCACGCCGTCCCCGTTCCAGTCCCCCTCCGACGCACCTCCCGACACCGATTGGACCCAGCGCAGCAGGTACGCCCCGATATCGACGGAGTTCACCCGCCCGTCGCCGTTGATGTCCACCGGGCACCCGCCCAGATTCTCGAAGAGCCGCACCGGCGGGTTGCCCGTCCAGTTGGCCCCGAACAGGTCCAGGTCGCCGTCGCCGCCGAAGTTGGCCAGCACCCCGTTGTGCAGCCCGCCCGTTCCGATCACCTTCGGGCTCCACGACATGGCCCCACCGCCGTTGTACGCGACGATGATCTCCTGCGGCGCGAAGGTGTGCATCTGCGCCACGACCACGTCCACCGTCCCGTCCTGGTCCACATCACCCGCCTGCAGAGTGTGGCACCCGCCGATCGGCCCCACGATGGTGCGTCCGGTCCACCCCTGCCTCGGGTCCCCCGAGGTCGGCGTGTACCACCTCACCGGCCCGGCGCCCTCCGAGTACGAGTAGATCACTTCCATCCCGGCGACGCCGTCGATGTCCGTCACCAGGATCTTCATCTCCGGCGCCAGCGATGCGTCGATCGTGAACCTTCTCCACGGCGTCACCGCGGCGTCCTCGATCGGCGCCGGGTTCTCGAGCCACTCCCCCGGCAGCACCAGGTCCGGGACGCCATCGCCGTCCACATCGCCCGATGCCATCCCCTCTCCCACGAGCCCCCCGACGAGCACGACGCGCTCCCATGGAAGCCCGGGGCGCTGGAAGAAGATCATCACCTGCGCATCGTGCCGGCACGCCACGTCGATGACCCCGTCGAGATTGAAATCCCCGATCTCGATGTCCTTGCACCACCACCCCACCGACCCGATCTCGATCCGCGACCACTGCGTTGAATCCGTGGGGTCGCCTCCCGGGCGCGGATTGCGGTACCAACCCAGGTTCGCGCCGCCGGAGCCATCCGCGATGACGACGTCCAGGTCCCCGTCGCCGTCGATGTCCGCCAACTTGCCATCGGTGGTGAACTGCTCCACCGCCTGAGCGATCAGCGTCCTCGCCCAGTCCGGCCAGCGGTACCACGACAGGTCCTCGCCGGGGGAGCCGCCGACGACCGCATCGATCAGGCCGTCGCCATCGATGTCCCCGGCCATCTTGCAGTCCCCCGCGTTGGACGGGTCGATCACGCGGACGATGAACCGGGGGCCATCGCTGCGTTCCGGCTGCGCAGTGCCGGCGAACGTCACCGGAACGAGCAGACACACGAGGACCCCAGCCGCCGGCGGCATCCACACGTGCATGGACGGCTCCTCAACTCCGTGTCTCGAATCCCCCCTCCCCCGCCGCAGCCGGGCGGAATGTAGCATCGCGGCCCGTCGGTGTCGAAGCGGCGGCGATGCCCACGCGACCGCGGCCCGCCGGCCCTGCCAGCAGCCCGATCGGGGTGCAACCTGTTCAAGGGGGAAACGACGCCCAGGGAAATCCCGGGCCGCACAGCGGCTATGGTCCAGTCAACCGCCGCGACATCAAGGAAGCCCCCGGGCCGTGCCCGGCCCCCCCGGATTGAGCAATGGAGCGGAGGAGATTCGAACTCCCAACTTCCAGCTTGCAAAGCTGGCACTCTACCAGTTGAGTTACCGCCCCGGGCGGGGGGATTGTCAGGGTGCCACCGGCGCGGGTCAAGCCCCGCCGCCCATCCCCCCATTCCGGCGGTATCAGAGCTCCGGAGGAGGCCCGGGCCCCTCCCCCACGGCGCAGCGCCGAACGTCCGAGTTGGGCCGCTCCCGCGCCGCTGCCGCGCCCCGCCCCGCGGGACATCCGGCACAGGCGGCACGTCTTCCGCCTCTCCCGCACACGTCGGCTCCAGCACCCGAAGCCGCCCACGCCGCAGACCGATAGCTGCCCTGCACCCATGGAGCGGGCATGATGAGCACATCCAAGCACACCTTCGATCAGGTCAAATCCATCCTCGGCAAGCTCGATCGGTTCATCGACGACGCCCGCGCCAAGAGGCTCGACGGCGACCGGCCGGGCACGTCCGCCCCCCCTGCATCCGCCCCCGCGGCCGGTCCGGGCCCCGCCCAGCAGGCCGCCCCCTTCCCCGCCGCCAAGCCGCTGCGGGCCACCCCGAACTACAGCAGCCAGGGCGGGGCCTTCAGCGGCCGCGCCGACCACAAGGCCCCCTGACCCGGGGGCCGACCGGGGCCGGGGTGGGCCAAGGGTCTGCGAGCCACGAAGCGTCATCTGTTCCGCGCATCCGCCCCTAACCCGAAGGCACGATGTTCGACAACCTCTGGAAACGGCGTGATCCCTCCCCCGGCGCCGCGGCCGAGCAATCCGCCGAGCCGGCGCGCGACACCATCGCCCGCCTGGCCCGCGCCGGCGACGCCCCGGCCCCCAGTTCCGGCACCCCCGGCGTCGCCCAGGTCAACTTCGACCTCCTTGGCGCCACCTCCGTCTGCACCATCCTCGACCACGACCTCACCGCCGATCGCGTCTCGGACCTCTCCCTGCAGATCCGCACCTTCCTCGTCAACCACCCCGGCGTGAAGAACCTCGTGCTCGACCTGCAGAACGTCGATTACCTCGACTCCTGCTGCCTGAACATGCTGATCGTGCTCTTGAAGACGGTGCGGGAGAGCGGCGGCCGCATCGCCCTGGCCAGCGCGCAGCGCAGCATCGCCGTGCTCTTCAAGCTCACGCGGCTCGACTCGCTCTTCCCCGTCCACCGCGACGTGCTCAGCGCCATCTCGCACGTGGACCAGGCGGCCTAGCTCCCCCGCCGCCGCGGCAACGACGGCGCTGTGGAGATCGGGATCCTCTTCGATCCCGCCCCCTGCCGCTTGGGCGCGCGGACGGACAGCACGCCGCTGTCGTACTCCGCCGTGATCCGGTCGGCGTCCACGCTCTCGGGCAGGTCGATCCGCCGCCGGAACGACCCGAAGCTCCGCTCGGACCGGTAGTAGTCCTTCCCCCGGTCCTCGTGCGACTCCTCCTTCTGCCCGCTGAGCAGCAGCGAGTTGCCGCTGATGGAGACCTCGACCTTGTCCGGGTCGATCCCGGGGAGCTCCGCCCGGACGACGATCTCGTTCTCATCCTCGGTCACGTCCACCGCCGGGACGAACGTCCCGAGCTCCCGGCTCAGGCGCGGGAAGTCGAACAGCCCGCGCGAGCCGAACATCGGCTCCTCGAAGAAGCGGTCCATCGCCCGTGCGATCTCGCGCCGGACGTCCAGCACGCTGCTCGTCCCCACGCCATCCCCCGCGGACTGCTTGGAGTGCCACGGAATCAGATTCATCGCGTCACCTCCTGTTTCTCGAACTCACCCCCCGCTCCCACACCCTCTCGCTCCCCCAACGTGCCGGGGCGGCGCCCGTGTCGCCCCGGCCGCGGCCTGAGGTCACACCAGATTCAGCTCCCCTGCTTGCCCTGTCCCTGCTGCTGCTGTTGCTGCTGCTGGGATTGGGGCTGCTGCGGAGACTGCGATCCCATCTGCCGCTGCGGCCCGGCCGCCGGCGGCTGCTGCACCTGGCTCGGCCCCTGCGACTGCACCTGCACCGGGATCCGGCGCGGCTTGGCCGACTCCGCCTTGGGCAGGCGCACCGTCAGCACGCCGTTGCTCAGTTCCGCGCTGATCCCCGAGGCGTCGATGTCCTCGTCCACCTGGAAGCTGCGGGTGTAGTCCCCCACCGCGAACTCCCGGATCAGGCACTCGCACTCCTCCCCCTTGCGGGGCTCGACCCGCCCGTTGATCGTCAGCATCCCGTTGTCGAAGCGGATGTCCACCGCCTCCGCCGTCACCCCCGGCATGTCCGCGATCAGCGCGATCTCGTTGTCCGTCTCGTAGATGTCCACATCCGGCCGAAACGTCGGCCCGCGCCGCACGTGCTCCCGCTGCAGCACCTCCGTCCCGTTCGCGGCCCTGGTCGTCTGGGTCACCATGGCATTGGTCCTCCGGTCACGTTGGCGTATGCGTGTGCTTGTCCGTCCGTGCACTCTTCCCTCTCCGCCCCCCGCGCAGGTCACGACTTCGTCTTCACCTCGATCTTCCGCGGCCTGGCCGCCTCGGCCTTCGGCAGCGTCACCATCAGCACGCCGCTCTCCAGCGACGCCGACACCTTGTCCGCGTCCACCGGCACGTCGATGCTGATCGTCCGGGCGAACCGCCCCTCCGGCCGCTCGCGCCGGTGGAAGACGGCCCCCTGCGGCGCCTGCGGCGCGCGCCGCTCGCCCGTGATCGTCAGGTCCCCGCCGAGCATCGTGATGTCGAGGTCGTCCATCCCGATCCCCGGGATCTCCGCCTCGACGTAGACGTTGGCGTCGTCCTCCCACACGTTCACCTCGGGGTACGCCGCCGGCCTCAACTCCGGCAGCAGCGCCCCCAGCATCGAACTCTCCGGGCTCAGCAGCGTCTCCAGCAGGCGGTCCATCGAGCGCGGCCCCGCGCCCAGGGCCCCCAAACGGTTCATCATCAGCCTGGACATGGACGGTTCTCCTGTAACTCACATTGCCCGGCCCCGACGCGGGGCCCGCGGCGGACCTCGCCCGGGCTGCACGGCCCAGGGCGTCCATCCGGGCTCATTCAAACCACGTGCCAGCCCCGCCCCGGCTCGCGCCGCTCGCCGCATTGGGGCTGCCGCGGCATCCTAAACCCCGCCCCCGCATGAGTTCCCCGCCGAGATGACAAACTCGGGATTGCCGGGCTGCCGAAAGGGCGGTCACCGGGCCCGGCGAGGCCCGTGCCATCCCCTGGTCGGTCGGCGTCGATGCGCCATGCGCCCCGTCCGGCCCCCCTGCCGGGCGTGGCACGCGGCTTGTACCCCTAGCATGACGGCGAACCCTCGGAGTGCGCACCGCCTATGGCCGTGAAATATCAAGACTACTACCAGGTGCTCGGCGTCAAGCGGGACGCCTCCCAGGACGAGATCCAACGCGCCTACCGGAAGCTCGCCCGCCAGTATCACCCCGACGTCAACAAGGAGCCCGGGGCCGAGGAGCGATTCAAGCAGATCGCCGAGGCCTACGCCGTCCTGAAGGACCCCGAGACCCGCCGCCGCTACGACCAGCTCGGCGCCAACTGGAAGGCCGGCGAGGAGTTCCGCCCCCCGCCCGGGTGGCAGACCGGCGGCCGCCGCGCCCGCGCCGGCGCGGGAGGCGGGGGCGGCGGGAGCTTCCGCGTCGAAGGGTTCGACCCGCAGGACCTCGGCGGCTTCAGCGACTTCTTTGAGGCGATCTTCGGCGGCCCGTTCGGCGGCATGGGCGGGGCCGCCCGCGCCGGGGGCATGGGAGGGGCAGGGGCGGGCTTCCGCACCGAGCGCCCCGGCCAGACCCATGAGGGCGAGATCACGATCACCCTCGAGGACGCCTACCGCGGCGCCAAACGCCAAATTACGCTCGAGACCCAGGAAGCCGACGCCACGGGGCGCATCCAGCGAACCACACGCACCTACGACGTCAAGATTCCTCCCGGCGTCACCGACGGCGCCGTCATCCGGCTCGCCGGCCAGGGTGGCCCGGGGATCGGCGGGGGCGAGCCCGGCGACCTGCTCCTGAAGGTCCGCGTCGCACCCGACCCTCGCTTCCGGGTGCAGGGCCACGACCTGGTCACCACGCTCCCGATCGCCCCGTGGGAGGCGGCGCTGGGCGCCAAGGCCCCTGTGCAGACCATCGACGGCGAGGTCATCGTCACCATCCCCCCCGGCTCCCAGAGCGGGCAGAAGCTCCGCCTCCGCGGCAAGGGGCTGCCCAAGCGCGGCGGCGGGCGCGGCGACCTGCTCGCGGAACTGCGCATCGTCGTCCCCAAAGAACTCACGCCGGAGGAGCGCGAGCTCATGGAGAAGCTCGCCGCGGCCTCACGCTTTAACCCGCGGGCGACCTAGCGTAATCCGGCCCGCCGCACGCCCTCGCCGGGCGAACCAACCGGCGCCGCCGGCGTACTGGCCACATCGCGCGGAGCCCCGCGCTGGAGGTTGAACCGACCATGATCTTCGATCCGCTGTACTTCATCCTGCTCGCCCCCGCCCTGCTGCTGGCCATGTGGGCGCAGTTCCGCGTCAAGTCCGCCTATCACAAGGCTTCGCAGATCCCCGCCCGGGCGGGCGTCACCGGCGCGCAGGCCGCGATGGAGGTCCTCCGCCGCGCCGGCGTCACCGGCGTCGGCATCGAGCGGGTCCAGGGCTTCCTGTCCGACCACTACGACCCGCGCCACAAGGTCCTGCGCCTCAGCCCCGACGTCTACTCCGGCCGCTCCCTCGCGGCCCTGGGCATCGCCGCCCACGAGGCCGGCCACGCCATCCAGGACCAGGCCCGCTACGCGCCGCTGGTGATCCGCAACGCCGTCGTCCCCCTGGCGGGCTTCGGCAGCAACCTGGCGATGATCCTGTTCATGGTCGGGCTGGTCCTCAGCGCCGCCGCCCGCGGCTCGGGCGGCTCGAGCCTCGGCCCGATGCTCCTCTGGGGCGGGGTCCTGCTCTACTCGACGGTCGTCTTCTTCCAGCTCGTCAACCTCCCGGTCGAGTTCAACGCCAGCGCGCGGGCGAGGGACATCCTCATGGAGACCGGCCTGGTCACCGCCAACGAGGCCCCGACGGTCCGCAAGGTCCTCAGCGCCGCCGCGCTGACGTACGTCGCCGCGACGCTGACGGCCATCCTGACGCTGATCTACCTGCTCATCCGGGCGCAGCAGAGCCAGCGGTGATGGTCATGCACCGGCGCGAAAGGGCACCGGCCCCATACGGCCTATAGGTCCTATGACAAGCGCGCCCTTTGACTCCCCCCGCGCGCCTCCACTCCCCCGCGCTCCCTAGCCCCCTCACCCCGACCGCCCCTTGATCCGGCTCACCAGGCTCTTGCTCCGCACCTCCAGCCCCTTGATCTCCGAGTCGAGCGCATCGCGGTTGGGGGCGAAGCTCATCGCCGTCCGCAGGTCCACCCACTCCTTCCGCACCAGGTCCGCCAGCGACTGCGTGAACGAGTGCATCCCCTCGCCGCCTGAGGAGTTGATCACCGCCGGCAGGTCCGCGTCCTCCGCGTCGCGGATCTTCTCGGCCACGATCGGCGTGTTGAGCAGCACCTCCGTCGCCGGGACCGTCCCCATCCCTCCGTGCTCGGCCGCGAAGTTCTCCACCGCCGGCACCAGGCGCTGCGCGCACACCGCCCGCAGCGTGTTCGACAGCGCCGAGCGGATGAACGAGTGCTCCTCGCGCGGGAAGAACTCCAGGATCCGGTTGAACGCCTGCATCGTGTCGGCCGTGTGCAGCGACGCGAAGACCAGGTGCCCCGTCTCTGCGGCCTGCAGGGCCGCCAGCACCGTGTCGTGGTCCCGCATCTCCCCGATGAAGATCACGTCCGGGTCCTGCCGCACCACGTACCGCAGCGCGGCCCGGTAGTCCGGCACGTCGATCCCGATCTCCCGCTGCGAGACGATGCTCTTGCGCGGGTGGAACCGGTACTCCACCGGGTCCTCGATCGTGATGATGTTCTCGTGCCGCGTCGCGTTGATGTGCTCGATCATCGCCGCCAGCGTCGTGCTCTTGCCCGAGCCGGTGACCCCCACCACCAGGATCAGCCCGTCGTTGGTGTTCTCGATCAGCCGGCTGTGGATCGCCGGCAGGTGCAGCGCCTCGTACGTCGGGATGTCCGCCTTGACCCGCCGGATCGCCGCGGCCACGTGCCCGCCGGCCCGGTACATGTTCACGCGGAACCGGTCCCCCTCGTCGTTGTACGTCGCGAAGTCCAGGTCCCCCGACTGCTCGTACCGCGACGCCAGCCGCTCCGGCACGATCGGGTCCAGCAGGTGGTCCGCCTCCTCGGCCGTCAGCGGCTCGACCCCGACGGCCCGCAGGACCCCGTTGATCCGGTACGTCGGCGCGATCCCCACCTTGATGTGCAGGTCCGAGGCGCCGTGACGCCGCATCCCCGACAGCAGCCGCTGGATCGTGAGCCCGCCGTTGATCATGGCCGTCCCCTTCCGCTGGCAGCGCCGGCGAACGCCGGCGCCCCCTCCCGACCAGCGTACCCGCCGCGGGCAGCTCCCCAAAGACCCTTCCCCTCATTTCCCCGCCCGGGTTTTCCTCAGTACGCCAGCGCGACCACAATGTCGTTGACGTTCGTCCCCGTCGGCCCGGTCCGGATCAGGCAGCCGAGACCATCGAGCAGCGTGTAGCTGTCGTGCCGCCGCAGAGCATCGACCGGGTCGAGCCCCATGGCCCTCGCCCGCTTGCACGTCTCGGTGTTCACCACGGCCCCCGCGGCGTCCGTCGGGCCGTCAACGCCGTCGGTGGCGAACGCCATGACGGCGGCGTCGTACGAGGCGTCGAGCCCCAGCGCCGCCGCGAGCGCGGCCTCCTGGTTTCGTCCACCCTTCCCTGCCCCGGCGCCGACGTTCACCGTCGTCTCCCCCCCGGCGATCACCGCCAGCGGCCGCTGGCTCGGGTGCTGGCGCAGCGCCGACCTCGCGACCGCCATCCCCGCACAGGCCGCATCACCCGCGATCCCTCGCTGCACGGACGCGATGCGGAACCCCAGCCCTTCCGCCGCCGCCCTCGCGGCCTCC
Source organism: Planctomycetaceae bacterium (assembly GCA_044507535.1). Classification (GTDB taxonomy): domain Bacteria; phylum Planctomycetota; class Phycisphaerae; order Phycisphaerales; family UBA1924; genus CALAFV01. Next base: position 40,410 of record JBIQJK010000012.1, on the reverse strand, counting down.
ACCGCCGCGGCGTTCGACGCCACGATGCGAGCCCGCACCCGATCGAAGACCGCATCCCCCGGCTTCGGCGTCTCCGGGAGTTCGCCCGCGGCCCCCGCCCGCAGCCGCGCCGTCACCGTCGGCCCGGCGTCCAGCACGCCGCGGCGCTCCAGCACCGCCAGCGCATCGGCGAACGTCGTCGGATCCGGCGTCACCGGCCCGGACCCGATGATGTCGAGATCGTCCCCGATGACGTCCGACAGGATCAGCGCATCCACGCGGCACGGCGCGGCCAGCGCCGCCAGCCTCCCCCCCTTCAGCCGCTCCACGTGCTTCCGCACCGCGTTGAGCTCTCCGATCGTCGCGCCCGCCCGCAGCAGCGCGGAGGTCACCGCCCGCAGGTCGTCGAGCGAAACCCCGTCCTCCGGCAAGCACACGAGGGCCGAAGCCCCGCCCGAGAGCAGCACCGTCAGCACGCCGGCTTCGGCGTCGCCGCGCCCCCGCTCCGCCGCGCCGCACCGCTCCACGAATGACCGCACCGCCTCCCCCGCCGCGACGCTCCGCCGCGTCGGCAGCGGATGGTCGCCGATCACTACACTCTGTCCCCCGTCCACCCCCTCCGGCGCAACAGCGATCCCCGCGCTTCCTTCGGCCCCCTCCCCCACCGCCGCCAGCATCCCATCCCGCATCCGCACCGCGGCCTTGCCGATCGCGAGCCACCCCACCCGACGCAGACCCGGCTCGCGCATCCCCCGCCGCGTGCACGCCGCGTGCACGGCCTCGTACGGATCCGCTGCGCGGAGCACCGCCTCGCGGATGAGCCGGAAGTGCTCAAGATGGTCCTCGTACCGCGGCATCTCAACGTGGCACGGGCTTGGGGGGGGGCAGCCCGTGTCTCCCCCGCTCCTGGCCTCAACTATTCTCACGCGCCAATCCGGCTGCCACGGCCGGCCGCTCTGGGCCGGCCGTGCTCCCCCCTCTTCACCGTCTCATCCTCTTCCTCTTCAAGTCCCCGCCCTGAGGGCGGGGATTTGGGGCGGGTTCCTCCTCATTACTTCGCTTCCTCCCTTGCTCATCCTTACCCCCTTGCACCACCAGGACACCGGCCGGAAGCCGCCACGTCAGAATACCAGCAGCCCCACACAGATCCACGCCCCCGCCACGATCATCGCCACCGCCGTGTACCCCACGATGTCCCGCGCCTTCACCCCCGTGATCGCCAGCAGCGGCAGCGCCCAGAACGGCTGGAGCATGTTGGTCAGCTGGTCCCCGTACGCCACCGACATCACCATCTTCGCCGGGTCGATCCCCGCCTCCAGGCCCGCCTCCAGCGCGACCGGGCCCTGCACCGCCCACTGCCCGCCCCCCGACGGCACAAAGATGTTGACCACCGCCGCCGACAGAAAGCTCAGCACCGGGATCGTCCGCTCGCTCCCCAGCGAGGTCATCGCGTCCGCCAGGATCCCCACCAGCCCCGATTCGGCCATCATCGCCATGATCCCCGCGTAGAGCGGGAACTGCACGATGATCCCAGCGCACCCCCGCGCCCCCTCCTCCGCCGCGGCCAGGTAGCTCCGCGCCGAGCCGTGCATCACCAGCCCCAGCGCCAGCATCGCCATGTTGATCTCGTCCAGCCCCAGGCTCCCCGCCCCTTTCCGCCTCACGAACAGCACCATCGCCCCGACCATCACCGCGGCCAGCGCCCACGGCACCAGCGGGGAACGGTCCAGCCACTCCGGGACGGCCCCGCCGCGCTCCCCGACCCCCTCGCCGCCGCGCTCCGATCCCTCCAACGGCGCCGGCATCAGGGCCGACCTCTCGGCGCGCTTCGGCGAGAGCAGGTAGAACAGCGCGGGCACGATCACCAGCATCCCCCCCGTGATCAGCAGGTTCATCGGCGAGCCGATCGTCCGCTCCAGCCCGATCAGCGCCATGCCCTCCACCTCCGACGGGGCCGCCGTCGCCACCGCCGGCTCGAGCCGCTCGATCACTCCGCGCGGGATCGTCTTGAGCGCGTTCCCCACCGTCGTCATCGCCAGCGGGCTCGACCCCGAGAGCCCCCCGTGCCAGATCATCAGCCCCGTGTACCCCGCCGCGGCCAGCAGCGGGTAGCTCACCGCGAGCCCCCGCTGCGCCATCGACCGCCCCACCTCCCGCGCCAGCAGCGCGCCGACGATCAGCCCCAGCCCCCAGTTCACCAGCGCCGCCGCGCACGCCGTCAGCGCCACCATCGCCGCGGCCTGCCCGCCGCTCCGCGGCAGCCCCGCCAGCCACGACAGCCCCGCCCGCACCGGCCGGCTCGCCGCCAGCGCGTGCCCCGTCACCAGGATCAGGCACATCTGCATCGAGAACGCCAGCAGCTTCCACAGCCCGCCCCCCACGCCCCACACCGCCAGAAGCGCCCCCGCCCGCTCCGCCAGCGGCATCCGTTCCCCGCCATCGGCCGCCGGGAACCCGATCGCCAGCGCCAGCAGCGCGGTGAAGAACGTGAGAAGGACCGCGATGACGAACGGATCGGGGACCGTCCGCCGGAAGACCGCGGCGATCCACTGGCCAAGAGCGCTGATCATGCGCTCAGGTTACCCAACGCCGCCCCGCAGCGCAAACCCGCCCCCCCTCCCCCCACTCGTCGCCTCTCACGCCCCCCGCAGCCCCCGGCGCAGCCGCCCCACCGCCTCCTCCAGCGTCGCCCGTCGCTTGCAGAACGCGAACCGCACCAGGCTCCGCCCCCGCGCCGGCTCGCTGTAGAACGCGCTCGGCGGGATCGCCGCGACGCCCACCTCCGCCGTCAGGTGCCGGCAGAAGGCCACGTCGTCGGTCAGCCCGAGCCCATCCCCCAGCGCGGTGTAGTCCGCCAAAGCGAAGTACGTCCCCGCGGGGACAGTCACCCCGAAGCCCAGTTCCCGCAGCGCGCCGCACAGGTAGTCCCTCGCCCCTTTCAGTTCCGCCGCCAGTTCCGCCGCGGCAGCCTCCCCCGGCCCGCCGGGGGCGACCGCCATCGCCGCGGCGTGCTGCAGCGGCGTCGCCGTCGCGAACGTCAGGAACTGGTGCGCCGAGCGGATCCCCGCCGTCAGCGCCGGCGGCGCGATGGTCCAGCCGATCTTCCACCCCGTCATGCTGAACGTCTTGCCCAGGCTCGAGCACGTCACCGTCCGCTCCGCCATCCCCGGCAGCGTCGCCAGGCGGATGTGCGGCAGCGCGGCCTCGAACGTCAGCCGCTCGTACACCTCGTCGGTGATCGCGATCACGCCGTGGTGGCTGCACAGGTCGGCGATCAGCTGTAGCTCCGCCTGCGTGAAGACCTTCCCCGTCGGGTTGTGCGGCGTGTTGACCAGGATCGCCCGCGTCTTTGAGGTAAACGCCCGGCGCAGCTCGTCCGGGTCGAACGAGAACTGCGCCCGCTCGCCGCCGGTCGACTTCCCCGGCGCCGGCGGCCGCAGCGTCACGAACCGCGCCACGCCCCCCGCCATCGCCACGCACGCGCGGTACGAGTCGTAGAACGGCTCGAAGAGGATCACCTCGTCGCCGGGGTTGACCAGCCCGAGCATCGCCGCGGCGATCGCCTCCGTGCACCCGCTGGTCACCGTGACCCAGGCATCCGGGTCGACGGCCGAGCCGGTGTCGCGCTCCCACGAGTCCGCGATCGCCCGGCACAGCGGCGGCACGCCGAACATCCGCGCGTACTGGTTGTGGCCCGCATCCATCGCCGCCCCCGCGGCCTCCTTCAGGAACGCCGGCCCGTCGAAATCGGGGAACCCCTGCGCCAGGTTCACCGCCGAGTGCCGGACCGCCAGCCGGGTCATCTCGGTGAAGATCGTCGTGCCGAAGGGGGCGAGGCGGGCCGCGGTCTGGGGCGTCGTGCTCATCGCCCCAAGATAGCACGCCCGCGCCGGGCACGCCGCACGCCCCCTTCCACCCCTTGCCGTCAAGGGAGGCGAGGTTGACTCAAAGTCCACCCGCCTTGACCAGGAGTCAACTGGCTCCGCCGAAATCGACGGGATACTTCGGCCCAATACACGCCCGCCGCACCCGCTCGCACGACGGCGAGCCATGACCCGCGGCCATCCCGAGTCGTCAATCCCCGGAAGCGCCCACGCACAACGAGGGCGCGGGGTATCCCTCGTCCCGAGTTCTTCAGATACGGAGTCATGTCATGGACAGCACGCCACGATTCACCCGCCCGCTCTTCCTCTCCGCCGCCGCCTCGCTCGCGCTGACCGCCGGCGCGGCCGCGGCCTGCCCGACGCCGCACACCCTGGGCATCGCCTCCCCCGGCTCTGAAGACGAGGCCGGCTCGGCCCTGGCCTGGTCCGGCGCCTCGCTCATGATCGGCGTCCCCGGCCGCGACTCCGCCGCCGCCAACGCCGGCGCCGTCTACACCTTCCTCCCCGGCGGTTTCACCTGGACCCAGCGCGTGGAGCTCCTCGCCGCCGACGCCGCGCCCGGCGACCGCTTCGGCACGGCCGTCGCCTTCGCCGATCCCTACGCCGCCATCGGCGCCCCCGGCCGCGGCGCCACCGGCTCGGTCTACTTCTTCGAGCGCAACGGGACGGCCTGGAACCAGGTGACCCGCGTCAACGCCACCAGCGAGGCCGGCGCCGACGTCGGCCGCGTCCTGGCCATCAGCGGCGGCGCCGTCGCCATCGGCGTCCCGAAGAAGTCCGTCGGCCAGCACGCCGGCGCCGGGGCCGTCTACCTCTACCAGCGCAACGCCAACGGCACGTGGGGCTTCGCCCAGCAGCTGAACGAAGACCCCTCGCTCGAAACCGTCGCCGGCGACGCCTTCGGTGCGGCTGTCGCCATGCACGACAACCTCCTCGTCGTCGGCGTGCCCACCGGCGAGGACAACCCCAGCTTCACCGACCACGGCTACGCCCGGGTCTACCGGCGCGGCGCCGACGGCTTCGCCCACGAGCAGCGGCTCGCCATGCCCACGCCGATCGCCCACGCCCGCTTCGGCGCCGCCGTCGCGATCGACGGCGCATTCATCGCCGTCGGCGCGCCGTGGCGCCGGCGCCTGGCCTCCGAGGGGGGCGAGCTCCCCGCCGCCGGCGCGGTCTACGTCTACCGCTTCGACGGTCACCAGTGGACCGCCGACGGCGTCGTCTTCGCCCCGGACGCCGCCGCCAACGCGGCCTTCGGCGACTCCGTCGAGCTCCGCGGCGGCCGCCTCGTCGTCGGCTCCGCCGAGTCGAAGAAGGTCTACATCTTCCGCCGCCTCCCGAGCGGCGAGTGGCGCCCCGAGACCCTCCTGACCGACCCCACCGGCGCGACGGGTTCCGGCTTTGCCAGCGCCGTCGCCTTCAACGGCGACCAGCTCGCCGTCGGCGCCCCGGTGGACGCCGGCTTCCAGGCCAGCGGCGGACTCACCTACGTCTACAACCGTCCCAACTTCGACCACGGCGACGACTGCATCGCGGCCTTCCCCGTCTCCCAGGGCGTCTACACCGGCTGCACCGACGGCGCCACCCTCGACGGCTCCGCGGCCTGCGGCGGCGAGGCGGGCTCCCAGGGCCCCGACGTCTGGTTCAGCTGGAGCTCCCCCTGCTCCGGCACGCTCCACCTCGACACGGTCGGCTCCGCGTTCGACACCATCCTCTCCGTCCACACCGGCTGCCCCGGCACGCCCGGCTCAGCGCAGATCGCGTGCAGCAACGACGCCCCGGGCCTGGGGACCGCCTCGCGCGTCCAGTTCAACTACCAGGCCGGCCAGGTCTACTACATCCGCCTCGGCGGCGCGGCCGGCGCGTCGGGCGACTACACGCTCAACGTGACCGACGGCAGCGGCGAGCCGCCTGCGAACAACGACTGCGCCTCCCCCCAGGTCGTCGCCGACGGCGTCATCGCCTTCAGCACCTGCCGCGCGGGCGGGGGCTTCCCGACCATCTCCGGCTGCTCCCCCTCGGGCTCCATCTCGCTCGGGCACGACGTCTGGTTCCGCTACACCGCCCCCTCCACCGGGACCGCCACCATCGACCTCTGCGGCAGCAACTTCCCCGCCGCGGTCGCGGTCTACGACCTGGGCCGCTGCCCGGGCCTCATCGACCAGCCCGCCGCGTGCGACACCGGCGCCTGCCCCGGCGGTCAGGCCCGCGTCGAGTTCGCGATCGTCGAGGGCGCCGAGTACCTCATCCGCGTGGGCAGCCTCCCCGGCGCCGCCGGCGGCAGCGCGGTGATGTCCATCGCCTCGGGCACGGCCTGCCCGGCGGACTGGAACGAGGACGGCTCGGTCAACTCCAACGACATCAGCGCCTTCCTGGCGACCTGGCTGGACAGCGTCCAGGCCGGCTCGCTCGCGGCCGACTTCAGCGGTGACGGCGCCGTGAACTCCAACGACATCAGCGCGTTCCTGGCCGCGTGGCTGAGCGCCGTCCAGAACGGGTGCTGACGATTTCTCGCTTTCAACTCCCCCGCGCCACCGGGCGCCACGGCCGGCCGATCAGGGCCGGCCGTGCTCTTCTTTGCCCGTTGCCGCCCCGCCCGTCCCCCGCCGGCCGCCCTTACGCGTACACCTCCATGAACACCCGGCGCGTCGGCTTGACCTGCTTGTGGATCATCTGCCGCGTCCACCCCTTGATGTCGGCCATCGCCATCGGGTCCACGTGCAGGTAGTGCTCCCGCGTCCCCTCCGGCAGCTGCGCCGCGAGTTCCTGGAAGATCCCCAGCTCCATCCCCGCCACCCCGCAGATGTAGATCAGCGCCCGCGGGCCGGCCAGGATCGGCGTGAGCAGCTCCAGGTGCGTCCGCAGCCGGTCCTGCACGTACAGCGGGTCGTGCCCGTCCGCCTGACGCTCGCGGCTGATCGCCGTGATGTAGTGGAAGTTCGGGTGCTCCGCCTGCATCTGCAGGAAGAAGTCGTGGTACAGCAGGTCCGTCGCGTACGGCGCCCCCATCACCAGCACGATCCGGCTCTTGCTCCCCGACTCCAGCAGGTCGATCAGCATCCCCCGGAACGGCGCGATCCCCGTCCCGGTCGCGAAGAAGACGTAGTCGTGGTCCTCGGTCGCCGCCGGCAGCAGGAACCGCTTGCCGTTGGGGCCGGAGATCATCACCTCATCGCCCACCTGCGCATCGCACAGGAAGTTCGACGCCACCCCCAGGAAGAGCTTGTGCGTCTCCCAGTGCTCGTCGATCGTCCGCTTGACCGTGGTGGAGATGATCGTCCCCGGCTCCCCGCCGTCCTCCCCGCGCGTCGGCGAGGCCACCGAATACAGGCGGACCTTGTGCGGCTTGCCGCACGCGTCCACCCCCGGCGGGATCACCCCGAACGCCTGCCCGGGGCGGAACTTCCCCGCCAGCGGCGTCCCCGAGATGTCGATGTCCACGTGCCGCACGAACCCCGCGGCCTTCTTCGTGGTGCACAGCTCCGACCGCACGATCCGACCCACCACCGGCTCGGTCGGGCGGACGATGTGCATCTCCACCTCCGGGAGGGGGACGCGGTCGGTGTGGTGGCTGGGCGTCGCGGCGGGGTTGGTGGTGGCAGTCATTCACCCGAAGCGTTGGGGCGGCGGGGCCGGTGGTCAAGGCGGCCCGCCGCCCGGGCCCCTAGTCCGCCCGGCACGGGTGCAGGAACGGCAGCGATTCGCGGAACTCCGCCACCGACCGGCCGATGCCCGAGGTCTGGTTCACGTGCCGCTGGAGGATCGACGGCAGGACGTCCAGCGCCCCCGAGGCCGCGCACCCCGCGGGGTCCCGCGCCGTGTTGATGATCTCGTTGCCCACCAGACGCTCGAGGATGCTGTTCGACAGCGCCTCCTCGCCGTAGGCCATCTCCGCGAAGGTGCGGTTGATCGCCAGGTCGATCCGCCCCGGCGAATCGTCCAGCTTGCGGCTGGGCCGACCGGTCAGCCCGCGCTCCGAGGCCAGGTCGCGGATGAACGAGGCGTCCGACACCGCCTCCACCCGGCGCAGGCGCGGGCTGCTGGGCGTCCCCGCCGCGGCCGGGTCGTACTGGAGCACCACGCTGGTCTCCTTGCCCCCCACCATCGCCGTGGCGCTCATCACCAGGATCCCGTCCACCACCGCCAGCCCGGAGATGTTGTCGATCGACGAGGGGTCCAGCCCCGCGCTGACCACCGTCCCCGCCGTCGGCATCAGGTCCATCTCCGAGCCGCCGCTGGCGCCGATGAAGTAGTTCGTCCGCGGGTCCACCTCCAGGAAGACGTGCTGGTCGGACCCGTCCGCCAGGTCGAGCCGGCCGGCCAGGAAGATCGAGCCCCGCTCGTTGGAGCCCCCCGCGCCGCCGATGGCCACCCCGGGAATCGCCATCGCCGTGCGGATCGACCCGTCGGTGGGGAAGACCTCGTACACGGAGTCCACCGGCCCGGTCCGTCCGAGGTCGAACCCGTGGGCGAACAGTCGCGAGTCCAGCGAGCCCAGCCCCATCAGCAGCGCCTTGCCGCCGCCGCCGAGCTCCAGGCCGAAGTCGAACCCGGTGATCGGGTTCTGCAGGTTGAGGCTGAACAGACGGTTCCGCGCCGTCACCGTCGCCCCCGTCTCGATCACGTCGCTGCGGAGCAGGTACAGCGTCCGCCCGCCGTCGGGCCGCTCGATCACCGACATCCCCGAGAAGGGCGCCCCCGGCGCGGGCAGCAGCCCCTCGACGATCGTCTTGCGCCGATCGCCCGAGAGGTCCGTCTCGTAGACCGTCCCCGTCCCCTGGTCGAAGGCCAGGTACGTCGCGATCGCCGCGGGGGGATTGTCGGAGCTCGGCCGGGCCACCAGGTCCGTCGCGCTCGGCGAGATCCCCAGGCCCAGGCCCAGCGCATCGCCCGAGCCCGCCGCACGCTGGGCCACCTGCTGCTCGTCGTGCTCGCGGGCCTTCGGGTCGGCGGTGTCCACCTGCGCCGACTCCTGCTCCGCCTGCGCGGGGTCCGGCGTCTGCTCGCTCGTCCCCTGGTCCCCCGTCACCGTCGCGACCGCCCCGTTGGCGTAGAGCACCACGAACGAGCCGGTGTTCGTCTTGGCCCCCCACGCCGTGGTGCCGAAGGCCGACGTGTGCTCGATGAACAGCGTCGTCCCCGTCACGGCGAGGGTCGTCTGAGGCGTCTGCACCTGGACGTCGTTGGCGATGCGCGTCGAGTCGACGTCGATCCCCAGCCGCCCCTGCTCGAGGTCCAGCCGTGTCCGCTCCGTCCCGGCGTCGTTGACCGCGAGGCGGACGGTGGTGCTGGTGAGCTTGTCCACCGTGATCGTCTGCGTCGCGCCGATCTGCAACACGACCTCGCTGTTCGGGCCGGTGCGGATCTGCGTCCCCTCCGGCAGCCCGATCCCCGCCCGCGCCGGCTCCCATCCCTTTTTCGGATCCGGATCGATGTTCTCGGGGCGTCGGATCTGCGCCATCCCCTTGAACTTCACCAGCAGGATCATCGTCTTCGTCGCCCGCGGGCTGATCGGCCCGTTGGCGGGGACGGGCTTCGCCGCCGGCCCCTGCGCCGGCGGCTGGGTCGGCGCGGGCTGGACCGGCTCGGCCATCATCGCCGCGGCCGATACCGCGAGCCCGGCGACGGCGAGGACAGCCGACAGGACAGGGACGTGCGGGGCAGTCCGGAGGCGGGTCATGGTCCGTTCCTGTTGTGGGCAGGAGTCTGGATGGAGGCCGCGGCCCGAGGGGTCACTTCTCCGTGAGGGTAATCGTACCATCGAATCGGGCCCCCGCACCCCCATCCGCGACCGCGGCCAGCAGGTTCCCCCACTCCGCCGCCGATCGGCGGTAGATCCCCGCCAGCCTCCCCTCCCCGAACTCCCTCTCCAATCGGTCAAAGTCCGCCAGGGCCGCGTCGAACTCCCCGCGGGCGAACGCCTCCACAGCCCGGCGGGTCAGCTCGATCCACTCCCCGGTCCGCTCCCCGTGCGGGCTCTGGTCGTCGTCCCCCACCAACTCGTACACCCCCTCCGCCTCCACCTTCCCCTTGACCGCGATCCTCCCGATCGGCCGCCACCGGAACCCCCCCTCCCCCCCCTTCCCCCCTTCGCCACCGGCCAGTTCGTAGACCCGCTGCGAGACCAGCACCCGCGTCCCGAGCTGCTTGTTGGCCGACTCCAGCCGCGCGGCCAGGTTCGCCGCGTCGCCGATGACGGTGTACGACGAGTTCCGCGGCGGGTTGCCGAAGTCCCCGACCATCAGCTCCCCCGCCGCGAGCCCGGCCCGCATGTGCAGCATCTCCCCCTCGCCGAAGGCCCCGGCGGCGTTGAGCCGGTCCAGCGTCCGCATCATCTCCAGCACGGCGCGGCAGGCGTTGGCCGCGTGCTCCTCGTCGGCGATCGGCGCCCCCCAGAAGGCCATCACCCCGTCGCCGAGGTACTTGTCCAGCGTCGCCCCGGTGGATTGCAGCACCTCCGTCATCGCCCCCAGGTACGTCGCCAGCACCTGGGCCGTCCGCTCCGACCCCAGCCGCTCGGCGATGGTCGTGAAGCCGACCAGGTCGGTGAACATCACCGTCAGCTCCCGCTCCTGCGGCGCCATGGAATCCAGCTCCGGGTTGTTCACCAGGATGTCCACCACCGCCGGCGAGACGTACGAGCGGAACCGCTCCTCCGTCCGCCGCCGCGCCCGCTGCTCCACCAGCAGCCGGTGCAGCATCACCGCCAGCCACCCCCCCGCCGCGGCGAGGCTCGGCCCCGTGAAGGCGATGATGCTCCACCACGCGTCCCAGAACGCCACCGCCGAAACGAGGAACCACAGCACGATCAGCAGCGCCACCGCCAGCGGCCCGGTGAGCACCGTCCCCCGCGCCCCCACGAATGTCCCCAGCAGCCCCAGCACGGCGACGCTCAGCAGGTCCACCCAAAGCGGCACGCGGCTGCGGCTCATCCCCGTCAGCAGCGAGTTCGCCACCGCCGCGTGCACGTACACCCCCGGCGTATACGAGTGGATCGACGTCCCCACCACGTCGACCGGCGCCGCCGTGGAGGCGAACCCCACCAGGCAGATCCGCCCCGACACCAGCGAGCGGATCACCCGCCGCTGCCTCTCGATCGCCTCCAGCCCCGAATCGATCTCGTCGAGGATCCTCGGGAACTTCGCCGCGATCTCCTTCAGCAGCGTCAGGCGGGCCCGGTCCTCCTCCGTCTCCGGCTCTTCTCCCCCCATCTCCCCCAAGAACTCCAGGAACCCCGCGGCCTCCCCCGCCGCCTGCGCCCACATCGGCCGCAGCTCCGCCAGCCGCGCCGCCCACGCCTCGCTGCCGATAGCGAGCTCCCCAAGCCCCTCGGACGCGGGCACGTAGCCGTCGAGGACGAGCAGCTCCGCTCCCATCGCAAGCCGCGTCCAGCGGTCCAGCTCCGCCGCGTTGGCCGCGATCCGCTCCGCCACCAGCACCGGGTGCAGCACGCCGCCGATCGAGAGCGTCGCCGCACACTCCGGGTTCCCCGCCCCCCCCAGCGGGCGGAACTGGTCCACCCAGCTCTCCATCGCCCGAGGCCAGGTCAGGAAGAAGAGCCCGTCGGTCGTCCGCCCGCGGATGCGCTCCCGCCGCAGCGGCGCCTCCCGCGCCCCGCCCTCGGCCAGCCGCGGGACGACCAGCCGATCCTCCTCCAACTCCAGGTCCGCCAGCGGCGCGCCCCGGTGCAGCGCCACCGCCGACAGGCCGAGCATCGGCCACAGCCGCCCCTGGTGCTCCACCAGCAGCGGCACGCGCCGCACCTTCCCGTCGTTGTCGTGGGTGCCGCTGATCGTCACGTTGGCGATCGCCGCCGCGGCCGAGGCGACGGGGCCGATCGGCGGCTTGGCGTCGGTGGAGCGCGGCCAGAAGTGCGTCCGGTCCGGGAGCAGCACCGACGAGGCGGGCATCTTCGCCGCCAGCGCCCGCGCCGCCCCGAGCTTGATCGTGAGGTCGTCCAGCGCCGCGCTGCGGTCCGCGCTCGCCTCGGACTCGCTCAGCACCTCCCCGGCCAGCAGCGCGAGCGCATCGGCCTCGGGCATCTCCACCAGCTCCGGCCGCTGCCCGAGCAGCGCGGCCAGCGCGGGCATCGAGATCCGCGTCGCCCCGCCGCCGTCGCCGGCCGGGCCCCTCGCCCCCGGCGTCGCCGGTCCGCCGCGGGCGCGGTCGAGCGCGAAGTTCGCCGCGACCACCACGCGCCCGTGCCGCGCCATCGCCGCGGCGATCAGGCCGTCGTCGTCGATCGGCCCGGCTCGCCCCGGCGCGTACCTCGGGGCCTGCGGCGAGTCCAGCAGCAGGTCGAGCGCGATCACGCTCGCCCCCGCCAGCGAAAGCTCGTCGATCGCCTGCGCCAGCCGGGCCCGGTCCCACGGCCAGCGCCCCACCGTCTCGATCGCCCGGTCGTCGATCGCCACGATGGCGATCTCCGGCGAGGGCGCCAGCGACGAGCGGCCGAACCACTGCGCCCGCAGGTCCAGCGCCGCGTACTCGACGATCTGCCGGTCCAGCAGCCCCACCCCCTGCAGCGCCAGCACGATCAGCGTCGCCCCCAGGCCAAGCAGCCACTGCCGCCGGCGCATCGCCGCGGCGCGCGACCCCGCCGCGCCGCGCGCCCGCTCGCGCCGGCCCTCCCGTCGTGTTGTTCGGCTGGGGCGGTCGTCCATGCTTGCCCCTCCCGCCACCCCTGCTCGGCCCCGCGGTCAGAAGGCCCCGTCGCTCGCGGCCGGCCCGGTCGCCGGCGGGGGCGAGCCGTTGGCCCGGGTCAGTTCGAGGTAGTCCTGCGCCCGGGAGATGATCGCGATGAAGTCGTCGCCCGAGATCGTCTGGTTCTCGCTCGAGGCCGGCATCAGCCCCGCGTAGACCACCTCCCGCAGCGCGTACCGCGGCACCGGGCCCACCAGCCGCATCATCACGCCCCCCTTCATCCCGGTGATCACCACCAGGGCGCTGGCGATACGCCCCCGCTGGATCGCCAGTTCCGCCGGCTCGTTCCACGACTCCGGCAGCCACCCCCGCGCCTTGGCGTGCGCGACCCGCTGCTCGTACGTCCTCGCCGGCGCGGAGGGGTCCTCCAGCAGCATCAGCCCGTGCAGCCCCTCGTCGTTCGACACCGCCGCCCGCCCCGGCAGGCTGTACCAGAAGTTCATCTCCCCCGACAGGTCGCCGCGGACGTAGCCGGTCTCCGCCCGGTCGGCGATGGACGTGCGGGCGCACCCGCCCGCGGCCCCCGCCAGCAGCGCGGCCAGGCACAGCGCGGCGCACGCCCCCGCGCGGCCCCCCCGCCCCTTCCCTCTGCGTGGTCCGTCGTTCATCGTGGGCTGGTCTCCGGTCCGTCAGAACGAGAGCGTCGCGGCGAAGAGGATGAACTGCCGGGTCTCGTCGCTCCCGTCGATCGCCGAGCCCGGGAAGAAGGCGCCGTACCTCAGGTTCAGCGCCAGGTCGCTGGTCACACGGTAGTTCACGAACAGGTCCGTCTCGACCCCCAGGAACGTCTGGGCCAGCGTCGGCTCGTCGATCGGGGCGTCGCGGTCCAGCTTCCCGAACACCAGCACGTCCGCCCCCACCTGCAGCCGCTCCATCCCGCTGATCGAGCGGAACGGGAACGTGCTCGCCCCCACCCGCAGGCTCATTAGGTTGCTCAGCGACGGCGCGAACGCCAGGCCCGTGTTGGCGAACCCCATCGAGTTGAACGCCCGGTCCGTCGTCCCCGACAGGTTCCCCCCCACCGTCTCCGACGGCAGCAGCCGGTCGTCGTCCCCCGAGGCGATCAGCCCCTCGATCTGGAGCCGCGTGAGGTTCTGGTCGCGGAACTGGTACGTCAGCTGCGCCCGGGCCGCGAAGGCGCTGATGTCCTCGCGCGTCTGCTCCGTCCGCAGCGGGTCGCTCATGCTCCGCCCGGTCTGGTAGACGAACTCGCCGAGGTACAGGAGGTTCCCCCCGATGCTCCCCTCCGTCCCCACGCCCCAGTACGTGGCGGTGTACCTGAAGTCCACCGGTTCGATCCCGCCGAAGCGGGCCGGCTCGGGCTCGTCGTTGAAGTCGGCCATGTGCAGGCCGAAGACGTAGAACTGCTGGTTCCGCGGCGTGGTGAGCCGCAGCTGCCCGCCGAAGAACCCGCGCCGCGTCTCGCGGTCGAACTGGTCGCGCGAGGTGTCGAAGTCGATGATGCTCTCGTCCCCCGGCGTCACCCCGGCGATCCCCTCGAGCGTGAAGCGGTTGCCCATGCCCCAGGTCAGCGTCGGCCGCGCCGCCAGCAGCGTCTCCGAGAGCGCCAGCCCCGCCCCCCAGTCCACGAACTGCCGCCCCGCCCGCAGCCGCAGCGCCGCCGGAGCCCCGCCGATCCCCGAGCCCAGCGCGCCGGAGTACTCGTACCAGTAGCGGTCCAGGAACGGCTCCGCCCACCGGTCCCCGCGGTTGTCGAAGGAGTCCCCCGGACTGAAGTCGCGGTAGCGGAACCGAGATCGGCCGAAGAAGCTATGCGTGTCGTCGAGGGAGACCCGCGCGTACAGCGTCGTGTCGTACTGCAGCAGCCGGCGCGAGTTGGACGACTCGTCGTTGAGGTTCAGGAACGTGAACGTGAAGAACCCGCCGGCGTCCACGAACGCCCGCTCGCCGAGCGACAGCTCGCGCCCCGGCGTCCCCCGCAGCTCCGGCTCCGCCTGACGCAGCGCCCGCTCGAGCCGGCGCGTGTCCTCCTGCTGCGCCCACGCCGGCCCGGCAGCCAGCGCGGCCGCCGCCACCGCCACGACCGCCGCCGCGGGCGCGCGGCGACCCCGCGGCGGCACCCCGCCCGAGCGTCTTCCCAACCTTGCCCAAACCGCCATAAACGTCCCTCCGGCGCGGCCCCTCCTTGGCGGTCGCGCTGCCCGCGCCGCGGGGTGGTGGGCGTTACCCCGCGGCGTCCCGGAGCCGCGTGCGGCCCCGGATCGAGCCATGTTTGTACCCGAACGGAGCCGCCTCCGCACGGGCGACCTGATCAACAACACACCCCCGCCGCCTCGCCGCTCCCTCCATCCCGACGCCGCGCGGCCACTACCCCTGCGGACCGGACGCGGGCACCGGCGTCCCGAAGGTCCCCCACCCGCCGTTCTGGAACAGGTCCCAGTGGACGAAGGAGGCGACGATCGGCGAGTCAGCAAAGACGCCCAGTCCGAAGAAGTTCATCCCATCCCGCAGCGGCGCCTCGCCTTCGCTGTGCAACTCGATCGTCCGCGTCTGCCGCCCGGCGAGCTCGACCACGAACTGCACCGGCGGCTCGCCGGTCGAGGAGTAGAACGCGACGGTCACGTCCAGCGCATCGTCGCCGGGGTTGGACACGGTCAGGTACTCGAAGCCCACGCTCCCGGCGGTGGAGGAGTCCAGGAAGGCGTCGGCGAAGAGCCACCCCGTGTGCGGCTGCACCGCCCCCCCGGAGGTGGCGTCCCCGCGCTCGAAGTCCGCCATCATGGGCCGGACGGCGACGGGCAGGTCCGACTCGATCCGCAGCGATGCCCGCATGCCCGTCTCGACCGAGTACTGCTCGAGCGAGATGAGATGCGGCCGGCCCGGCTGGGCCAGCAGGTGCAGCACCTGCGGCGGCGGCGCCTCCCCGCCGTCGTTCTCGAACACAACGGCGATCGAGACGGTGGTCGCCTCGCTCGGGCTGGGGTTGAAGACCGCCAGGATGTTGAGCAGGCTCCCTCGCGTCTCCGCGAAGGGGACCACCACCGAGGTCTGCCCCGCGGAGGGCTCACCCAGCGCGGTGAAGCCGTGCCCGGTCCCCGCCTCGTAGCGGCTCTGCGTGACGACGAGCGGCACCGTGGAGGTGACCACGACCCCGAAACGTCCGTACGGGATGCTGGGGTCGGCGTTGAAGTTCACCCCGCCGCGGCGCAGCGCGGAGACGAGATAGGTGAACGAATGCCTCGCGCCCCCCTCGTAGTACAGGTCGAAGGTCACCTCGCCGTCGGACTCCGTGGGGTTGTAGTAGGTGAGGAAGTCGTAGGTGGAGTTGAAGGTCTTGAAGACCTCCGCGAACGTCCAGATTTGAGAGGTGACGCTCGTCAGCGCCTCGCCGTTGGCGGAGTCCAGCGCGCTCACCTGCCCGGGCGCGAAGTTGTCGTAGCGGGAGAGCATCGCCCCCAGCGGCGCGGAGGACTGCACCTCCAGCGCGTAGCCGACGTTCAGCCGCGTCAGCGCCTCGTGCCCGCGCCAGCGCTCGGTGATGATCAGCCCGCCGCGGGACTGCGCCGCGATCTCCCCGTCGAAGATCACCTGGTCGCGCTCCCCCACCTCGTACCGCGCGATCACCCGGTACCGCACCGGGAACGGGTGCGGGTTCACCACCGGCAGGTATTCGTTGATCGTCACGTCGTTGCGCCACCCCTCCGGGATGAACAGCAGCGACCACACCGTCGCCTCCGCGCTCGCCGCCTCCCCTTCCCCGCCCCCGGCCGTCACCGGGACCGCGAAGAAGACCTGCCGCCCCACGCCCCACGACTCCGGGACGATCCCCGTCCACCGGAAGGCCCCCGCCCCGACCTCGACGCCCCCCGGCAGCGCCTCGTCCCCCTCGCCCAGCACCCCGTCGCCGTCGGCGTCGCGGTAGAACCGCACCGCCGCGGCCGGGACCCCCGACGGGTCGATCGTCGCCTCCAGCGTGAGCGTCCGCCCGGGCAGGGGCGTCTCCTCCAGCTGCGCGAGCGAGAGGATGGACGCCTCGCCCCCGACCGTCACGACCACCGACCGCAGGTTGCTCTCCAGCCCGATGTCGTCCAGCGCCAGCGCGAAGAACCGCGTCGGCCCCGCCTCCCACTCCGCCGGCACCGCCACCTGCGCCCGCCATGCGCCGCCGCCGATCGCCGTGCCCTCGATCGCCACTTCCCGCTCGTCGTCGTCCAGCGTCCCGTCGCCGTCCGCGTCGCGGAAGAAGAGCACCGCCGAGATCGAGCCGTCCACGCTGCTGACCTGCGAGGCGGTCAGCGTCAGCGTGTCGCCGTACGCCACCGGGTCCGGCGAGGCCTGGAACGAACCGACCACCGGGGGCCCGCCGATGATCGCCACCGCCGTCGCCGGCCCTCCCTCGAGCCCGTCCGGATCGGCCGCGACCGCGAAGAAGGCCGTCGGCCCGCGCCCCCAGTTCGGGGCGACCGCCGCCGTCAACCTCCACCCGCCCGATGCGCTCGTGTCCACGCCCAGCAGCTCGTCCCCGTCGTCGAGCTCGCCGTCGCCGTTGCGGTCGCGGTAGAACGCCACGCTCCCCACCGTTCCCGCCTCATACATGACGCCGGTGGCCGTCAGCGTAAGCGTCGTCCCCGGCGGCGCGATCATCGGCGAGACCGTCAGCACGCCGACCACCGGCAACGGGATGACCGTCACCGACGCGAACGCCGGCTCGCTCAGCGAGCCCAGCTCGTCCCTCGCCACCGCCAGCAGCAGCGCCGGCCCCGGCCCCCACGACGGCGTCACCGCCGCCTCCAGCACGAAGCCGAGCTCCGGCTGCGGGGTCCCCTCGCCGAGGAACTCGTCCCCCTCGCTCACCCGCCCGTCGCTGTCGGCGTCGCGGTAGAAGAGCACCGTCTCCACCTCGCCGTCCAGGTCCAGCGCGTAGGCGTTGAGCACGACGGTGTCGAAATACTGCACCGGGTCCGGCGAGGCGAAGAAGCCGTCCATCGTCGGGCGGCGGTTGACCAGCACCTCCGCGTCCGCGACCTCGCTGAGCAGCCCGTGGTTGTCCGTCGCGCGGGCGAAGTACCGGTACCGCCCCGCCGCCAGCCCCGGGTCCAGCTCGACGGTCGTCGAGAACCCGTCCCCGCCCGCCGAGTCCGTCGCGAGCAGCTGGTCCCCCGCGTCGAGCACGCCGTTGTCGTTGCTGTCCGCGTAGAAGGCGACCGAGTTCACCGCCCCGTCGAAGTCCGACGCGAGCGCGGTCAGCGTCAGGCTCTCCCCGGGCTCGGCCTCGTACCGGTCCGGCACGAGCATCCCGACCTCCGGCCGGTACCGCAGCGCGGTCGTGAACGTCGCCATCGGCCCCGCCACGCCCAGGTTGTCCACGGCGCGGGCGAAGAAGCGGATCGTCCCCGTCAGCCCCGTCTCCTGCGGGTACTGCGCGGTGATCGAGAAGCCGTCGCTCCCATCCTCATCCTCCCCGATGAGCACGTCGTTCTCAGGCTCGTACGCGCCGCTGCCGTCCGCGTCACCGTAGAAGAGCACCCGCTTGACCGAACCGTCCTGGTCCGTCGCCCCGCTGACCGTCAGCGTCACCGGGCTGCCGAAGATCAGCGGGTTCGGCGAGGCGGAGCCCGCGGCGATCGTCGGCCGGTAGGTCTGCGTCACCACCGCCGCGGCCACGCCCCCCAGCAGCCCGTCGTCGTCCACCGCCCGCGCGAAGAACCGCACCGTCCCCGGCCCCCACGACGGGCTCGCAAACCCCGTCCACGTGTACCCGTCCGCCCCGTTGCTGTCCGCAGGCGACAGCTCCTGGTCCCCGACGTCGAGCATCCCGTTCCCGTTGGCGTCGCGGTAGAACCGCACCGCCTGCACCGAGCCGTCGTCGTCCGAGACGCCCGTGGCTGTCAGCGTGATGGACTGCCCCGGCTCGACCGGGCTGGGCGAGACGGTCAGGCCCGTCACCCCCGGCGGGCGCAGCAGCGCGACCTCGACCACCGCGAGGTTCCCCGCCGCCCCCTGCGCGTCGAACGCCTGCGCGAAGAACCGGTTGGTCCCCGCGTTCCACTCCGGCAGCACGACCCCCGTGCGCGACCACCCGTCGGCGCCGTTGGTGTCCGTCGGGAACAGCGCCTCGTCCGCCGGGTCCAGCAGCCCGTCGAAGTTGCTGTCGCGGTAGAACCGCACCTCCCGCACCTCGCCGTCGGGGTCGAAGACCCCCGAGGCCGTCAGCGTGAACTCCGCCAACGACACGATCGGCGCCGGCGACGCCGCGAGCGACTCGATCACCGGCGCCGCGTTCCCCGGCGCCGACCCCGAGTACATCAGCGTCAGCGAGTTCCCCAGCGAGTTGACGACCAGCACGTCCAGATCGAGGTCGGCATCCACGTCCGCCGCGGCCAGCGCGATCGCCCCCGCCCCCGCCGAGAAGCTCATCGGCAGATCGAACCCCTGGCCGGCGTTGTTCGCCAGCACCGTCATGTCCCCGTCGAGCAGGTTCACCGTCGCGACGTCCGGGTCGCCGTCCCCGTCGAAATCGTGCACGATCACCCCGTGCGGCTGGCTCCCCGCGTAGTACTCCCGGTGGGCCGCGAACGACCCCGTCCCCAGGTTCCGCAGCACCGAGACCGTCCCCCCGAACGAGTTGGCGACCACGAGATCCACCGCCCCGTCCAGGTCCACATCCCCCGCCGCGATCGACCGCGGCACCGCCCCAACCGCGTGCGACCCCGCGCTGCTGAACCCGCCGGCCCCGTTGTTCCGCAGCACCGTCACGTTCGAGCTGGTGATGTTCGCCGCCGCCAGGTCCAGGTCGCCGTCCCCGTCGAGGTCGGCCATGGCCAGCGACACCGGCCCGTCCCCCACCGCGTAGGCCGTCGGCGACCCCAGCGAGACCGCCCCCGGCCCGACGCCCGTGTTCAGCAGCACCGCCACCTGGTCGGTGTTGAACAACGCGACCGCCAGGTCGAGCCGCCCGTCCCCGCTCAGATCCCCCACGACGACCGCCCGCGGACGGCTGCCGACCACGATCTCGTGGCCGGGGGCGAACTGCCCCCCGCCCAGGTTCCGCAGCACGGTCACGGTGTTCGACAGCGAGTTGGCGACCACCAGGTCGACAAGCCCGTCCCCGTCCAGATCCCCTGCCGCCAGCGCCCGCGGCGCGGCCCCCACCACGGGACGCGTCGCCGTCGCCGTGAACCCCCCCGTCCCGTTGCCCAGCAGGACCGTCACGTCGTTCCCCGACGCGTTGGCCACCGCCACATCCAGCGTCCCGTTGTTGTCGAAGTCCGCCACCGCCACCGCCGCGGGCTGGTTCAGCCCCGTAGCGATCTCCTGACCGAAGAAGGCGAACGCGAGCAGCCGCCGCGGCTCCAGCGGCTCGACCGCGGCCGGTCCTCCGAGGCGAGGGCGGACTCGGGGCGCAGACAGACCGGGGCTATCAGGGCCGAGCATCTCAGGATCCTTCACGTCGCGTGGGCACGCGCCGGGGAAACGGCGCAGTCGGGCTAGGAATATACCGCCCCGAACGCATGCCGTCACATCCGGTCGCAGCGGCCCCCCGCCCCCCCCCCCCCCCCCCCCCCCCCCCCGCACCCTCCCCGAGTCATGAATCGGCTCGCCGCCGCGAAGCCCCGCAGGCTCCATCAAGGCGGCCGGCCCTGGAAATGGCCTCGGGCGCCGCCCCCCTATCGCCGCCCGGCGCCCAGCTCCCGCAGCATCCGCCGATTCCTCGCCCCCAGGTACACCGCCGCCCCGGCCCACGCCACCGACAGCGGCACCACCACCGCCGCCAGCCCCCCCGCCATCGCCGCGGCGATCCCGTGCGTCCACGCCCCCAGCAGGTCACCGCCCCGGTACACGAACGTGTCGATGAACACCTTCGACTTGTACTTCTCCTCCGGGCCCAGGACCGTGTACAGCACCTCGCGGCTGGGGCGATCCACCGCGTAGTGCGCCGCCCGCCTCAGGACGTAGAACGCCGAGAACGTCCACAGCGTCGGCTCCGCCGCCAGCAGCGCGAACCCCAGCCCCGTCACCACCGGCATCACCGCCAGCGCGGTCCCCACCCCCACCCACCGCATGATCCGCCCCGTGACCAGCAGCTGCGCCGCCAGCGTCAGCGCGTTCACCGTCACATCCAGCCGCCCGAAGAAGGCCGTCCGCGAGGCGTCGTCCGCGAACGACGACTTCACGATCGCCAGCTGCTCGAACCAGACGAACGTGGACGTCACCGTGTAGAAGAGCATGTACGCCGCGAGCACCGCCAGGTACGGCGACGCCGCCACCAGCGCGATCCCCGTCCACACCCCCCGCCCCGGCTCGCGAGGCGCCGCCGCGACCTCCCCTGCACGCCCGCCCTCGCTCGCGTTCACACCACCGATCCGGATCAGCCTGACCACGCACCCCCGCGCCATCTCCAGCGTCGCCACCGCGATCAGCAGCAGCATCGTCGGCGCCAGCGACAGCCTCCCCACCCCCGGCAGCGCGACCCCCTCCACCAGCGTCGCCGGCACCGCGGCCCCAAGCGTCGCCCCCAGCGTCCCCCCCACCGCGATGAACGCGAACAGCCGCTTCCCCTGCTCGGGACGGAACAGGTCGGCCATGAACCCCCAGAAGACCGACACCTGGAAGAGGTTGTACACGCTCAGCCAGATGTAGTACGTGTAGCCGACTGCCGTCCGGCTCGTTTCGCCGGCCAGCGCGAACGCAAGGTAGAACACAACGAGGTTCAGCGCGAAGAACCGGTACAGCAGCGGCAGAAACCTCCGCCGCGGCACGCGCGACACCACCCACGAGAAGACCGGCACCGCCACCAGCATCGCCGCCGTCGTCCCCGTCCACAGCCACGGCAGCCTGTCCAGGTCCCCCCGGATCCCCATGGCGTCCCGCAGCGGACGCTGGAGGTAATACGAGAACAGCAGCAGGAAGAAGTACCCCGCGGACCACGCCAGCGCCCGTCCTTCCCCGGGGCGCACCAGCACCAATCGGCGCAGCGCCGCCGCGCCCGGCCCACCACCGCCACCACCCTTCTGCTCTCGCGACTCCCTGCCGTCCATCCGCCTCCTTGCGCCGCGCCCCGCCGCTCACCTCATACCGCCGCTCCCGAGTCGGGATGCCCGCCGCCGCCCCGCAACCGCACCCCGCCGCGCTGTGTACAACCCCGGCGATTCAACACGACCACCGCCGGAGCCCCCGACGATGTCCACCACCCGCCGCGACTTTCTCCGCACCTCCATCGCCGCCGGCGGCGCCCTCGCCCTCTCCGCCGCGGCCGGAGCCGCCGCCATGCCCAGCGCCCGCCGCCGCGGCCGGAAGACGCTCCTCATCCTCGGCGGCACCAGCTTTATCGGCCCCCACATCATCGAGGCCGCCAAGGCCGCCGACTACGAGGTCACCATCTTCAACCGCGGCGTCACCGAGGCCCGCAAGCAGACCCCCATCGACGGCGTCGAGAAGATCATCGGCGACCGCGACCCCGACAAGGGCGATGGGCTCAGGAACCTCGAGGCCCGCATCAAGGAAAAAGGCGGCTGGGACGCCGTCATCGACACCTCCGGCTACGTCCCCCGCATCACGAAGGCCTCCGCCGAGCTCCTCGCCCCCGTCGTCGGTCAGTACATCTTCATCTCCAGCATCTCCGTCTACGCCGACAACTCCAAGCCCGGCGACGAGTCCGCCGCGCTCGCCGCCATGGACGACCCGACCAACGAGGAGGTCATGGCCAACTACGGCGCGCTCAAGGCCCTCTGCGAGCGCTCCGTCGAGGACGCGATGCCCGGCCGCGCCTGCAACGTCCGCCCCGGCTTCATCGTCGGCCCCGGCGACCCCACGGATCGATTCACCTACTGGCCCGTTCGGTTCGATAAAGGGGGTGATGTCCTCGTCCCCGGCACACCGGACGACCCGGTCCAGTTCATCGATGTGCGCGATCTCGCCTCCTGGCTCGTCCACCTCGTCGAGACCAGGACCATCGGCGTCTTCAACGCCACCGGCCCCATCGGCGGCTGCACCGTGGGCGAACTGGTCGATGCCTGCCGGGCCGCTGCTAGGATCCCATCCGAGCCCGTCTACATCCCCGGCGACTTCCTCCAGAGCCAGGGCGTCGGGGGCGGCGTGGTGACGATCCTGATCCCGCAAGGCCCCGAGACCGCCGGCTTCCACCTCCGCAGCATCGACAAGGCCGCCGCGCACGGCATGAAGACCCGGCCCATCGCCGAGACCGTGCGGGACACCCTCGCCTGGTGGCCTGTCGAGGTCGAGCGCCGCGCCCGCGTCACCACGGACCTCATCGAGGAGGCCAAGGCGAAGGGCCAGGAGCCGCCGAGGCTCGGCGACCCCCTCAAGCTCCGCGCCGGCCTGTCCCCCGAGCAGGAGAGCGCTATCCTGACAGCCTGGCGGGAGCACCTCGAAACCCGGTAGCCCCGAACCCCAACAAGCCATTCCGATGTATCAAGACGTCACCCCGGGAGCTGCGCACGACTCCCGACGGTGCACAGCGGCCCCGGGCCTACACCCCCGGGGCCGCGTTTCCTTTGTTTCTTCCTTCCAACCAACCCGGCGCCACGACGATCGTTCAGGTCTCGGATCGAGGATGATGGGCGCGCATCCACTCGCGGACCTGCTCCTCGATGATCCGATTCTCTTCCTCGCAGTCCCGGTTGAGCCATCGCACCGCCCGCTCGCCGCGAAAATCGTCCGCGGTCAACAGCCATGCGTTCAGGTCCTTGTCCCACGGATCCCGGGCCGCGAAGTCGAGCAGCATCCTCCTGCCGCGGTTGCTCGTCTGCTCGGCGGCACGTCTGAAGACCGCATCGGCGTCCGCCCCCACGAGCACCGCCGCGTTCCACCACCGCCCAGCTTCCCCCAGCGTGTCGCGGTAATCCCATGGGCTCAGCCCGGGCAGAGCCCCCACGGCGGCCGCGACCTCCGGGAGTGACCTGTCGTGGGTCAGTGCGCCCAGGACTGCCACACGACCGGCGAACCGTGTCAACCTCGCCCACTGCATTTCATCCCGGCGAATGCGTTTGCCGAGAGCATCGCGAACCGCCTGCGGCCGCTCTGCGACGACCAGCCAGGACGACATCACCTGCTTGTCCCATTCGTGGAGGCTGGTGCCGCCGGGATCCTCGTACCGACTGATCGCTGCCCAGAACGCCTGTGCCGCGGGGTCCAGCGGCAACTCGGGCTTTGCTTTCCGCCAGAACCACCTCATCAAGCGAGCTCCGATACCCTCACCACCTCCGCCAGGTCCGTCGCCCCCGACGCGAAGCAGTCGCTCGGCGCCGTTCGCGGCCCCGAACCTGCACACCGGGGGCCGCGGTTCTCTTGCGGCTGGCGGCCACGAGGTGCGCTGCGCCCACCGCGCCAACGACGCCGCCGATCACAAGATTCAGGCCAAGCAGCCCCGCCCCGGCGAAGTCAACCTCGTAGAGGCTCCGCGCCGCGACGGCGGGCGCGGCCGCCGCATCGCCGCCGTAGTGCTCCGCCAATCGAGCCCCATCAACGATGCCGGCCTCGCACCATCGCGCGATCATCTCCTCGGTGTACCCGTTCACCAATCCTTGACGCACCAAGGCCGGCAGGAGCGGAGCGGGCGCACAGACCAGAAGCAATGCACCGAGGGCAAGGTGCGCGGAACTTGACAGTGCCCCCTTCCTCATTACGTAACCCGAACCACCATCGCCGAGTTCTTCGCCCCGAACGCGAGGCAGTTGATCAACGCGGTCCTCCGCCCGTCGATTGCCCGAGCCTCCAGCGGCGTGTAGTCCAAATCGCACTCCGGGTCCGCCTCGCGAAGGTGCGCCGTCGGCGGCAGGAACGGCTCCCCGCCGTCGGCGCCCGTCATGCTCCCGACCGTCGCCACCAGCGCCGCCAGCCCGCACGCCCCCTGCGGGTGGCCGATCATGCTCTTGACCGAGTGCCCCACCAGCCGCCTCGCCCGCTCCTCCCCGAACGCCAGCTTCACCGCCGCGGTCTCGCTCGCGTCGTTCAGCTTCGTGCTCGTCCCGTGATAGTGGACGACCTCGACGTCTCCCATCTCCAGCCCCGCGTCCCCCACCGCGATCCGCATCGCCCGCGCGCACTCCTCCATGTCCGGCGACGGCCGCACGCGGTGGTACGCATCGCACGTCGCCCCGTACCCCATCACCTCCGCGACCGGCCTCGCCTCCCGCCGCCGCGCCGACCCCTCCCGCTCCAGCACCACCACCCACGCCCCCTCCCCCAGCACGAACCCGTCCCGCGTCCGGTCGAACGGCCTCGACGCCTCCGCCGCCGCATCCCCCCACTCCCGCACCGTCACCACCCGCAGCAGCTCCATCGACGACAGCGTCTCCCACCGCACGTGCGCATCGGCCCCGACGACCACAATTGCGTCGAGAGCTTCCTCATGCCGCAGCCTCCCCAGCGCGATCCCCACCGCGTCCGAGCCGGACGCGCACCCCGTGCTCACGCACCAGCTCGGCCCCCGCAGCCCCAGCCGGATCGACAGCTCCCCCGCCAGGTTCCCGTGCGTGGCGTTGGTGATCGTCCACAGCGACGCCGACTTCCCCCGCTGCGCCGCGTGCACCTGGTCCAGCGTGAAATCGATTCCCCCGCCCCCCGTCCCCAGGATCAACCCCACCCGCCTCCATCTCCCCACATCCCCGTCCTCTCCCTCCCCATCTGGCCCCTTGGCCCTTTGCCATTGGGCCATTTCCAATGCCTCGCTCGCCGCCGCCAGCGCCATCGGCACCAGCCGCGGCAGCCGCCTCAGGTCCGCCTCCTCCATCACCCGGCGCGGATCGAACCCGTCCCCGAACCCCATCCCCACCGTCGCCGCCACCCGCGACCGCGACCGCGGATCCCCCGGGTCGAAAGCGTGCACCCCCGACCTCGCCCCCCGCACCGACTCGATGTACCGGCGCACCCCGACCCCGATCGGCGAAACCGCCCCCATCCCGGTCACCAGCACCCGTTCCCGCCGCGGCATGGTGCGGCCATCCTACAGCGCGGCCGCACCCCGCCCCCGGCCCGTCCCTTCATGCGGAGAACCACCCGGCATCCCAGCCGGTCCGGGTGTATCCTGCCCACGCGATGAAGCCCCTTGCCCGCCCCAGCCCTTTCCCCCGCCTCCGCGCCCCCCTCGGCGCGGCGGCCCTACTCGCCGCCCTCGCCGCCGCCCCGGCCGCGGCGCAGTCCAACGAGTTCCGGCTCGACGGCTCCGGCTCCTGGCAGCAGACCGACGCCCCCGAACCGGGCACCGACGAGGCCGTGATGGCCGAGGCCCGCCGCCTGCTCGCCGAGGAGAACCCCGCCGCCGCCCAGAAGCTCCTCGACGCGTGGATCGACGAGCACGAGCGCACCGACAACCCCTACCTCCCCGAGGCCTATCTCCTCCGGGGCGACGCCCTGACCGCCCGCGGGGAGGAGTTCAAAGCCCTCTACGACTACGAGGCCATCGCCAAGGGCTTCGTCTCCTCATCCTCGTACGTCAAGGCCATCGAGCGGGAACTGGACATCGCCGTCCGCTACGTCAACGGCCTCCGCCGCAAGTTCCTCGGCGTCCGCCTCCTCGACGCCGAGGACATCGGCGAGGAGCTTCTCATCCGCGTGCAGGAGCGTCTCCCCGGCAGCCGCCTCGCCGAACGGGCGGGGATCGAGCTCGCCGACTACTACTTCCGCGAGCGCGACATGAAGCTCGCCGTTGAGGCCTACGGCCTCTTCCTCGAGAACTACCCCCGCAGCCCCTACGCCCCCAAGGCGATGCAGCGCCGCATCTACGCCACCATCGCCCGCTTTAAAGGCCCGAGCTACAACGGCGCCCCCCTGCTGGACGCGACCGTCCTGGTCCGCCGCTTCGCCTCGCTGTACCCCGCCCAGGCGGCCGCTTCGGGGCTCGACGAGGCCCTGCTGGCGAGGCTGGACGAGTCCGCCGGGGCGGAGATGCTCCAGACCGCCCGCTGGTACCTCGGCCAGGGTGACCCCGTGTCGGCCCGGTACATCCTCGGGCGTCTCCTGGCCCAGCACCCCAAGACCTCCGCCGCGAGCGCCGCGCTGCAGATCATGGTCGAGCGCGGCTGGCTGAACCTGGAGACCTACCTCCCGCCGGAGGAGGCGGCCGTCTCGGCCGACCCCGCTGGCGACGAGACCGGAGCGCAGCCATGATCAGCCGCCTGATCCGCCCAACCATCCCCGCCGCGGCCCTGACTCTCGCCGCCGCCCTGCTGGCGGGCCTGGCCTGGGGGTGCGCCTCCGACCCGCGGCGCGGGTACTCCTTCGAATCCACTTACGCCGCCGGGGTCCGCACCGTCTGCGTGCCGATCTTCAAGAACGACACCTTCGCCCGCGGCGTGGAGTTCGAGCTCACCGACGCGATCGTGAAGGAAATTCAGCGCACCACGCCCTGGCGCATCGTGGGCCCGGAGCACGCCGACGCCACGCTCTCGGGCGCGATCACCGAGTCCCGGCTGCGGACCCTGACCACCGACCGGGTTACCGGCTACTCCCAGGAGGTCGCCGTGATCCTCACGGTGGACTTCGACTTCCGGGACCTTCGCTCGGGGCAGACCCTCGCGGCCCGGCGCGGCTTCTCCGCCGCCGAGACCTTCATCCCCGTCGGGGGCGTCCGCGAACGGCTGGAGGTCGGGGAGCAGGCCACGGTTCAGGAGCTCGCCCAGGCCATCGTGGCCGAGCTTCGGTCGAACTGGTGAAGCCCCTCGCCTACGGTTCTTCGACCGATAAACGACGCTCCGGACGGGGCGCGGACCCCGGCCGTTGCACTGGCCTTGATCCAGAGCGGCCGCGGCGTCGAATACAAGGACATGACGTTCATGCCCACGGACCGACCGCAACAGGGGATTGATCGCCGCAGCGCCGGCGACGACGCGATCATCGGCGTCGCCAGGGCCTCGAGCGACAAGCCCTCGCCGGGGGGCGACGGCCGCCCGCCGCGCGGGGACAAGGGGGGGCCGGGCGAGGGGGGCAAGCCCTCGCCGGCGAACATGCGCCCCAGCCGCGGGCTCTTCGGCGTCGTCTCCATCCTGCTGATCGTCATCCTGCTGTTCATGGTGATGAGCTCGGTCTCCAGCCGCTCGAACACCATCACCTGGCAGCAGTTCGAGACCTATTACCAGAACGGCCAGCTCGACCCGGACAAGCCGATCATCATGCGCGACACGGCCATCCAGGCCACCAAGCGCCAGACCGGCGAGAGCGGGCCGACCCAGGTCGTCGTGCAGTTCAGCCCGGCGTCGCGCGAGTTCAACGAGCGACGCCTCCACGAGCTCACCGACGGCGACTACATCGCCCTCCCCTCCTCGGTCTGGACGCAGGTGCTCATCGGCATGCTGCCGATCCTGCTGATCGTGCTGCTGCTGTGGTTCCTGATCGCCCGGGGGCTGCGCTCGGCCGCGGGCGGGGCCGGCGGCGTGCTGGGCAACTTCGGCAAGAGCCGGCACCGGACGCTGACCAAGGAGATGACCGGGGTCACCTTCGCCGACGTCGCGGGGATCGACGAGGCCAAGGACGAGGTGACCGAGATCATCGAGTTCCTCAAGAACCCCAAGCGGTTCATGCGCCTCGGCGGGCGGATCCCGCGGGGCGTGCTGCTCATCGGCGAGCCCGGCTGCGGCAAGACGCTCCTGGCCAAGGCCATCGCCGGCGAGGCGGACGTGCCCTTCTTCTCCATCAGCGGCTCGGACTTCGTGGAGATGTTCGTCGGCGTCGGCGCCAGCCGCGTCCGCGACCTCTTCAAGCAGGCCAAGGAGTCCGCCCCCTGCATCATCTTCCTCGACGAGATCGACGCCGTCGGCCGGCGCCGCGGCGGCGGCTTCACCACCGGCGGCCACGACGAACGCGAGCAGACCCTCAACGCCATCCTCGTCGAGATGGACGGCTTCAACTCCGCCGACGGCGTCATCGTCGTCGCGGCGACCAACCGCGCCGACGTGCTCGACCCCGCGCTGACCCGCCCGGGGCGCTTCGACCGCCAGATCACCGTGCCGCTGCCGGACGTCGCCGGGCGGCTGGAGATCCTCAAGGTCCACGCCAAGAAGATGAAGATGGGCCCGGACGTGGACCTGGAGCGCGTCGCCCGCGCCACGCCCATGTTCTCCGGGGCCGACCTGGCGGCGATCATCAACGAGGCCGCCATCGCCGCGACCCTCCACAACAAGGACTTCATCGAGCAGGAGGACCTCGAGGAGGCCCGGGACAAGGTCAAGTTCGGCCGCGCCCGCAAGAGCCGCCACCGCGAGAAGGAGGACAACAAGCTCACCGCCTACCACGAGGCCGGCCACGCCGTCCTCCAGGCCCTCCTCCCCGACGCCGACCCGCTGCACAAGGTCACCATCATCCCGCGCGGCAACTCCGGCGGGGCGACCTTCGCGCTCCCCGAGAAGGACCGCTGGGGGTACAACCTCCGCTGGCTCAACGCGGAGCTGCGCGTCCTCTGCGGCGGGCGGATCGCCGAGCAGAAGGCGATGAACGACGTCTCCTCCGGGGCGGCGATGGACATCGCCCAGGCCTCCACCCTCGCCCGCGCCATGGTGCTGGAGTGGGGCATGTCGGAGCGGCTGGGGTTCATCCGCTACAAGGGCACCGACACCCGCGAGATGTACCTCCCCGACCGCGACTACTCCGACGAAACCGCCCGGCTCATCGACGAGGAGATCCGGCGCATCGTGGACGAGGCCTACGCCGACGCGAAGCGCATCCTCGAGGAGAACTGGGACAAGGTCGTCGCCGTCGCCGAGGCGCTGCTGAAGTACGAGACCCTCACCGCCGACGAGGTCATGCGCCTCATGAAGGGCCAGTCCCTCTCCAAGCCCACGGTCAGCGACCTGCTCGCCGCCGAGAGCCGGCGCAAGGCCGAGGAGCGGGCCGCGGCCCCGGCCAAGCCCGCCCCCGAGTCCTCCCCCGATCTCCCCCCCGGCGCCCTGCCCAGCCCGGCCTGATCCGGGCCCGGTGTGGGCCGCGGCGCCGGCCAAGCGACCACAACCTTGTGGAGAAACAGCCCCCCGGTTCGGGGGGCTGTTTTCTTATGTAACTTTGCAATCCGGCCGAGTCGTTCTTGCTTGCAAACCCCAAACGCTGCCGGTACATTGGGGGCCGCCATTGTGGAGGTCCGCCGATGAGTCGTGTCCGCTGCGTCGCCCCCCGCTCCCGCCGTATTCTCGCGCCCGCGCTGGGCTGCCTCGCCATAATCGCCGCCGCGGCAGCCGTCCCCGGCTGCTCCGACGGCGAGGGGACGCTGTTCACGATCAACTCGGTCCCAAGCTCCGACGGTTCGAGCCAGTTGCTCGTCTACCAGACGCGCGGCCACGGGTGGGACGACAACCAGCAGCGTTCCTTCAGCGCGTACGTCGAGGTCTACGCCGAGCAGACCGACGAGTTCCTCCCCCGCGGCATCATGTCGAAGGACGTCTTTGTCCGCATCTTCACCTTCGACGGCCCCCCCTGGCCCGAGGGGGACATCGAGCTGCGCTCCGATGGGCACGCCACGACCTTCCTGGCCGGGGGGGACTTCGTCGAAAGGGGCGAGGACCAGATCGAGGTCCCCGGCAGCGGCGGCAGCACGCAGCGGGCGAACTACTTCGCCTGCGGCGCCCCCGGCTTCACGCTCATGCGGGTTTCGGCGCGGCAGAACGTCCGCTTCCACACCGGCGCGGTCTTCGTCGAGCTGAGCTTCGACCAGCTCCAGGGGATCGCCAAGTTCCTCAACCGCGCCATCGAGCCGCCGAAGTGACCCGGGAAGCCTCCCCTTCGCCTGCTACGAACGGCTCCCGCACCGCTCTAAGCAACACCTCACCGTCCTCCCGGTAGAATCACATCGGGCGGCGGGGGTCTGCTTGCGGGGGAGGCGGCGCGTCGCCGGCACCGTGCGGCGCGGCTCGGCCCGCCACGGGCGACGCCCATTCACCCCGCGCACTCCGCAACCCCGTGCGCTCACAAGGAGTCCCAGAGCATGCTCAGGCCCCGAGTTCTCAGGCCCGTCGCCGTCGCCGCCGTCCTCGCCCTCGCCGGGACCGCGGCCATCGCCCAGACCGACACGAAGCCCGCCGACAAGGAGACGGCCGCCGCGCAGTCCGCCGACGCCAGGCCCTTCAAGCTCATGGTCGGCGACCCGGCCCCGCCGCTGAGCGTCGAGAAGTGGGTCAAGGGGGAGCCGATCACCGGCTTCGAGAAGGGGAAGGTGTACGTCGTCGAGTTCTGGGCGACGTGGTGCGGGCCGTGCATCGCCGCGATGCCCCACCTCTCCGAGCTCCAGAAGGAGTACAAGGACGACGGCGTCACGATCATCGGCATGACCAGCCAAGACCGCAGCAACACGCTGGAGAAGGTCGAGAAGATGGTCGCCGACAAGGGCGACACGATGGGCTACACCGTCGCCTGGGACACGGAGCGCAAGACCAACGAGGCGTACATGCGGGCCGCGGGGCAGAACGGCATCCCCTGCTCCTTCGTCGTGGACCGCGAGGGCCGGATCGCCTACATCGGGCACCCGATGGGGCTCGACGGCCCCCTGGCGCAGATCGTCGAGGGGACGTACGACATCGAGAAGGCCGCGGCGGACTACCGCAAGGCCCGCGAGCTGGAGCCCAAGCTCCAGCCCCTGGAGCAGCGGCTGATCCGGGCCGTGCAGGCGCGCGACTGGAAGGCCGCCAAGGACGTGGCGAGCGAGGTCGCCGACCTCGAGCCCCGCACCGGGGCGCAGATGCTCAACTTCGTCGCCTGGACGATCGTGGACCCCGAGGGCAGCGTCGAGGACAAGAACCTCCTGGACACCGCCCTGGCCGCGGCCGAGCAGGCCGCCAAGCTGACCGACCACAAGGACGCGTCGATCCTCGACACGCTGGCGCTGGCGCACTTCCTCCGCGGCGACACCGCCAAGGCCGTCGAGATCCAGACCAAGGCCGTCGAGCTCGCCCGTGATCCGAACCTCAAGGCCGAGCTGCAGGGCCGGCTGGATGAGTTCAAGGCGAAGAAGTGATCGCGGTCCCGTGGGGGGACATGCGATGAAACGGACGCGGCCCCCGGCTGGGGGCCGTGTTCTCTTTGGGCTGGAACCACAGACCCCGGCCGGTCGCGGCGGCGAGAGCTAGTCAGCCGCCTGCACGCCGCTATCGTCGCCCGCCGCCGGCTTCATCAGCAGCACCTTGTCCACGCGCTGTCGGTCCATGTCCACCACCTCGATGCGCCAGCCGGCGAGGTCGAAGGCCTCCCCCGGGGTGGGGATGTGGCCCAGCCGCCAGCTGACCAGGCCGCCGATGGTCTCGACGTCGCTCTCGGCGACCTCCACCGGCTCCTCGCGCAGGCCCATGATGTCCCACAGCCGGTCCAGCGGCACGCCGCCGTCGAGGAGCCACGAGCCGTCCTCTCGCTGCGAAACCTCCGGCTCCCCCTCGCCGACCTCCAGCACGTCGCCGACGATCCGCTCGACGATGTCGCTGAGAGTGACCAAACCGACGAACGCCCCCCACTCGTCCACCACCAGGGCCAGCCGCCGGCCGGTGGTCCGCATCGTCTCCAGCAGCGTGAGCGCCGGCGCGGTCTCCGGGACGAACATCGGCCGCTCCATGACCGCGTTGAGCTCGATCTTGCCGGCGGCGAGGCTCCGCTTGACGATGTCCTTGAGGTGAACGACGCCCACGACCTTGTCGAGCCCGCCGCGGCAGACGGGGAAGTGCGAGTGGGCCGAGCGGGCGACGGTGCGGCGGATCTCGGCGGCGGGGGCGTCGATCTCCAGCCACTCGACCTCGGTGCGCGGGACCATGAGGCTCTTGACGCGCCGGTCGCCCAGGCGGAAGACCCGCTCGATGAGGCGCTGCTCGAGCTCCAGGACCGCCCCGGTGGAGGCGGCCTGCTCGATCATGCCGCGGACGTCCTCCTCGGTCACGGCGTGCTCCTCCGCCTTGCGCCGGCCGAAGGCGCCCATGAGCAGGTTCGTGGACGCCGAGAGGAGCCACACCGCGGGAGCCGCGACGCGCGAGACGACGCTCATCGGCCACGCGGACCACGAGGAGATGAGCTCGGCGTTGGCCAGCGCCAGCCGCTTGGGGACCAGCTCGCCGAGGACGACGGAGAGGTACGTGATCACCAGGACCACGACCGTGGAGGCGAGCGTGCTCGCGTACGGCGCCAGGGCGGGGACGCGCTCGATCTGCGCCTCGAGATGGCCCGCCAACGCCCCCTCGCCGAAGGCGCCCGAGAGGATGGCGATGAGCGTGATCCCCACCTGCACGGTGGAGAGGAACCGCGTCGGCTCCAGGTGCAGCGCCAGCGCCGCGGCGGCCCGCTCGTCCCCGCGCTCCGCGGCCTGTTCGAGCCGGACGCGCCGCGCCGAGACCAGGGCCGTCTCCGCCATCGAGAAGAGCCCGTTGATGAAGATCAGCAGGAGGATGACGACGATCGCCGTGCCCATGGTTCTCCAGTCTGGGGTGCTCCACCCCGTGCCGGGACGCGCATCAGCATACCTCGTCTAACCGCGCCGGAGCCCGTGCGCACGATCCACCGATCCGCGCCGACGGAGGCCGCGTAGCGGTCGATCGCGGCCTCCAGCGCTGCGGCGGGGACCATCTCGACCGCCCGGGTCATGGTCCGAGCCTCCTCCTCACCTCAGCCTCCGCATCAAATCTCTCCCCGGCGTCGAACCGGGCTTGCAGTTCGTACGCCATCTCTTCGAGCGGGATGTCGTGATAGCTCCATCCCGCCGCGGCCCAGGAGGAAAGGTACTCCCGCAGGAACCGCCGCCGGCCGAGAGCGGCCCACTGGACGACGTGGACCATCTCATGGAAGAGGAGGGAGGCGCGGCTGATCTTCGCGGCAGGGACGGTCGCGACGACGATCAGGTCATCCAGGGCGAGCCCGGCGGGGGAGACGACCACGCCGCCCGCCCACTTCGCCAGATGCTCGCCGAGCCGGCTCAGCGGAGCCCAGAGGTCGATGCGATCGACTTCAGTGATCCGCACGCGCCGGAGCAGCGACTCCGAGTAGTGGCCCGCCAGCGATGAGCGCTCCGCCTCGCTCAGCATCCGGGCCGACCGGCGCCATGCCCACCTGCGCGCTGCGACCCAGACCGGGGCGACGGTGCCGACGATCGTCGCGACCGCGAACCGCTTCATGTGGCTTCGGGCTCCATTCGCCGCCACGCCGGCATTCCTGGCCCGCGAATGCGTGCGAGAAGAGCCGAAGGCTCTCGCTCTGTAGCCAGGGCCAGGATTCGAGTTTCAGCGCAGCATCGTTCGTGGACCCGCAGCGCCTCCGCTGTTCGGATCAGGGTTCTCGGCCCCGTTCCTTGCCCGCTCGACAACTCAGTCCCACCACAGGACGCACACCCGCATCCCGGGCGGCGGCGGCGGGGTGGACGGGTGGAGTTTCGACTCGCCCTCGCCCCGCAGGATGACCTCGTCCGGAGTGAGTTCCTTAACCCACGAGGCGACCTCTTCCTGCATCGCGGTCGTGTAGACGTACACGACCTCGGCGAAGGGCCACGCCTCGTCGTCAATTTGGTTGATGCACACGTACACCCCGCCGACCTCCGGACGCTCGCGGACCTTCCTGAGAACCTCGTAGAAGCGGTCGATCCCGGGGTGCGGCACCAGGTTGCACCCGATCGAGCCGCGGTCGCGGTTGCCGACGAAGAAATCCTCCAGCGAGACCGCCGGCGGCTCGACATCGTCCTCCGGGTAGCACCCGCCGACCGCCTCGATCTTCTCGACGAGCCGGTTCCGCGCCTCCACATCGAAATCCAGTTGCATGACCTACGCCTCCTTCCGCGTCAGGAGCCCGCCCTCTCCGTTGTCGGCGGCCACCGTCAACCCCCGCGGCCGAACCCCCACCTCCGCCAGCGCCGGCAGCGCCTTCGCCCCCTTCAGCCCCGCGTCTTCGAAGCGCTTCAGAGTCGGCGTCAGCCTCGCCTCGTACGAGCCGATCATCTCGTTGTACCGCGTCACCGAGGCGTCGATCGCCTTCCCCAGCGCGGTCATGTGCCCGTAGAGCGTCGCCGCTCGCTCGCGGAGTTCGCTGCCGAGTTTCAGCAGCGCCGCGGCCTGGTCCGCGACGCTCTTCTCCCGCCACCCCACCGCCACCGCCCGCAGCAGCCCGATCAGCGTGCTCGGGCTCGCCAGGATCACCTGCATCCCCGCGGCGTAGTCGAGCAGATCCGGCCGCCGGGCCAGCGCGGCGTCGAGGAACTGATCGCCGGGGACGAACATCACGACGAACTCCGGCGAGTCCTTCAGCTCCGCCCAGTACGTCTTCTTCGACAGCGCGGCCACCTGCTCGGCGACGTGCCGCGCGAAGCGCTGCAGGCACTCCTCGCGCTCCTCGTCGGTCGCCGCGTCGCACGCCTCGATGTACGCCTGCGTGTTGGTCTTCGCGTCCACCGCGATCAGCCGGTTGTTGGGCAGCCGCACCGTCATGTCCGGGCGCTGCAGCCGCCCGTCGGCGCCGCGGGTGCTGGCCTGCTCCGAGAAGTCGCAGTACGCCGTCATCCCCGCCAGTTCGGCGACGCGC
Source organism: Planctomycetaceae bacterium (assembly GCA_044507535.1). Lineage (GTDB taxonomy): Bacteria > Planctomycetota > Phycisphaerae > Phycisphaerales > UBA1924 > CALAFV01. The sequence goes on along the minus strand of JBIQJK010000012.1, from coordinate 5,407 downwards.
CGGAGCTGGATCTCCCCGTACCGCCCGCGCACCTCCGGCTTGCTCAGCGCCCGCACGAGTTTGCCCGTCTCGGCCCGCAGCGTCTCCTGCGCCGCGGCGAGCCCCCTGATCTGCTCCACGAGCCCCGAGTACGCCCCCAGCCGCTCCTTCTCGATCTCCGCCAGCTTCGCGTCCGTCTTCGCCAGCGTCTCGGCGATCGGCCGCACCAGCCGGTCCACCGCCTCGCGCCGTTTCTCCAGTTCCAGTTCCGCCACTCTTTGCTGGGCCTGCAGCGACTCCTTCGCCAGCTTGAGGAACTGCTCGCTCGCCCCCTCGAGCGCCTTGCCGGCGAGGGCGCCGAAGACCTTCTCCGTCCTGCTCTCGAACTCCGCCAGCTTCTTCTCGATCTCCTCGCGGGCCTGCATCACCGCCGCGAGCTTCTCGGAGGCGACCTTCCGCTCCCCCTCCATCTGGGCGCGCAGTTCCGCGACCTCGACCTGCAAGGCGGTCTCACGCTCCGCCAGCCGGGCCAGTTCCTCCTCGCGTCTGCGGACCTCGGCCCGCAGGGCCTCAACCTCCCTGGCGGCGACCTCCAGGCCGGCTTCCGCCGCGGCCGCCCGGCCCATCAGCCCGGCCCGCCCCACGGCCAGCCACACCGCCACCCCAGCCGCCGCCGCAAACGCCAGCCCGACCACCAGTGTCACTGCATCCATGCGCGGAGTGTATCACACTCTCACCCCGCGGCCGGAGATCGTTCGCATATCCCCACCCGCCCCCCGGCCCTCCCGCCTGCCAAGTTGGCACGCCCACGGGGTCGCTCCAAGCCCGTTGGCAGCCCCCCGGGCCGGACGGCCCCATCCCCGGCCCCTTCCCTGCCGCCGCGGCGGCTCTCTGATCGGCACACCCGTTGCCATGTGAAGGCGGCATGGTGTCGGTGCGCCTCCATCCCGGACAGTCTCTTTATGGCCCGCCCGTCGGCGGTTCGGGGGCGCGCGGGCACGCCCGTGCCCCGGAGCCACCGTCTCCGGCCTCCCCCCCCCCCTCCGACCCGGGCGGCCGCCTGAACCTCCTCCTCTCCTGCGCCTCCTGGCGGAACGAATCGTGGGCGGACCGGCTGCCGCGACTCCTCGAGCCGCTCGGCATCCGCTCGGTCCGGGCCCGGACAGGCCGCGAGGCGGAACGGACGATCCGCACCCTCCGCGTCCACATCGCCGTCGTGGACCTGGGCCTGCCGCTGGACGAGAGCCCCCGGGACGATCAGCCCGCCCCCGAGGCCGGGCCGCGGATCCTGGAGCTGCTCCGGCGTCTGGAGGCCCCGCCGCCGACGGTGGTCATCAAGGGCCCGCGCCCGATCCGGGATGATGTCCGGCACCTCTCCGCGGCGCTGCGGTTCGACGCCTTCGCCGTGGTGGACCGCTCCGCGGCGGACGTCGAGCAGATGCTCAAGATCTTCCAGCGCTGCCTCTCTCGCTTTTACCAGGACCGCTGGCCGGCGCCCCTCCCCGAGGAAGGCGAGCGGCCGCAGTCCTGACCCGTTCGGTTGACCGCAAGACGCACACGAAACGTTCACCAATCACGGAGTCCAAACGATGTCCAAGACCGCAACCGCACCCGCACCGAAGAAGTCCGCCCCCGCCATCCAGATCCGCCCGCTGCACGACAAGATCCTCGTGCGCCGCGACGAAGCCGCGGACCGCACCGACAGCGGCATCTTCCTCCCCGAGCGGGCCAAGGACACGCCCAAGACCGGCGTCGTCGAGGCCGTCGGCACCGGCACGATCAACACCGAGACGGGGGAGCTGATCCCGCTGACCGTCAAGAAGGGCGACCGCGTGATCTTCTCCAGCTACGCCGGCACGGAGGTCAAGCTCGGCCCCGTCGGCAGCGAGGAGACGCTGCTGATCATGAGCGAGGACGAGGTGCTGGCCATCATCGAGTAAATGGCCCGAGAGCAAAGGGCCAAAGAGCCAAATCAAGGCACAGGTCTTCGGCCTCCGCTCCGAGTTTGGCCCTTTGGAAGTTTGCCCCTTGGAGATTTCCCTTGACCCAGGACCAGCTCCGCCAAGCCCTCAAGGAACTCAACGGCACCCGCGACGCCGTCTTCTTCTTCACGCAGGCGGAGAAGTGCGTCGTCACCAACGCCATGCTCATCCCGGACGAGCCCGACCACCTCATCAAGGTCACCGACGGGAAGCACGTCTACATCCTCGACGCGGAGCAGGTCTCCTGGATCAAGATCGGATAGGAAGGGGGCAACGGGGAATCGGCAACGGGCAGTGGAAAGTGCACCGCGACACCCAGAACGCCCCGCCGCCTACCCCCCCACGCCTCCTCCTCCCCGCCCAGTGCCCATTCCTCATTGCCCCGTAAACCAAAGTCGTAACCCCAGAACAACCCACCCGAACGAAGGAACCCTCCATGGCAGCCAAGCAGATCGCCTTTGACACCGACGCACGCGAGCGGATCCTCCGCGGCGTGCAGAAGCTCGCCGCCGCCGTCAAGGTCACCCTCGGCCCCTCCGGCAAGGTCGTCGTCCTCGAGAAGTCCTTCGGCGCCCCGACCGTCACCAAGGACGGCGTCACCGTCGCCAAGGAGATCGAGCTCGACGACCCGTACGAGAACCTCGGCGCCCAGATGGTCAAGGAGGTCGCCTCCAAGGCGTCCAAGGACGCCGGCGACGGCACCACCACCGCCACCATCTACGCCGAGGCCCTCTTCCAGGAGGGCCTGAAGAACATCACCGCCGGCGCCAACCCCAATCAGGTCAAGCGCGGCATCGACCTCGCCGTCCAGACCGTCGTGGACGAGCTCAAGAGCATGTCCAAGCCCATCTCCTCCAGCAAGGAGATCGCCCAGGTCGGCACCAGCTCCGCCAACCAGGACGAGCAGATCGGCAAGATCATCGCCGAGGCGATGGACAAGGTCGGCAAGGACGGCGTCATCACCGTCGAGGAGGGCAAGAGCCTCGAGACCGAGGTCGAGCTCGTCGAGGGGATGCAGTTCGACAAGGGCTACCTCTCCCCCCACTTCGTCACCAACCCCGCGACCATGGAGGTCGTCCTCGAGAAGCCCTACATCCTCGTCTACGAGAAGAAGATCTCCTCCGCCAAGGACATGCTCCCCCTGCTGGGCAAGATCGCCGAGCAGGGCGCCAGCCTGCTCATCATCGCCGAGGACATCGACGGCGAGGCGCTGGCCACCCTCGTGGTCAACAAGCTCCGCGGCGTCCTGAAGGTCTGCGCCGTCAAGGCCCCCGGCTTCGGCGACCGCCGCAAGGCCATGCTCGAGGACATCGCCATCCTCACCGGCGGCCGCGCCATCATGGAGGAGCTTGGCATCCAGCTCGAGAACGTCGATATCGCCGACCTCGGCCGCGCCAAGAAGGTCACGGTGGACAAGGACAACACCACCATCGTCGAGGGCGCCGGCTCCCAGGACGACATCAAGGGCCGCATCGAGCAGATCCGCCACCAGATCGAGGCCACCACCAGCGACTACGACCGCGAGAAGCTCGAGGAGCGCCTCGCCAAGCTCGCCGGCGGCGTCGCCCAGATCAACGTCGGCGCGGCCACCGAGGTCGAGATGAAGGAGAAGAAGGCCCGCGTCGAGGACGCCCTGCACGCCTGCCGCGCGGCCGTCGAGGAGGGCATCCTCCCCGGCGGCGGCGTCAGCGTCATCCGCGCCCGCGAGGCCCTCGACAAGCTCCGCAAAAAGGCCGAGGGCGACGTCCGCGTCGGCATCGACATCGTCTACCGCGCCCTGGCCCACCCGATCAAGCAGATCGCCGCCAACGCCGGCCTCGACGGCTCCGTCGTCGCCGAGAAGGTCATCTCCGGCGCCAACGGCAGCACCAACTACGGCTTCAACGCCCTCACCCACGAGTACGGCGACCTCGTCCAGATGGGCGTGATCGTCCCCACCAAGGTCGAGCGCGTCGCCCTCCAGAACGCCGCGAGCATCGCCGGCCTGCTCCTGACCACCGACGCGGCCGTCGTCGAGCTCAAGGAGAAGAAGAAGGCGGTGCCGGCTGGCGGTGGGATGGATGATATGGACTACTGATCCGGCACGCCGAGTGAACACACAGAATAGCGGCCCCGGTCCTTGACCGGGGCCGCTGTCCTTGGCGGACTGGGGAGGCAGAAGAATAAGGTCCTATACGACCCATGGGACCTATGCGACCTCTTCCCCGGATCTGCCCCTTGCCCTCCCCCGGCTTCATCCCGCCCCACGGCAACTACCGCAAGCTCCTCTCCTACCGCAAGGCTGAGATCATTTACGACATCACTTTCCACTTCTGCCGCCGCTTCTTCGCCCGCGGCGATCGCACCATCGACCAGATGATCCAGGCCGCTCGCTCCGGCAAACAGAACATCGCCGAGGGGAGCGACGCTTCCGGCACATCCTCCGAGATGGAGATCAAGCTCGTCGGCGTCGCCCGCGCCAGCCTCGAGGAGCTCCTCAACGACTACCAGGACTACCTTCGCGTCCGCGGCTTCCCCCTGTGGGACAAGGACTCCAAAGAGGCCCTCTACGTCCGCCGCCTGGGAAAGCAGAGCCACAGGCCCCATGAGTCCCATACGACCCATGAGTCCCTTTCCTCTCCACAAGAAACCTACGCCCTCTACCGCCCCATTATCGAAACCCGCCCCCCTGAAGTCGTCGCCAACATCGCCATCTGCTTGATCCACCAGGCCAACTACCTCCTGGACCGACAGCTCAAAGCCCTCGAAGCCGACTTCCTCCGCCGCGGCGGCATCCGCGAACGCATGACGCAAGCCCGCCTCCAGCACCGCCGCACGAACCACCCTTGATCCCACGGCAGGTGGCGAGGCAATACCTCCCCCTTCTTCGTCACTCGCCCTCCCCGCTGACAACCGCCTACATCGTGCTGCCGTAGATCCTCGGCCGCCTCAACCCCTGATCCGACAAAGGTCACCCCCCGCTTACCATACTCTCCAGCCCCCACCCCACGTCGTCACCCCCCCACCCTCATGCCCCCACCCCTCCACCACCTCTCCTGCGGCGTCATCCAGCCCCCAGCGCCCCCCAACGCCCCCGCCGCGGCCTGCCACGTCCTCCTCCTTGAAACCCCCTCCGCCCTCGTGCTCGTGGACACCGGCATCGGCCTCCTCGACTGCCTCCACCCCCTCGATCGGCTCGGCCCACAGCTCATCAACGACGTCGGCTTCCGCCCGAACGAGCGCCTCACCGCCCTCCGCCAGATCGAGGCCCGCGGCCTCGACCCCGCCCTCGTCACCGACATCGTCCTCACCCACGCCGACCCCGACCACACCGGCGGCCTCGCCGACTTCCCTCAGGCCCGCATCCACATCTCCGTGGGGGTGCACGCCGCCCCGACCGCCGGCGTTTTCCCATTGCCCGCCGGGAGTGCCGGTTCGGCATGACGGACCTTCCCGAAATACCGCCG